>JAFZXF010000075.1 GCA_017616915.1 Bacteroidaceae bacterium
GTTTCTGAGTGCAAAGTTACGAAAAAAAATCAACATCATCACCAGAGAAATGGAGAGAAATATCGTCGTCCCCTAGTTTTCTTCTTGGGGGGGGGTATTTTATCGACGAGACTATTGAATTGATCCAGAAGGCTCTCGTCTCGCAGGTCGAGGGGAATGTCGAAGCAGAAGCGTGCGCCTTGTGTATATCGGCTGTCATACCATGCATGTCCTTTCATCTTCTGAGCGATTGTGCGGCACAGGCTGAGGTCGATATAGCTATGGTCTTCTTTTCCTTCAAAAAGTTGCTTTATCTGCTTTATATCGGTAATCTGGGTGGGGTTGGTCACGCTGAAAGTGAGGAATCCCGGACGCCCATCGAGTGCTGCCCGTAGGGTAATAATCTTGTCGGGTTCACCCTCAGCGGGTGAGTTGGTATGCTTGGCAGCATTGCTGATATATGTGGCGAGCACCTGCTGGGTGCGTCGCGGGTCGACAACGCATGAATAGCCCTCGGGCAGGTCGTCGAGATCAAGAACTAAGTGCACGCCCGGGAGCAGATGCTGTCGGGTGGTGGTTACGGCTGCTTCGCAGATGGATGCAATCTCATTGTTGGAGGGCACCACAGCGAAATTGCCCGACTGCAGGTCGCTGACATTGAGGATATCGTCGATACCTGCAATCATGTAGTTGATATTATGCATGATCTCTTCTCCATACTCCTCGCTTTCCTCGGGGGTGGTCTCGATATTGGGGTCGCAGAGTATCTGCGCAAGTCCGAGCACGCCCTGCAGCGGTTGCCGGATATCGAGACTCATATTATGGATGAAGGCGTCCTTGACTTTATCGGTGTTGATGGCTTCCTGGCGCTTTGCCCTGAGCTGCGAGTGTAGTTCGGCTGTCTTGGCATAGTTCTTGCGGCGGTGGAGTATTGCCCATATTATGAGCACTGTACAAAGGAAGAGTAGCGCTGCGACGGTGATGATGATATGGGTAACAACGATTCGGTTGTGGTTTTCGCGCTCTTGCTGTATGAGCTTGACCTGGGTAGTGGTTTTGCGATGTTGCTGGCGTGACTGTGCTGCAAGCATTTCTTTCTCGTGTGCCTCAAGGCGATATGTCTCGGCGAGGGCCTGTGTACGCTGGCGCTGTGCATCG
Source organism: Bacteroidaceae bacterium (assembly GCA_017616915.1). Lineage (GTDB taxonomy): Bacteria > Bacteroidota > Bacteroidia > Bacteroidales > Bacteroidaceae > UBA6382. The sequence goes on from JAFZXF010000075.1 coordinate 1,138, forward strand.
ATAAGGAGTCGCTTACTCTCTGCCTCCTGTCGACGGGCGTCTGCCTGTTGTTCCTCCTGTTCCACACGCTCACGCTCAAGGCGTAGTTGCTCAAGCTCGAGCTGGTTGTCATCGACTTCCTTCTGGAGAATCTCGTGTTGCATCCGGTCGGAGAGGTCACGGATATCTTGATGTATCTGCTCCCTATCCTCCTGCTCCTGGAGCTCGTCGTAGATAAGTAGCTGCTTGTAGGCATTCTCCCAATCGCCGTCATCCTGATAGAGTATCTGGCGGTAGTTGGCGAGTATCTTGGGATTATTGACGCGGCCGGTGAAGGCATCGATGGCTTTCTGCTTGTCGCCCCTAAAGAGATTGTAGTATGCCTCCATCATCGCCTGCTCGGAAGGACCGAAGCCTTCGGGATAGCGGGTGGAGTTGAGAATTTTGTTGTAGAGCCTGGTATAGTAGTTTGCTCCCAAAGTGCGATCGGAAAGCAGGTATCTGCGCAGGGCGAGGAGCGAGAAGTAGTAGATCTGGCAGGTGTCGCGATATGAGGTGGCCATCTCGAGGGATTTCTCGAAAAGGGAGTCGGCATGTTGCGGTATGCGCTTGCCCAGGGTGGTATATGCTTCGGAGAGGTGTCCCTTCTGGTGAGTGAAGGGGTATTGCTTGGTGGAAAGTTCCAGATTTTCGATAGCCTTATCATGCATGCCGGTGTTGAGGTATGCCATACCGAGTGCGTGGTAGGCTTCCTGCATGCCGAAGTGGTTATTGTCGCGCTCAGCTTCATTGAGGAACTCCTCGGCCACGATGATGCTCTTGCGGTCCTGATAGGTGTTGCGGTAGAAGGCGGCTTTGTCGTAGTAGATCATGTTCAGTCCCTCTGTATAGTCGGCCTGTTTCACGAGCGGGTAGGCCTGCTCGAATGCCACATTGAGCTGATGCTCGTCCTGCTGCATGGAATAGAAGCGGCAATTGAGCACAGCGCTTCGAGCCTGCTCTTGCACATTTCCTGAGCGATTGGCCATGTGGAGTAGCGAATCGACTATCTCGCGGTTGGGGTAGGGAGTGGCAAGGGCCTGCTGATAGAGCACCTTGAACCTCTCGCTGATGGGCGCATCATCAGGCTGCCGAGCTGCGGTGGCAGTATAGCCTATTGTCCACTGCCCATTGTAGATCAGGGCAAACGTGGCAAAGACGAAGGCAATGATTAGTGGAGCGGCTATGGTCTTTTTCATGTTGATGCGGTGAGGTTGGTGGGAACTTCGAAGCAGAAGCGTGCTCCGTCGGTGTAGGTGGTGTCGAGCCATACACGCCCGTTGAGCATCTGGGCTATGGTGTGGCATATATTGAGTCCCAGTCCGGTGCCTTGGACGAAGTCGTCGAGTTTGGTGAAGCGCTCAAAGATATTGTCGGCCTGGTCCGCGGGTATTCCGGTGCCGGTGTCGGTAACAGAGAGTGTGAGATAGCCCGGGTTGTCGTTAATGGTGGAGCGGACTATGATATGGCCCTGAGTGGTGTGCTTGCACGCATTGGTGAGATAGTTGACGAGCACCTGCTGAGCTCGCTTGGAGTCGATGACGCAACTGTATGCTGGGGGCAGTTCGTTGTCGTAGCGGAGTTCTACTCCATAGGGAAGTCGGCACTGGGCAATACCCATCGCATCGCGGCAGATGACGGATATATCTGACATCTGCAGGTTCATAGTGTAGGTGCCCTTTTCGATTGCCGACACATTGAGGATGTCATCGATGAGCATCTGCAGCATGCGGGTATTATTGTTGATGTCGTGGCCATACTCTATTTTCTCGTCTTCGGACACGGGCACTCCGCTGGTGAGTATTTGCGAGAGTCCCATGACGGCGTTGAGCGGTGTGCGTAGCTCATGGCTCATATTCTGCAGGAAGAGGTCCTTCTTGTGGCTGGCATTGTTGAGGTCTTTGATAGCTTTTTCGAGTTGGTTGTTTAGCTTAATCATACGCTTGTGCTGCCGCCTTCTGGAGCGGGCGATGGATGCGATGATGGCAAATATGATAAGCATGAGGAGTGCGATGCTTCCGATGAGCATGCCCCTTGAACGCAGGGCATCGGTTTGGCGATGCTTCTCCTCGAGCTGCCTGTCGAGTTCTGCCTCCTTGAGAGCTTCCTGTGCTTCCTCTGCGGCGAGTGCACGCTGCTGGCTCTCGAGTTGCAAGCGACGTGTGTTGGCACTGTCGCGGCCGGAGATAGCTCGGGCTTGCTCTTGGCGGTTTTGGGCAGTTGTCATGCGCATCATAGCTTCAGAGCGCATCATCTCGGCTTTACGAAGCTCGTTTTGTTCCTGCTGTTGGATAAGCTCTTGCTGGGCTGCCTTTCGCTGTAGGCGGAAATTGGTGATGTCCAGTCCCGTCTGGTGCATGTCAACGTATGTCTTTGCGAAGTTGGCATGAGAGTATATGGAGTCGTACTTAATGCGATTGAGATAGGCCAACTTATACTTGCCGAGGTGTGCATAGATTGCTGAAAGATTATAGTAGTAGTCGGCATCGGGATAAATACGGCGATTCTGCTCAAGGTGGTTGAGTGCATTTGGGTAAAGCTTAAGATAGAGCAGATGCGACAACTCCATATTGATAAGGGTTGCTTTGCCGAAGCGCTCCTTGTTGGATGACACCATTATCTCGTCGTAGAGCTTGAGGTAACCCAGAGTGTCGTTGTTGGCCTTATAGGCAGCGCTCATCTCGCTGTAGGCTCTGAGGGAGTCGTCCCATGTAACTGATGCGGCAAGAGCCTTGCGTGTGTATTCTTCTTTTTTCGACCGTTCTTCATAGAGGCGGGCGAGCATAAGGTAGTTGCTGGTGGGGCTTACATAGGGGAATACTTCGGGCTGCACTTCAAGAGCCTTGTGGGAGTATTCGATGGCGTACTTGGGCTCGCGCTTGCGATAATAGAATTCTGCTAAGGTGGTGTAGCTGTCCCATTGACCGAACTTGTTGTCGGTGACTCGGGCTTCGTGTGTCATCTCCTTAACTACGGCAAGGGCGCGGTCGAGGTCGTTTTCGACATTAAAGTAGTGGGCGGCCTCATTATAGTAGGAATAGTAGTAGTCGCGGTCGTCATCGTATTCCTTTGCCATGCGGCGCATGTTCATCAGATGGCTGTACCATAGATCGAGGTCGCCCTGGTGCTCCCAGTAATGGGCTCGCATGAACTCGGCGAGCACTAAGCCGCGAGTGTCGTTGACTTTGCCGGCAAACTGCTCAAGAGAGTCAGCATAGAGCAGTGCGAGGATGTCATTGTTGAGTCCCTTCTGATAGAGGCGGTAGCTCTCGTCATTGATGTGCAGATAGTTGTCGGGTGCGGTAGGTCGTGGAGATGCTGCCGCATGGACAGAGGTGCACACAGGTCTGCCTCCGCCGATGCCTATAAGGGCAAGAGCGACCAGTAGGAATGACAGTATGACCGACGAGCGACGCATGTTATGATGATATTATTTGTATCTTTCCATCTGCTGATTAATCACATCGAGCAACTGGGGTATTACTAGGGGCTTGGTAACGTAGCCATTGACTCCAAAGTCGATACATTTTTGCTTGTCCTCCTCGCTGGAGAGTGCTGACGTGACGACTATACTTACATTGGGGTTGCCACATTCTCCAGACCTTATCTTGCGTATCACTTCAAAGCCATCGACGCCGGGCATCATGAGATCGAGCAACACAAGATGAGGCTGCTCTTCAAGAATCATCTTGAGAGCTTGTTCTCCGTTGGAGGCTGAGCGCACTTGATAGTGGTAGATGGCTATAGCCTTCTCAACGAGAATGATGTTAAGCCTCACATCATCGACTATGAGTATTTTGAATTCAGAGTTGTCCATGGTAGTTGATATAGGGGGCTTTGCTTAGGCTTGCATTTTTTGCTGCAGCTGCTTTTCTATTACATTGTGAAGCCGCTGCATTATGACAGGCTTGGTTATGAAATCGTTGGCTCCGAGATTCATGCCCCGAATTATATCCTTCTCTGAATTGAGTGCGGATAGGATTATGACGATAACATTGGGGTCGCCAGCCTCTCCGGCACGAATGCGTTGCAGTGTCTCAAAGCCGTCCATAATGGGCATCATGAGATCGAGCAAGATGAGGTCGGGCTGTTCTTCGCGTATCATCTTGAGGGCCTGTTCTCCATTGCTGGCAGCACGTGTCTGAAACTTGTAGCGACTGATCATCTTGTCAACTACCTTGATGTTAAGTACAACATCATCAACCAGCAGTACTTTAAATTGTGAGAAATCCATATTTTAAGTATTGATAATTAAGGTTTAAACATTCATTAGGTTATTGCTTAGGACTAAGTGTGGTATACCACGGGTATCGGTCATAGTTGCGGTCACTGACTCCCTCATCGGTCCAATAGCCTCTACGACCTTGGCCACCATCAACAAGGTCTTTGACGGCAAGCTCCTGAGCTTTGCGCTCGTGGAAGTTTTCCTCGTAGTCCACGGACGAGGTGGTGGGAGGAACGACGTTACAGTCAAACTCCATCTGAGCCATTCCGTTGGGAGCGATGTTGCCGAAGATGCGGATGCGGTGATGCACGTAGCCGGTATTCTTGTTGGTGTCGAACACGAAGGACAGTTTAGCCTCCTTTCCTGGCGGAACAACCTGCTGGGTGCTACCGTCGGCGGTGACACAGCCGCATGACGGCTGGATGTCGGTAATGACCAAAGGCTCTTTGCCTATGTTGGCAAGACGGTATGTGATATCCAAATCCTCGCCCATCACGATAGGATAGTAGTGGCGCGTAGAGTCAAGGATGAGTATGGCGGTGGTGCCCACTTCCTTACGACAGGAACTGAGACAGACGCTCAGGCCCATCGTTGCTATTATTATAATAAGGTATATAGGTTTCACTTAATGTTGATTTTGGTTATTCACTTTAAACGTTACATGGTTATTATCTCATCGCAGGCTATAGCAGCCCGTTCCTTATTGACAGGCTTCATCTTGATGGTTAGTGGTATGCCTGGATTGGCATTGCTGATGTCGATGTCCACGAAGTTGCGCTGGCATACACGCTTGTCAGAAGGTGTGGACTGTGTGTTCCAGCGGGATAGCAGGTTGCCAGACTGATAGACTTCTATCTGCTCGGGTTCCCAGAGATACCATGCCGGCGCTACGAGTAGCGACAACCGGAGAGTCTTTGCCTGAGTCTGAGCGGGCAACTGTAGCTGCCACTCTTTGCGGCTGATAACCCAGCAGGTGTGGTAGTCGGAGTAGAAGCCGAGGCGTCCGTCGGTAAGCTGAGCTGCCTCTTGGTCGCTAATTCCGGCGATGGCTTTTATACTCTGTGCTTTCAACAGATCCTCTTTAGGAGCATTCTGCGAATCATCGTTCCACTGCTCAATGTAGGTCTCCAGGCTCCCCAGAGCTTCCTTGCTCTCAGCCATATCGGGGAATGCCTCATAGCCGCTGAGGATTTCGAGTCTCTCTGCGGCTTTCTCGATCTGTACTGGATTGTCGCGGAGTCGCATTATCTCGAGCGGCGTGAAACTTAAACCGGTGAGCATCTTGTTGAGTTTGAAGCGCTCTTCGCGGTCAGTGGTCTTTGCCTTGCTGTCAAGAGTGGTGCAGAAGGTCTGGAACGCATCAGCATCAATATAGCGCAGCTCCTCATCAATGCCGCCATAGTAAGGCAGCTCTATATTCTGGTTCTTAACCTGCTCCTCGAGGTCGGTGTAGTAGGATGCGAGGATATCGCCTGTCTTAGGATAGAACCTATGGAAATATGTTGTGACAAACTGCTTGAGGTCTAACTGGGGATTAGTAAGCATAGCCTGCAGAGCGGCTGTCTGCATATCGTCGAAGGTGGAATACTTGTCTTCGCTGCCATTGATGAAGACTCCCTTCACGCCTAATTCCTTATAATATTGCAGGCGCTGCTGCAAGATGCTTAGGCAGGGGTAGGGTGTAAGATAATCATCGAAGTTGCGGGCATACTCCCAAATGTATACTTCAGGTGTGAGTTTGAGCCAAGCCTTGAGGTTGGCATCAAAATCGGCAAAGTCGGTGCTGCTCTTAAAGTCGTACACCATAGGAATGTCCATCGCACTTACAAGCACTCCCACATTAGTGGGCAGTTGGTGATCGGGGCGCTTGCGGGTGCTGGCGTATGCCGAAGTGAAGAAACGCTGGTGAGGGAAGCGCTTTGCCAGACGCTCGGTCAGGGAGGTCACGGCGGGAGTTGCGTTGTCAGCGGTGTTGCCTGCGGCAAGACATTTACTACAGGTGCAAACCTTGCGATTGTCCATAGGCATGATGGTGAAACGCCCATAGTCATCATTGCTGCCTTCGCCCCATTGGTCGGCGATGTAATATTCGAGAATCTTATAGAGACTCTGGCTGCTAAAACAGTACTGGGTGCTGTCTCTGCGACCATTAACCTCAGCGTAGATATCTTCTTTCACCATTGATGGCTGGTCCTCGGCTATTGCCTTTATAACCTTATTAATATTATGTCCCCACAATGCCCAGTCGGAATCTACGTTGTGCGAAGCCGTGATGGCCAGCATGTCTTCGCCAACATTGCTGGGCGAAGAGATACCGCGGAATTCAAAGGGCCACTCACCTGTGGTGGTCTCAATCTCAATGGCTGCTGGCGGCAAGTCACTGCCGCTGAAGCGACTGTCCTGCTCTGCCAACTTGGATATAAACTGATAGCACAGCCACAGCATCACATCCTTGTTGCCTGCACTGAGTATCAACTCGTCGGCAACAAACTCTATTTTATAGGTGTTGCCCAGTGACGGGTCAAAACTAATTCTTACCATCATAGTCAGCTCACCGGGTGCATTGCGCTCAGTTATGATAGAGGGCAAGTCTGTGCGGTGGTTAAGCTGATTATACAGATAGTGGGCCCATCGCTCGTTGTCAGGAGTCTCCTTGCTCTGCAGGATGCAAAACCTTTCATACTGGTCGAAAGTCTTGCCGGCAGAGCATGATGACAACGGAACGACACACGTCCATAGCAGGAGTGCAATAGCCGCTACCTTGCCACTTCTCTTAGAAAGCGATGATAACTTGTGCATGTATGTAGAAGTAGTTCTTGTAAGTCGAGAGTATTGAGGGCGTTGTCTCATAGAGGCCGGTATAAAGTCCCTCGGTCTTGTTGAAGAGGGTGTACCATTCTCCGGTGAAGCCCAGTGTGAGGTGTTGGTTGTGTACATAGAGTCCGCCGAGGCTCACGGATGTGTTCACATGATTGAAGCCTGCAGGCAGAGAGCGGTCGATAAGCACCGTAGCCGGCGCATTACCTATACCGAAGGTGGTAAACACATTGCTGCGGTCACCTATGACGGGGAAGAAAGCTGCTTTCAGCTGAGTGTTGAAGTAGATATTCTTCATGTCGAGAAGTATACCGCTGGCACCGGCAGAGAGATGGAACTTATTAAAGGTCTTGCTTGCCGTACCGGTAAGGTCAAGCATGTTGGTATAGCGCATTTTCCACCCCAGTCGCTGATACTCATTGGTGGTTCCGCCTTGGCCGTTGTCATTTTCCTTCCATCCGTATATTCCGCTATACGACTGTACGCGGCGGTAGCATAGTCCGAGACCTGCCGTCCAGTCATTACGCAACTCCAGCTGGCCGCTCACTCGGGCAAGGATCTGCGGGAAGTACTTATTAGCCCACGCCAGCTCAGCCTTACCGCTAAGGTCGGATCTGAACTGGTGTTGCCAACCCGCCATAAACTGCATTCCCACACCGCCTTCAGTAAGGTCAGTGGCATCGTCATCATCGGCGGTACCGTCACGACCGGCATAGCTAATGGTTCCGGTGTATTGGTTCTTGGTGTATTTGCGGGTATAGCTTAGGCAGGCATTGCCCACTATGGCATCTTCAGCTCCAAGGCGTGCCTGCTGGTATTCTATATATAACTCGTCAGCGAAACTCTTATACTTTATTTCGTTGAGCTTACGCTTCACCATCTGGAAGTCGGCCAGAGTCATATCATAATAGCTCTGATATACATAGGCCGAGTCATACTCTCGTAGGTCTTCATATACAAGACCCTTGGTGTAGAGCAGCATACGGTTGTTACGGTCAAAGACGAGAGCTGTGTCAATCACCGCCATTGCCTGATAAGGACTCTTCTGCTTGCGCAGAGCCATAGCATAGGTCTCGCTGTTCTCAGAGAAAGCTCCTATCAAGGTACTGTCGCCGGGATATACATCAAGTTGCGGACGTATAATGGCAAGCGCCTTGTCATATTCCTTGCTCATAGTATAGATGGCTGCTTCCTTAGCTATAAACTCGGGGTCTTCCGGGAAGTTGGCCCTTGCTTTGGCTACATAGTTAATATAGGACATGTTCTTGCCTAACAGGCTGCTGGTGGTTATTGCCATACGCAGCAGGTCGGCAGAATTGGGGCACAACTCCACAGCTTGGTCGGCAACCTCGTAGGCTTGGCGCACAGCTCCTATCTCAATGAGTTTCTTGATGTAGGGAGTGGCCATTTCCTCGTATGCTGTGGCGATATATTCACGCGTTTTAGCATCGCTGCTGGCATTGTATGCCCTGTATAGCATTTCGAGAGCATCACGAGTCTTGCCCTGCAGGCTGGTCAATGTGGCCTTCTGGGTAGTGTAGGCGGTGTAATCATTGTTTTCGTTGAGCTGCTCCAGTATGGTGGCGGCACTGTTGTAGTCTCGGCTCACGAGATAGCAGTTGTAGAGACGTGTTAAGGATGCTCTCTTTATTTCTTTGTCAGGACTGACTTCTGCAGCAAACTGCAAGTCGCTGATAGCTTCACGATACTGTCCCTGATCCATCTTGCTGGCGCCCCAATCCAGGCGAATGCGGGAATAGAGGTCTGCCACATCGGTGTTCTTGGGATTTTTGTAGTAGAGTTTTTCCAGTAGGTTGTTAGCCGCAGTCTTGTTGCCCAAACGCTGGTTAACGATATACTCTTTATAGAGCACATCCTCAGTCTCTCCGCGACCTTTTCGGGCATCCCTGAGGTATGCAATAGCATCTTCGTAGTAGCCTCGGGCTATAGCTGTATTGATAAGGTAGTCGAGCGCTTCAGCCGAGGGATTGTCGGCATAGACTTTGGCATAGAGTGCGTAGGCATCATTCTGCTGAGCTGCACGTGCAGCCTCCAGCTGTATCTCCTTATAGAAACCTGTGAGCCAGGCTGCATGATAAACCTGCTGACAACTCTTGATATAGCTCAGTGCCTCGACGTAACGGCCTGCATCTGTAAGTATAGAAGTCTTCTTTCGGATAAGGTTTGCATTACCATTAAGTGTGGCAGCTCCTTGTCCTGCTACCTCTGCAGCTTCCTCCGTGTGGCCGGTCTGCAGCAACAGGTTGCTCAGACGCAGGTAAAACTCCTCTTCCTTTGGCTGCATCTTAACAAGCTCACGGAGATAGCGTATCTGCTCTGGCACATTGTTGGCCCTGCGGGATATGCGATACTTGGTCTCCAATTGATAAGCCACGTCAATCTGTACTTGCTGCTCATTGGGATATATCATCCTCAGACGTATCAGCAGGCGGTCGGCTTCGTCGTTATTGCCCTGCAAGCGGTAAAGCTTAATCTTGCGACGCCACCAGCGTAGTGAGTAAGGCTCTACTTCGAGCATCTCGTTCACATAGCAGATAGCACTCGAATAGTTCTTAGTCCTCTCCTCTACATCGATAATCAACTCGCGAGAATGAGAATTGCCGTGGTCGTCACGCAGAGAGCGGATAAGGTAGAATCGGGCTTGGTCATACTTGCCGTAGTGATAGTAATACCATCCAGCCAACTCGTTCAGGTTACTGAGTCCACCATAGAGCTTCATACCGGCATCCAGGATTTTCTTTCCCTCCTGCCATCTTTCTTTCTTGAATAACTCACGAGCATTCTGGTCGTAGTAAGCAGGCGTATGCTTGATATCGGCCCTAACCTGTTGCAGTCCGGCTAACAGTACTGCGGTAATCAAAAAACGGAGAACAGTATTTTTCATAAGCGTAATATTTTCAGTTTATTATATGTCGATTCGGTCACCCCAGCCGCCCTTGAGGTCTTTCTCGTGGCCGGTTTCTTCAATCTTGGCGTGAATCATCTCTGTATGACTAACGTCGGGCAAGTCGTCTTCCTTCTTCTTCACACCGGTACGCGTCATCTCGCCCCATACAGCCCTCTTACCTACAATGAAGTTGAAGTAACCTCTGATGGAGCAGAGCACGATGAGGGGATGGTAGAACATCGGTTCCAACATTCCCGCCAATACCAGACGGTTGTAGTTGCGGCTTTGTGTATAACTTCCACCCAGCACATAGTCGTAGAATACTATGAAGAGGGAAATCATAATGGTGAAGCAGTAGATCGACAACAGGATAACCCAGAAGGTGTCCCAGTTCACTCCACCTATAAACATAAGGTACATCAGCGTAATCAAACCGATGAGCTCAATAATAGGAGCGAGGAACTCAAACACGAAAATGTAGGGGAAGGTAATCATGCCCAATCTCTTATAACGGGGGTTGAGCAACATCCTACGATGCTGCACTATAAGCTGCAGCAGTCCACGACCCCAGCGGATTCGCTGACGGAAGAGCACCTTCAGTGTTGACGGACCCTCGGTCCAGCAGCAGGTGTGGGGCACCTGTACCACTCGATAGTCTCTCTTGAAGTCGCAGCAGTAGCCTATCATTCGCCACAGCATATCCATATCCTCAGCAAATGAGTCACTACCGTAACCACCGGCAGCAACGGCCACATGGGTATCAAACAGACCGTAACCTCCCGACACGTTAGGCATGGCGTTGATGTAGCTCCATCCCATCTTACCCACAAGGAAGCTTCGCTTGTATTCGAGGTCTTGGAAGAGCGGTAGCGGCTTGTTTGGCGGACGGAAATCCACTATCTGGCCATTCTCGGTCTTACATCCGTTACTCATACTCATGGTACCGCTCACGGCAATAACTTTATTGTCGAGCAGCACGGGGAAGATACAGTGGTATATAGCGTCGCGGGCCAATATACAGTCCACGTCGGTATTGATGAAGTATGGATTCTGCACCACATTCAGACCGCCGTTTACCGCATCGGCTTTGGTACCTCCGTTGACCTTATCCACGACCACAAGGCGTGAATACTTGATATTGGTGGATTTAAATAGTCGCTTGAACGGCTTGCAGTTAACTTTGTAAACATATTCATAGGGCACCTCCACCAGCTCGAAGTTTTCTATCAACTTTTCCAGCGTCTTGTCTTTCGAACCGTCGTTTACAATGATGACCTCGAAGTTGGGATAGTCTTGAGCCAGCAGTGAGTGCACATTATCGACCACAGTCACCTCCTCATTGTATGCAGGAGCCACAATCGACACTCCCGGTGTAAACGGACTGAAGTCTACCACTCTCTTCATGTAGCTGTCGGTCCACTGCTGATAGCCGTTGGTGTATCGGTAAGCCATAATCAGCAGCAGCACGTATGATAGAATCAGCGACAAGCTGTAGAAGAATATCAGGTAACCGTAGAAAGTGATAAATGTCTGAATCATATCTACATTAGTTGTAATTACGTATCTGGTTGAGCAGGTTAAACGAGTCAATCTGGTCAATCAGTGTGCGGTCCTTAGCGTTGTTTTCAAATCTCAGGTGTTCGAATAGCCTTCGGCTCTCTTCACTATAGTCGTAGAGGCAGGTCAGTGCCACCTCGCGGGTTTCCTTGGAGGCTGTTGTGTGGTAGGTGTTGCTGAAGAACTCCACGCACTCCTTGTGTCCCGAACCCACAGCATATACCGCTCGCATTATCTCGCGTCGCAGCGTCTCGGGCTGTGCTTCGTAGGTTTCCATCATATTCTTTTCCTGGTCCGAGTCGCGGAGCATAGCCACCGCCTTGAATGCTGCTGAGCGGCACTCAAATCGTTCGTCCATAAAGAACAGGTTCAGGTTTCTCCTTTCTTCCTCTGAGCCCCAGTAGGCTATCTCCTCGATTACGAATGCGGCAGTATTAGGATCCTCCACACGATCCACCAAGGTAAGCAGGTTGGGCATCCTCTTCTCGCAGGCATGCAACCAACCCAGCAGCTGGTGCATCATCATCCGGCGCCAGGCGGCCATAGGCTCGTTAAGGTCGTCGGTCAAGAAGCGGTAAGGCTCCATGTCCGTACTGATCATGTAGCCCATACGAGCCATGTGACGAATCACTATGTTACGATAGTTGACGTAGTTGGCCAATCGACCTTCCGATATACGGATGTTCAGCATCGTCACATACTGTACAGAGGCAAACACCTTGCGGCCCTTCAGCAGGTTAAACTCGAGATAATCTACCACACCGCATACTTGACTCAACACTTGCAGGTTGGGTAGGAAGATAACCTCCTGCAGCTCCTGCCTTATCTCGGTCAGCAGGTGTACAAACAATTCAGGATTAAACTTGGCAAAGCGCTCGCGGTCAGCCTTGCATATCTCCTCTACTTGTGACGGCATCAGCGGCTCTACCTCCAGAAGGACCTCGCGGAAAGCTTCTGCGTAACGGTTCTTTATCTCCCGATATTTCTTCTTTTTGCTCAGGCGCCTACGCACGCGAAAAAAGAAAAACCAGAAAAGTACGAACATCAAGAACGTACAGAACACGACCAGAGCGTAGCTTACTCTCACCTGCCAAGAATAACCGTCATAGAAATTTTTGAACAGTCGATAGTAATAATCCACTACATCCCAGCCGTAGAAAACCACTTTGTCATTGCCGAACGCTGATAATATCGCGGATAATAATATCATTATTTACAATTTGCTTTATGTGCATTCTTATTAAGTGCAAAGGTAAGAAAAATATGTGAAATAACGACCTTTTTCTTATAGAAATATTTCGCAAAATATGAAAAGTTCTATTTTTCTGCATATTTTTCCGATAAAATTCTTCTGCCTGTATTTTTTTTCGTATCTTTGCTGCCCAATTTCCACTTTTTTTAACGTAACAATTCAAAATGAAAAAAATCCTTACTTTAGCGCTGAGCCTTGTTCTCACGCTCAATGTTATGGCCGATGATGTGACCGCATTCAATGGCCTCGTGGGCCGACTGCTGCCCAACTTGTCTTCCAAGATTGAAGGCAAGAAACTGCCCGCCAAGAAGACCGGCGACTATTTCCAGCTATCCACTCAGGACGGCAAGCTTATTGTAGGAGGCAACAATGCCAACTCAATGGCTGTGGGTCTCAACTACTACCTGAAGTACTACTGCAACACCGTAGTAAGCTGGTTTGTAGACGACAAGTTCGATGCCCCCAAGGCTATCGTTGCTCTGCCCGAGCCTGTCACTGTTAACGCCCGTGTTAAGGAGCGTTTCTTCCTCAACTACTGCACCTTTGGCTATACAATGCCTTGGTGGGACTGGCGCGACTGGGAGCATTTCATCGACTGGATGGCTCTCAACGGTGTTAATCTGCCGCTGGCTATCACCGGACAGGAAAGCATCTGGCGTAAGGTATGGATGAAGATGGGCCTCTCCGATGAGGAGGTACGTGCCTACTTCACCGGTCCTGCTCACCTGCCTTGGCACCGCATGATGAACATTGACTACTGGCCCGGCCAGGAGGGTGCTCTCAAGGCTGTGCCCATGTCGTGGCTCAACGACCAGGAGGAACTGCAGAAGAAGATTGTTGCCCGTGAGCGTGAGTTTAACATGCGCCCCGTGCTTCCCGCTTTTGCCGGCCACGTTCCTGCTGAGCTTGCTAAGTACTATCCTGATGCCAAGATTACCAAGATTGCTTCTTGGTCAGGCTATTCCGATCAGTACGCTTGCTCCTACCTCGATCCCCAGGATAAGCTCTATCCTCAGATTCAGAAGCTCTTCCTCGATGAGGAAATCAAGACCTACGGCACCGACCACGTTTATGGCCTCGACCTCTTCAACGAGCTTGAGCCCCCTTCATACAAGTCCGACTACCTCGCTCGTCAGGGTAAGCAGACCTTCGAGAACCTTAAGAAGGCTGACCCCAAGGCTATCTGGCTCCAGATGACCTGGCTCTTCTACAACGAGTGGCGCGATTGGGGCGTACGTGAGAATAAGGATGGCGACGTAGCTGCCTATGGCGAGCCCGGCGACTCCTGTGCCCGTATCCGCAAGTATATCACCTCCTATCCTAAGGAGCGTTCCATCCTGCTCGACTACTACTGCGAGAGCACCGAGATTTGGAAGAAGACCGACAAATATTACGGTGTGCCCTATGTATGGTGCTACCTTGGCAACTTCGGTGGCAACACCAGCCTTAGCGGTAACCTCCAGACTGTCAACGAGCGCATCGAGAACACCTATAAGGAGGGCGGCGACAACTTCATTGGACTCGGCTCCACTCTCGAGGGTTTCGACTGCAACACCTTTATGTATGAATATGTGTTCGAGAAGGCTTGGGACATCGCTCAGACCAACGACATCACCAAGTGGATTGAGCACGTAGCCGACGAGCGTGCCGGTAAGGCTGATCCCAATATCCGCAAGGCTTGGAAGCTCCTCACCGAGACCGTTTACACCGAGGCTGACCATCCGGGACAGTGCCCGCAGATCAACGTGCGTCCCTTCATGAGCGACAAGTGGGGTGAGAGCGAGAACAAGTTCCGCACCTACTACCGCAACACCGGTATCCGCTACGACAACAAGGATCTCCTCGATGCTGTAGAGCTCATGCTCAAGGGCAACAGCCAGGCTGAGGCTTACAAGCTCGACGTAGTCAACTTCACCCGTCAGTTGCTCGGCAACTACTCACTGCCCATCTTCTCCGCCTATAAGGCAGCTTACAAGAAGGGCGACTTCACCCGTATGCAGGAACTGGAGCGCCAGATGCTCGACCTCATGGAAGATGTTGACCGTCTCTGCGCTACCCAGCGTACCTTCCTCATGGGTAAGTGGATCCAGGAAGCTCGTGCCAAGGGTGGCAACGACTCCCTCGAGGTTAAGTACTATGAGCAGAACGCACGTAACCTCCTCACCACTTGGGGCGAGAAGGCAGCGCTGCTCAACGACTACGCTTCACGTCAGTGGAACGGCCTCGTAGGTTCGTTCTACGCTCAGCGCTACAAGCTCTTCTTCGCTGCTGTCAACAAGGCAGTTATCGAAGGCAAGGAGTTTGGTGAGAAGGAAGAGAAGGAAGCCCAGAAGACCATCACCGACTTCGAGGAGAAGTGGTGGAAGGAGTGCATCGGCGAATTCCCCAGCGAGCCTGAAGGCGACGGCGTTGCTATCGCTCGTGAGCTCGTAGCTAAGTGGAAGCCCTTCATCCTGAAGCAGCCCGACACTAAGAACCGCAAAAACAAGTAATCCCGTATCATTTTTTAATATAGGGTGGCGCACACACTCAATGCGCCACCCTATAATTTTCCCTGCCCCCAACTATGAAAAGATTCTCAATTTTCAATCTGGACTTAGACCTAAATCCGGTCCGTGACCGGTCAATTTTCAACTTTCATCTTACCATCGTCCTACTGCTGGCGTTGTTCAATCTACAATGCTCAATGGTCAATGCCGCAGGCATTCCGAACCGAAGCAAGCTCGGTCACGCCGTCTTGAAAAAGCAAGGATGCTTTTTAGGCGTGGGTGCTGATAGCGAAGGTGAGAAATGGATTAACGTTCTCCAGTACCAAGCCGACACAGGCACCGATGTTGTCTGCGGACGTTGGTGGGGCAGTGAAATGCGTTCTAATTTCCATCGCCTTCCCGACCGAGCCCAGAAGGAAGTGCGCTCTGCTGTGTGGGGACTCTCCAAGCAGTCGGCAGGACTCTCCATAAAATTCCACTCCAACGCGCCCGTCATCCGAGTGCGCTACCGCGTCACCGGCGGTCTCAACATGTTCCACATGCCCACCACCGGTGTGTCGGGACTCGACCTTTATGCCACCGATGGCAACGGCCAGCTCCGGTGGTGCGCCTCCCGCTTCGACCTCTCTTTCAAGGACACCATCAACTATGAGTTCCGCCACCTCACCTATTTCACCGGTGAGCGCCGCGGCTACGACTACGAACTGTTCCTGCCGCTCTATAACGAAGTCAGCTGGCTCGAGATAGGTGCCGACGAAGGCTACGACCTTCGCCTGTTGCCTGTCACACGCGAGGCTCCCATCGTGGTTTATGGCACCTCCATCGGTCAGGGCGCCTGCGCTTCCCGCACCGGTATGGCTTGGACCAATATCGTGAAGCGCGAGACCGGCTTCCCGCTCATCAACCTCGCTTTCTCCGGCAATGGCATGCTTGAGCCCGAGGTCTTCCGCTATCTCTGCGAGATTGATGCCCGCCTTTATGTTCTCGACTGTCTGCCCAACCTCACCGAGGAGAAGGTGCCGCTCATCTTCGACCGCCTTATTCGTGGCGTCGAGATGCTACGCGCGGAGCATCCCGATACCCCCATCCTGCTTGTGGAGCACCACTACGCCAATGCCTCCAGTTCGCAGCGAGCCATCGACCGTTACGCCAACTCCAACCGTGAGCAGCGCCGTGCCTACGACACACTCTGTCAGCGTGGTGTTACCGGCGTCTATTATCTCGGTCACGACGAACTCGCCTTCACCCAGGAGTCAATGGTCGAGGGCATCCATCCTAATGATATAGGCATGCGTCAGTATGCCGACGCCTATATCCGCAAGATTTGGCAGATCTTCGGCGACTCCGAGTGTGCCGACTCGCCCCTTTTCTGGCCGCGCACTCAGCAGCGCGACCCTTACTCCTGGCTGCAACGCCATGAGCAGGTCTTGCAGCGCAACTGCGACGAGGCGCCCCAGATAGTCATGATAGGCAACTCCATCACCCATTACTGGACCGATGCCACCCGTTCTCCGGAGGACACCAAGGCCTATCGTTCCAGTTGGGACCGCCTTTTCAAAGGGCGCATCGTGCATAATCTCGGCTTCGGTTTCGACCGCATCGAGAACGGGCTCTGGCGCGTCATCCACGGCGAGCTTTCCGGCTACTCCGCCGATAAGGTCTTCCTCCTGTTAGGCACCAACAACCTCTCCACCAATACCGATGAGGAAATCGTTGACGGAATGCTCATGCTCATACGTGCCGTGCGCCGCTATCAGCCCACCGCCCGCATCTATCAATGCGGCATCATGCCCCGCCACGACCAGCTGCAGCGCGTTGCCCATATCAATGCCCTCCTCAAAGAAAAGATCGAGGCACAACGGTCAATGTTCAATGTTCAATGTTCAATGTTCAACGTTCAATACATAGAAATGACTCCCGGTTTCTTAGACTCCGATGGTCATCTCATCGAGTCCCTCTTCTCCGACGGCCTCCATCCCAATGCCCGCGGCTATGAGATAGAAGCCCGCAACCTTGAGAAATACGTTAAAGAATAGACCCCCCACTAACTCCCCCGAGGAGGAGAACAGTAGCCTCCCCTCGGGGAGGTTTGGAGGGGGTTAATGTTCAATTTTCAATTCTTCAATTCTTAATGCTCAACCGTTTTCTCTCGCTCGACGTGATGCGCGGCATCACCATCGTAGGTATGATATTGTTCAATACCTCCTCTGGCTATCACTATGCGCCGCTCAGCCATGCCTCGTGGTTAGGCCTCACTCTGGCCGACTGCGCCTTCCCCTTCTTCGTCTTTATCTTGGGAATGACCACATGGCTCTCGCTTCGCAAGTACCAGTTCGCCCCCAGTAGTGTCGCCCTGCGCCGCGTAGCCGTTCGCGCTCTGGGCCTCATCCTCGTCAGTTGGGCGTTTGATATGTTTGCCGACATGGTGTTCAGTCTGAGCCGCACCGGCACCTTCGATGTCTTGGGCCATTTCTCCCACATGCGTCTCACCGGTGTCCTCGTGCGTCTTGGCCTCTGCTACGGCTTCTGCGCCCTTGCCGCCCTCTATGTGCGCCACCGCTACTTCCCCCATGTCATCGTCGCCCTTCTCGTCGGCTATTTCATCCTCCTCTTCTTCGGTGATGGTTTCGACCGTACCCCCGAGAATATCCTCGGCATCGTGGACCGCGCCCTCATCGGAGAGTCCCACATGTGCAACGACGCAGGCATTGACCCCGAGGGAATCCTCAGCACCATTCCCTCCGTTGCCCATGCCATGCTCGGCTTCTGGGTAGCCAGCAAAGTCTTTGGAGCACAACTCTCGTCAAATAGTTCAATTGTCAAATCGTCAAATACAAATAACTTTCAACTTTCGGGAGATAATGTTCAATGTTCAATGTTCAATGTCTTTTACATCGGTTCCCTTCTCCTCCTTTGCGGGTTCCTGCTCAGCGGCGTTTGTCCCATCAGCAAGAAGATATGGTCTCCCACATTTGTTATGGTACTGAGCGGTTTCGCCTGTTTGTCGCTCGGTGTGTTGATGGAGCTCATCGACCGCCGCGGTCATAACGGAGTACCTGCCCGTTTCTTCAGTGTGTTTGGTGCCAATCCGTTGTTCCTTTATCTTCTCAGCGAGAGCATTATCTGGCCGTTGGAGTTGATAGAGGTCGGCACTGGTGACGCCCGCACCGATCTCTGGGGTTGGTTTTTCCGCAGCGTCTGTGTCCCCCTTTTCGGTGAGCAGGGTGGTGACCTCGCTTTTGCCCTCATCATCGTCCTCCTCTGCTGGCTCGTGGGCTATGTCCTCTGGCGCCGCAAGATTTTCATCCGGTTGTAAATAGCCCAACTTTTCTACTTTTTACCTACACCCCATACACCCCTACATACTTGTTCCTGCGCCCGTACCTTATTCAAATTGTTAGTAATCGCATAAATACCAGCTAAAAACGGAAGAATTCTCAATTTAATGTTCAATAAAAAAGGATTTTGTCCCAAAATTCTTGCTACGTATGAAATAATAACTACCTTTGCAGATAAAGGCAAGGTGCGTATGGCAACGACAAAAAAGATAATCGCAAACGGGACAGAAATATCCGTGTTGCTTCAAGGAAACGAAGACGACTATATCTGCTTGACCGATATGGCCAGGTATAAGGACAGGCAGCGTACTGATTATATTATTCAGAATTGGATACGTGCTCGCAACACAATAGAGTATTTGGGGGTGTGGGAACAATTGCATAATCCCAGTTTTAATCCCATCGAATTCGATGGGTTTAGAAATCAAGCCGGGTTACACTCTTTCAGTCTTACGCCCAAGGAGTGGGTGCAAAAGACTAATGCCATTGGCTTGTATGCAAAAGCAGGCCGTTACGATGTTCTTCACCGTATGGCGGAGGAACAGTTAAAAGTTCTCAATGAGCAGAATGCGGAATTTCGTTTTAAGAGATTGACCAGCGCTGACATAAATTAACAGAGACAAAACAGGGAGATTAATCAATATAAACTTTATTTATACTTCTCGTGTCGCCTCCGCGCGTACATTTTGATGATGTACGCGCGTTGTTTTATATCTCTCCGTTTTCGCAAAAAAAGTAACGGAAAACGAAAAAATGTTCAATGGTCAATGGTCAATGGTCAATAAAAAGTAGAATTTTGCCCTAAAATTCTTGCTACGTATGAAATAATTACTACCTTTGCACAGAAAACTTGCAAAAGTAAGCCCGACACGCTTACTTTGATTACATAATAGTGTATGACGATAGATGAGTGGATACATCAACGTGAGATTAGAGGAAGCATGACTTTCTCTGTCTTGGAGTTGCGACAAGCATTCCCTGAAAACTCTGAAAAGGGAGTGAAAACGGAATTGAGACGACTGTCCTCTAAGGGGCGGATACA
>JAFZXF010000076.1 GCA_017616915.1 Bacteroidaceae bacterium
GTGCTACCACCTGCCAGCTCTACATGCGTCGCTTCAACGACGGCGACGTTATCACCGTGGAGCCTTGGCGCTCGGCAGCTTTCCCCGTGATTAAGGACTGCATGGTTGACCGCTCAGCCTTCGATAAGATTATCCAGGCAGGTGGTTACACCTCCGTGCGTACCGGTCAGCCGCAGGATGCTAACGCTATCCTCATTCCCTAGCAAGATGCCGACGAGGCAATGGACTGCGCTACCTGCATCGGTTGCGGTGCATGCGTTGCTGCCTGCAAGAACGGCTCCGCTATGCTCTTCGTCAGCTCCAAGGTGAGTCAGCTCGCCTTACTGCCGCAGGGTCGTCCCGAGGCTGCCAAGCGTGCAAAGGCAATGGTGGCTCGCATGGATGAGCTGGGCTTTGGTAACTGCACCAACACCCGAGCCTGCGAGGCTGTATGCCCGAAGAACGAGACCATCGCCAACATCGCCCGTCTCAACCGCGAGTTCGTGAAGGCAAAGTTGGCCGACTAACATCATCTAGATAACTGAAGATAACACCTCTGGTACCGTATCATCATTGTGCGGGAATCGGAGGTGTTACTTTTAATTAATCGTAAAGTAAGCGCTATGGCATATATCCGCAAACTGGTATTGATAAGTGTGGTCTGCTTGATTAACATCGCCGTTTGGGGGCAAATCGGCATCCCGAACAATACTCTCCGTTATGAGGCTGGCCCGTCATCGGTGCGTCAGCACTTTGACGGATGGGGCGTGTCGCTCTGCTGGTGGGCAGGTCAGTGCGGCAAGTGGTCGGATGACAAGATCGATGAGATTATCACCTGGCTGGTCAGCCCCGAGGGACTTAACTACAGCCATTTCCGATATAACATCGGTGGCGGCGATGACCCGCAAAACCGCCATTGCAGGCCTCATCACATGGGGCAGGGCAAAGGGCTGCGTGCTGAGATGGAAGGATTCAAGGACTCCACCGACGATGCCTACCATTGGGAGCGCGATGCTGCCCAGCGCAAGATAATGCTTAAGATCAGGGAGAAGCGCCCCGATGCTGTGTTCGAAGCTTTCAGCAACTCCTGCCCTTACTATATGACCTATAGCGGCTGCGTCAGCGGTAATATCGACGGTGGTAAGGACAATCTGCGGCCGGAGTATTATGAAGAGTTCGCCCACTATCTCGTGGATGTGTGCAAGCACTATAAAGACACCTACGGCATCGAGTTCCGCACTTTGGAGCCTTTCAATGAGTCGGCTGCCGATTTCTGGCACGCCAGCGGTTCACAGGAAGGCTGCCACTTCGATTACGAGTCGCAGATTAATTTCATACGCGTGCTCGAGCCTATCCTGCGGGAGTCGGGACTCCGCACCGAGATTTCCGTTGCCGATGAGAGCCGCGTATGGGAATCCGTCGAGGGTCTGAAGCGCTTTGTCTCGGCAGGAGTTGACAAGTATATCGGGCAATGGAACACCCATACGTATGGCGGTAGCAACGAGGATAAGATGCGCTATGGCGAGATGGCCCGCCTTACGGGTAAGCGCCTGTGGATGAGTGAGACAGGCTCCGGTGGTAACGGTATTACTGGTAATCTGCGCCTGGCGCAGAGGCTCATCGACGATATGCGCTACATCCAGCCCGAGGCATGGATCGACTGGCAGTATATGGAGGAGATCAATGACCAGTGGTGCACCATCCGCGGAAGTTTTGCCAATCAGACATACGCCAAGGTGAAGAACTACTATGTGCGGCAGCAGTGTTCGCGCTTCATCAAGCGTGGCTACGACATAGTCGAGATGGGCAGTCCTCGCTCGTTGGCAGCCGTCAATGCCGCCCGTGACACCCTTGTGATTGTCGTTCTCAACGAAGGCGAAGCCGCCACTTCCACAATCGACCTTTCTCAGTTCCTTAAAAAGCCCAAGTGCCGCATCAGCGCCTACCGCACCTCCGAGCACGAAAACCTTGCCGATGCTTCGCAAAGTGTCGGCCGCAAAGGCAAGATTCTTACGCTCAGCATGCCCTCTCAGAGCATCACTACCTTGGTTATAGAGAAATGATAGCCGCTTTAGTTGTGATTATACACTAACTCTTTTATTCTCTCCAGCATAGGAGTGGGTAGGGTAAAGCGAATGTTCTCGCTTCTCGCATTGATTGCGTCGAGGAAGTGTGGCAGTTCGTTGCGATACACCTCCTTCATGTGGGTGTTCGCTTCGTTGCCATGCGAAAAGGAGTAAGTGATATTAGCCAGTCTGTCGGCCAGTTTCACGAACGGGGCGTATGGCGTTTCGCGAATGCCCTTATAGTATTTCTCTCCCGCCCGTTCTGCTCGTGTACGTCCTTTGTCGTTAGTCAGTGCATAGACTATCTCCGCTGCCGCGAAAGCCTGTTCTTCGTCCATATATTGTTTGGCAGCCTTGGTGACATCGTTGTATGTCATTCGGGCATCTTCGATGCTGTCATGATAGAAAGCCCCAAAGAATAGCGGCAACATATCGCTCTCGCGTGCACAAACGCAGTATCCGTATTTATACACTGAGTCAGCCACCATATCCAGGTGGAAGCCGTACGGATGCACCTTGTCATAGGTTTGGTTCACACTGGCATGCAGCGCATGTGCGCTGTTCTTGATAGCCTGTATCACCCGAGCGTATTTCTCTGTACAACGTTCAAAATCTTTCTGCGTCATTTCTCTACTATTGACATTCAACTTAGACGAATTCCTTCGGTAGAATTATATTCTCTATTTCGATAGCTTCCTTAAACAGTGGTGCAATTTCTTCAGGTGTGAAGCCGGCTATGCCACATCCTATTAGCGTTACGAGGAATTTCATCTCCGGATGCTGGACAGCAAAGTCGATAAACTCATCCACGTATGGCTTTATCGTCTCCACTCCGCCTTGCATCGTTGGTATGCCATAGCTCTGTCCCTGCAGTCCTACTCCTTGTCCCCATATCGCCCCAAAGCGATTGTAGGCAAGCCGTGCAGCCCCGCCACCATGCGCCCCCGACAGGTTGCTGCCAAACACAAAGATCTCATTTGGTTTCAGTTCTGAAATCCAGTTGGGCGTATATTCTCTATTGTAAGGTTTCATGATTGGTTGATACAAAATCGTTAATTCTACGTCACTTCTTTTCTTTCTCCCACGGCTGCCACTCCTTCACCATCTTGATCAGACGTTCCACAGCATTTTCGTAGCGGATATCGTAGTATAGTGTGTAGTTAATCCAATTCCCGTCAACGAGGAAGCACTTCTCAATGGAATGGATTATCGGATAGTTTTCCATATAACCAGATAGGATGAAATAATCCTTTCCATGCCCCACGCACACTGTAATAGAATCCTCCAGGTTTTGTATAGCCTCTTTAATATTCCACTTCTCTATGTTCTCTTCCACAAACATAACGAGCCCAATCCCCGTGCTGAGGTTGATGCTGTCATCCGCGAGGAATGGGTAATTAAATCGTCCCGTACTTGGACTGGAGGTAGTATCTACTTCAAAAAAGTCCGGATAAGGCACCATTACGCCATATCTCTTCTCTTTATATACTTTTATGCTGGCAGAATCGATCATCTGCTTCAGCTTCTCTTCAGTCAGCGTCTTCTTCGCCGTCGATTCGAAGACCTCCTCGGGCTCACTCGTTTCTTTAGTCTCCTTCTTACATCCACTCAAGGATGCTGCCGCTATTAGCAGCGCTAATAGTAAAATAAGGTTTTTCATACGCCAAATTTTGATTTTTCAATTCTTCAACTTTTCAGTTTTCAACTTGATA
>JAFZXF010000004.1 GCA_017616915.1 Bacteroidaceae bacterium
ATCGGCGATATCAATGGCAAGTGTCAATTGGCCCATGCTGCCAGTTTCCAAGGACAGCACGTGCTCAATGTTATCCTTGGTAAGAAGGACAACATTCGGCTCGACATTATGCCCGCCGCAGTGTTTACCGACCCCGAGGCTGCCACAGTGGGACTCACCGCTGAGCAATGCAAGGACCAGGGCATCAACGCCAAGGCTCACAAAGCCTTCTTCCGCGCTAACGGCAAAGCACTGGCCATGAACGAGAGCGATGGTATGGTAAAAATCCTCACCGATGAGAACGATACCATCATTGGGTGTCACATGTACGGTCCTCATTCCGCTGACCTCATTCAGGAGGTCACGGCACTAATGAACAAGGGAAGCAAGCTTTCCGAGTTGGCTGATATTGTGCACGCCCACCCTACCCTCGGCGAGATTATCCTTAACGCTGCCCACGCTTAACAGTAACTTGCAGATATCCATCTTCAAAGCGGGAATCAGACTCACTCTGGTTCCCGCTTTATCGTTCTCATGTGGTAAAAAAGTCATAAAAAAAGCAATATTTGCCTTCAAAAACATAAAAACGATGAATATTTTTGGTCAAGTCAAAAGAAAATCCTAAATTTGCCGCAATCATCACATGAAAAATGAGTAAACAACAATAAAAAATACAAACCATGAAAAAGTTTTTATCTCTTTTTGCTACGCTGCTCATCGCAGTCACGACCTCCGTTCAGGCATTAGTGGAAGATCTCAACCCCAACTATGCCGTGTCGGTTGACCCCGTATCGATGTACAACTACTCAACCAACAAATGGTACATAATGTACAACGTGGGCCGCAAGGTATATGTGTATGGCAACGGCGGCCATCGCTCCACCAAGCCTGTGGAGTGTAGCTCGGTGAAGGAAAGCGCCGGCTATCTGTTGCGCTTTGTAAACTCAGACACCGAGGGCAAATACTACCTCCAGAACGCCGAGGGCAAATATTACAAAGACCTCGTGACATGGAACACCAATCCAGGCCTGACGACCAATGTCAACGAAGCGGGCAAGTTCACCATTGAGGAAATCAACGGCAATGCCGGCCACTTCTGCATCCGCGGCTCGAGCTACATTATGGACAGCAACGGCACACAGGTAGTGGCGTATGGCACCGCCCCAACCCTCAACGGCAACAGCGACTGGACACTCTATCAGGTTAACGTACTCAACCCCGATGAGCTCTCCGGTAGCCGTCTGGCCAGTTTCTACCTTGCTAGAGGCGGTCTCTACAGAATACAAAGCCGCGGTAACTCTTCACAGTATATCTACGAGAACATCGGCACCCACAAAGGCTCCACCCGCACCAAGGCCACGGACGCCCTGCGCATGTCGCAGATGTGGATTGTCGAGCACAATGACGACGGATTCAGCCTCCGCAACGCCCAGACCGGCAACTATCTGCAGAGCGACTACAACTGCAACGCCTCAAAATACTTCTGGACCGTACAGCTCAGTCCAAACAACACCTCCGACAATGACCAATTCATCATTATATGTCACGGAGAAGTGCAATCGGGCAAGACTAACTGCGCCAACCTCAAGAGCGGCAGCAGCGGTCTTACCGACTGGTATTATGATAAAGACAAGAACTCCGAATGGATTCTGCAACCGGTAGCCTCCACTGAGGTCGACACCGCCACCGTTAGAGCCAATCTCGACAAGATTTGCAATACTGGCCAGCTCGACCTCGAGGCCGGTGCTTACTACACCTTCACCAGCCTTGTTACCGGTCAGCTGATGGCAGAGCGCAAGAGCGATAACCGCATCGTAACAGCCGATGCAGCTGACGATGCATGGAATACATACTGGAAAGTTACAAAGGGCGAGGAAGACGGCACCTACACACTGCAGAACGTGTTCACCGGTCGCTTCATCAACCGCAAGGCAAGCAGCCCCTCTAGTTCAAGCAGCGGCTATTACTCCACAGTAACCACCAATAGTAGCAGCCGCTATTGGAACATTGCCCAGAGTTCATACGCATGGCAGAGCACCTACAACATCATCGAGCCCATGAAGCCCGAGACTGGCCTGGCAGTTAAGGACCAGCAGGGCGTGAACGACGACATCAACAACACCTCCTCACAGTGGATAATCAATCGCGTTGACCTCACAGAGGAACAACTGCAGGCGGCCGCAGATGCTTACGATGAATATATCCTTATCTATAATACAAGCACTTCCGTACTCAACACCCGCTTGCAGAAATTCTTCTCCGACTATGCCTGCACCGTGCTCAAAGATGAGTACCTGACAGCCACCGATGAAGAGCTCACCGCTGCCATGAAGGAAGCCGGTCTGGCTAAGACGTTCATCGACATGGCTCTGAAGGTAAAGAACGATACTTGGGGCCACCGCGAGAAGGAATTCCGCATCTACGACTATGAACCCTACAGCGACCCCACCCAGTGGAACGCCACTAAGCTCGTAGGTACCAGCTACCAGTTCTCGCCGCAGACCGGTCCTACCGGTATCAGCGTTAAAGCCGGTGAGCTGGTGCTCATCTTTGTGGGAGCCAGCGCGCCCACTAATAGCACACTTACTTTTAGTTCCAACAAGGACTACACCGTTAAGGCTGATGAAACTGCTCTTAAGCGCGGTATCAATGTGTTTGTGGCCGATGATGACGGATTCCTGTTTGTTCATTACACCGTTACTAATGTCAGCAAAAAGCTGGCCGACTTTGCCCCTATTACCATCCACATCGAGGGCGGACGTGTGCAGGGCTACTTCGACATTACCCGCGGCCACACCAATGCCGACTGGAAAGATATGGTTGCCAACCTCTTCCAGGATAGGATTGTTCACCTCAAGAGCCAGTACTATCAGTACAACATGGACTATGCAGAGCTGAAGAAGCAGATTCCTGACAAGGAGCTCGACGAAATCGACACCGACGGCATTGCCAAGGGCATTGAGGGCACCCTCCATCGCTGGGATATGCTCGTAGCCAATCAGCGCGATCTAATGAACGTTGCACAGTTTGACGGACGCTTCAACTGTATGCTCTCTGCCAGCAGTTCTTCCACCGGTAATCCCTACGCTACGAGCTACGGCACCTACTATCCTGGCGTAGGCACCATCATGAGTTACGACGCTATGACCCACGGGAAGGAGAACGACAACGGCGCCAACTACTGGTGTATCGCCCACGAGACTGGTCACGTTCACCAGAGCCTTATCAACCTCGCAGGCTGCACCGAGATATCCAACAACTTCTTCTCCCAGGTCAACACGTGGCTACAAGGCTCCAACACAGGTCGTGGTGGCCCGTGGAAGGAAGCACGCGACTCGTTCTACGCTGGCAAGTTCTGGAACGACTACGACCTTTGGCAGCGCTGCCGCATGTACTTCCAGCTGTGGCTATACTTCCACCTGATGGAGCACAACACCACCTTCTACCAGCAGCTCTTCGACAAGTTCCGCGAGAGCCCCATACAGATGTCCACCAGCGCCTCCAACCCGGGCAGCGGCACCACCGACTACCTCAAGTTCGCCAAGTTCTGCTGCGACATCGCTCAGGCCGACCTCTCCGAGTTCTTCCAGTTCTGGGGCTTCTTCGTTCCAGTCGAGAACTACGTCATCAGCGACTACTCCACCAAGTACATGACCACCACTCAGGCCGAGATAGATGCTGCAATCGCCTACATGCATAAGTATCCGAGGCAGCTCGGCAACATCATGTTTATCGATGAGCGCATCACGAAATATCCCGCCGATTATCCCGGCATGACGGCAGGCACTATGCGCTTGGCTACCAGCAGTGCAGCCACTCCAGGCGATGCCACCGAGGTTGGCGAGACCG
>JAFZXF010000077.1 GCA_017616915.1 Bacteroidaceae bacterium
ATTATTAACTTTAAACACAAATAATTATGAAGAAAAAGATTTACGTAACGCCCGAAATGGTAACCTATTCCATTCCTACGGGTTTCCTTTGCTCTAGCGGCGAAGTAGGATTGAATAACTCGACAGCCACGTTCCACGGTCTCTCAAATGAGTTCTCTGGCGGCATTCTAGAGGATGACACCCAATCGGGTGGTGGTCTCTGGGACGAAAATAATGAGTATTAACCTTTAAAATTTGAAAATAATGAAAAAGTTATATACTTTTATAGTAGTTCTGCTGATTAGTGTTAGTGGGATGTGGGCGGATGATAATACACCAACCTTTACTGCTACTGCGCCCACAAACGTTACAAATGGATGGTATCAAATTAAATGGGTTAGTCTCAGTAATGATACAGAAACAGATTATGAAGACACTGATGTGTCAGGCCAATTTGTTACAAACTATGCTCAAGATGTTACAGTCGGAGGAAATTACTATTCTCTATATCTACATTCGGCCCCTACAACTTTAGACGAACATGTTAAAACGTTTATCTATTTTGAACAAACTGGAGACAATGGAGATGATGGCAAAGTTGGTAATTTGAGAAGTGCTAATGGTCGCTACATAACACAAAGTGGCGCATCGTCAATAACAATTCCCACTAATAAAAATTACATAATTTATTTTTCAAAGAAAAACCAACCTTTTAATAGTGTTATATCTTCTGGTACACAAAGTGTTGGAACGCGTTATAGTCTAGTTCCGAATGGGAAAGACGCTACTCCCTATATAGGAAAAACAGCTGCGAATAAATACCCGACCACCCAATTTAGTCCTGTCTCTCTCAGCAATTTGGGACTGCAACCTTGGACGGTTGAGATTACAGGTGTAACGGAAACAATATCACCAACAAATATTCAAGTTACATATAACGGATCAAATATTTATGGCCTAAAAAGTGTATACAATAATGGTACTTTCTTCATCGCAACTGGCACAACGCCTACCTCAAGCGATTTTACCGCACCAACAATTGCCGGGGAGACTCCGGACATTACTGTTAATTCGGGAACTCATACAATCACAGTTGCATATCCGTTAGTTAATGTGACATATCAAATTGTATATGGAGAATCGTCCCTCTCTGGGATTTATACAACTATTGGAGTTAATCGTGGTGATGCATTAGCCATTCCGTCAACATTGAAGCGTAGTTATTGTACTTATACATATTATACTGATGCTGCTTGTTCATCCGAAATTTCAAAACTTGCAAATGATTTTGTTGGCTCTGCAACGACAATATATGTAAAGTGCAACTACAATGGTCCTTTTGATTTCTCGGAGGAGGGAAGCGAAGCGTGGTATTTGTTAACAGGTCCATCACATCGCTCAGGTTTCACTACGAAATTCATTAAGGTAAACGCAGGTAGTTTGGTAGCCGATGAAACTCCGTCTAAAGCAGATGGATATCAATGGGCATTCATAGGTAATCCATATGGATTTGTTATGAAGAATAAGGGAAGTGAAAGTTATATATCTTCCACGGCAACTATGGTAGCAAAAGGATTAGCTGCTAAATTTAACTTATATCAGAACACAAGTGGTGGAACGAATCATTTTTCTCCTGCTATTATTGATGGGAATAATCAGACAGTATTGAATGATAATAACCAAGGAACTGTTATTAGTTGCTATACTTCAAGTACCGGTGCTGCTACATTTACAGACGATGTAAAAATAAGCAATTTGCAGTGGGCATATTTTACGCCTTATGCAGTTTCTGATTATGCAGTTCTTTCTTTTAGTTTTATGTATGGTGGAAATGAGGTTGGAACATATGGACCTGTTATGATTTCAACAGGAGCAGTTCCAACAGATTTTAATGTTATGGGGTTTACCACATATACGACATCACCATCAACAATTGCTGCTAACACAAGCGCTATTACTATAACAGCCACATGGGATGGGCCTTTCGCCATCTCTCCAAGTTTTTCAGAAGCTACTTGGTATAATTTAAGATTACACAATTCAGTATATGCATATCCGGCATACTCATCTTCAGAAAATCCTAATGTTGGATTGCCTTCGACATATTCAACAATTGATGCAAATTCCCAATGGGCTTTCGTTGGAGATCCTTTCAATGGGTTGACTATATACAACAAAGGCGCAGGTAGTTCTAAAGTGCTTGAAACGGATGCGGTGTCTTCTACCAATGATGGTGGATCTACTTATGCTACTCTGGAGACCTCGGGAACTAAGACGTACAACAAATGGTATGTGAAGGATGCCAGTTCTTATCAAACTAATGGTTTCTATATAGAGAACGAAGAAGGCTATGCCCTGAACAAACGGTCAACCTCAAATTTGGCATATTGGAAATCTGGTCGTGATGGAGGTTCTTCGTTTGTTGTTATAAACGTTCCAACTGACTATACTACTTATGTGTCAGCTAATATTCAACCATTTATTGATAATGCAGGAGAAGGGTATTTTAAGCTACCAAGTGCATATGCAAGCGCAATGAATGATGCTATAGCCGCAGCAGGTGAAACTGTTGATGAGAGTGAATATTATGAACTTCTTGCTACTCTAAATAGCTTAATCAGTCGTCCGGAAACCGGCTATTATCGAATTAAGAATAATGGTACGAGTAATTATCTTGCCTACGGATATGCCAGTCGGAGTGATGAAAATACTGATCGAAATGGTTATGGTTTGATTGCAACATCTTCTTCTACGGATGCAGCTTCTGTCATTAAACTGACCAGAAGTGCTGGTACATATAAGATTTCCACACAAGGCCTAAATGTACAAAGTTCATCAGAATACAACAAAGCCTTCCCTGCATCAAGTGCAGTAGGAGCTGATTGGGTGTTTGCTGTCTCTTCACCGGGAATTGTTTCCATCACCAATGCTGCATCAAAGGTTGATGATGCTGGTCATGATGGTTCCTTGCATGAAGGAACTGGTGGATGGAATGATAATCATCATGGTGTAATCAATTGGAATGCTTCTGCCGATAATTCCAAGTGGGTTGTTGAGGATGCAACTTCATGTACCATCCCCCTTACCCAAGTTGGAGAATATCGCTATGCAACACTATGCTTGCCGTTCGATGTAACCATTAGCGGAGCCAATGCTTACACTCTAACTATGGGAGAGAATGTTCTTACCCTCTCTGATGCTATTAGCGAGGTACCAGCAGGAACTCCTGTTCTGCTCCGTGGAACTGAAACTTCTGCAACAGCTACCATCAATACTGGCGAGGCATTTAATAGTGGCTCTCCGTTGGAGTGCGTTCTTACTGGTACATACGCAGCTAAAACTCTGAACCTTACAGACAATATGTATTTCCTCGGTTATAATGATGCTGCCGCTGGTGATATCGGATTCTACTGGGGTGGTACTGCCGGTGACAGTTATACTCTTTCGGCAAACCGAGCATATCTCGATAAAGAGGGTATAAGCTCCAATGGATTTAAGATATTATTCCAGGATGATGATGACGTAACCGCGATTGTGCCGCAGGTGGTGAAGGGCGCAGAGTCTCAGACTATTTACGACCTGCAGGGACGCAAGGTGAAGAACCCGCAGAAGGGCAACATCTATATCCGAAATGGAAAAACTGTGCTGTACTAAGCACAAGGAGTAAAATCAGTTTTTAATACTAAGTTTTTAATACTTAATTTTGCAGCTGCCTGCACGTGAGTGTCGGTGGCTGCACTCCTTTTGTACATTGAACATTGAGCATTGAACATTGAGCATTAGCGAAGTCCCGTCTGGGGCAAGCGATGCGCAAGGCATTGAAGAATTGAAAATAAAAAACATCGAAAAAAAGAGAGTAGAAAAATAAAGAGACCTCGCATACCGGCATGGGCAAAAACGCCGCTTCGCTGAAAAACAAATTTATTCCATCGACCATTGGCGAGGTCTCGCGAGGGATGAGCTATGGCATTGTTTCTGGACGCAGGATGTACACCTTCTGGCTTCTGTTGCCCCTGCTCATTATTTCTGACGAAGGGTCGGCGGCCAGTTTGCGCAATTCCTCTGCAGCTGTAGAGCGCGAGAGTCCTGTCAGACGTGCGTAGTCAGGAACCCTCATGAATATATGGGCCTTAAGGAAGTCGCGTGCCTTCCCGATGCGTTCTTCTGGTGATAATGGTGACTTCTTGAGTCTGCTCTCTCCGCCTCTCACCAGCACACACTTGCGGTCAGTATTGCTAATCAGGTTCTTGTCTGCCCTGTATGATACGCCATTCACCTGGATGCTCTTGGCATTACGATTTGACTCGCCCTCTTCGAAGGCATCAGGCAGCATATCGTCCCTAACACCCAGTTTGGCATTGAACGTGCCGATGCCATCCAGCTTGACGGAATAGCCCTCAGCCATACATAGTGCAAGTTTCTCGCTGACCAGCGACATTACGCCCAGGATAAGGCTCTCGTCCGTCCTGCCTTCACGATGACACAAACTGACAAACTCCTGAAATGTCATTGGTCTTAGTTTCATCTTGTAATAGGCCTGAGTGCGGCCTGTGCCATTTAAATCGGCAACCTCTCGTTTTATATACTTTGCATACATAATCTATGGTTTTGTTTGCAAAGTTAAGTAATAATCTTAAAAGTACCAAACATTGACGCGGTTTTATCATCCATCGTCGCAGTTTTATCATCCATTGACGCAGTTTTAACGTCCATCGTCGCAGTTTTAACTTTGTACGCCGTTTTTCTACCCTTTATACGGCACCTAACGACCTTTTAGACGGTATCTGACGACCTTTTAAGATTAAGAACTTACAAACTTAAGAACTCACAAACTTACCTTGTTACCTACGTTTCTGGAAGAAATCTTTCATCATCGAAGCGCATTCCTCGGCAAGAAGGCCTGAGGTGACCTCAGTCTTGGGATGCAGCGCGGTGGGGGCGATGAGTGTGTAGCCTCGCTTGGGATCAGAAGCCCCATACACTAGGCGGCTGAGTTGTGCCCATCCAATGGCACCGGCACACATGGGACACGGTTCCACGGTGACGTAGATGGTGCAGTCGGTGAGATACTTGCCGCCAAGAGTGTTGGCAGCGGCAGTAATGGCCTGCATCTCGGCATGGGCGGTAACATCGTGGAGGCGCTCGGTCATATTATGGGCTCGGGCAATAATCTGATTGTTGCTCACAATAACGGCCCCAATAGGCACCTCGCCTTCGCGAAGAGCCTGCTCTGCCTCACGAAGGGCTTGCTGCATGAAATAATTTTCGTCGAACATGGCGGTAGTTTTCGGCAAAATTACTACTTTTGCACGAGATATGATGAAATCCTAAGGCAAAACATTGAAAAATCACCTAAATAACTTTGAAATAATCCGCGTGGCGGAGACAACATCCACCAGCGAGGCGCTTAAGGACATGATGGTACTTTCGAGTCATCCGTCGGCGAAAACGGAATCAAGGCTCGGATTAGTGCTGGTTGCCGACTATCAGACGGCGGGTCGTGGTCAGCGCGGTAACAGCTGGGAGTCAGAGCGGGGCAAAAACCTGCTGATGAGCGTGATGCTATGGCCGAAGGGCGTGGAGGCGAACCTACAGTTTCTGCTCTCTCAGATGATGGCATTGGCTATTCATGACGCAGTAGATGCTGAGTGCTTAATAAAGTGGCCTAACGATATCTACTATGGCGAGAAGAAGCTGAGCGGCACTATCATAGAGAATACGCTTCGCGGCGGCATGGTGGAGCAGTGTGTGCTTGGTGTGGGGGTGAACGTTAATCAGCGTGTGTTCAAGAGCGATGCGCCCAATCCGGTGTCGCTGTGCCAAATTGTTGGTCACGAGGTGGACCGGGAAGGATTGCTAAACAGGCTGCTGGAACGCTTCGGCTACTGGTATGGAGTATTGCTCAATGGTGGTGGTGACGAGATTGCTTCTGCGTATGTGGAGCGGTTGATGTGGCGCGAGGGTTTGCACCGCTACTGTGACGCTTCGGGTGAATTTGAGGCCGAGTTTGTCAATGTGGAGCCTGACGGTAGACTTGTGTTGCGTGACACTAACGGCAAGATACGCGGATACTACTTCAAGGAGGTAAAGCATGTGTTATTTGACTATTTGACTATTTAATCATTTGACTATTTAAATCGTGAAATTGTGAAATCGTGAAATTGTGAAATCGTAAAATTGTGAAATCGTGAAATTGTGAAATCGTGAAATCGTAAAATTGTGAAATTGTGAAATCGTAAAATTGTGAAATCGTAAAATTGTGAAATCGTAAAATTGTTAAGTGTTGAATATTAATCGGGAGATATTTAGAATTGCCTTGCCGGCTATCGTGTCTAATATCACGGTGCCACTGCTAGGATTGGTTGACACCGCTATCGTGGGTCACATGGATGGGGCTGCCTACATTGGCGCTATTGCTGTAGGCGGTGTAATCTTTAATGTTATCTACTGGTTGTTTACCTTCTTGCGGATGGGTACTAGTGGATTAACTGCGCAGGATCTGGGCGCGGGCAACAAAGCGGAGGTTACCGACACGCTCTATCGCGCTTGCCTGCTGGCGTTGACGATAGGAGTGGTGTTGATAGCACTCCACCGCCCGATATT
Organism: Bacteroidaceae bacterium; assembly: GCA_017616915.1. Lineage (GTDB taxonomy): Bacteria > Bacteroidota > Bacteroidia > Bacteroidales > Bacteroidaceae > UBA6382. Next base: position 6,583 of record JAFZXF010000077.1, read on the forward strand.
TCACATCGCCATGAGGCTGATGGAGCCGGAGGCGGAGGTGGCGATGCATGCCCAGACCTATTTCTATATATGTATATGGGGAGCAGTTGCAGTGCAGTTGCTCTATGCGCTTAACGGCTGGCTGATAGGTATGCAGAATACGCGCATCCCGATGGTGGTGGCGATAGTGCAGAACGGCGTGAACATACCGCTGAGCCTGCTGCTGGTGTTTGGTTGCAAGATGGGCATAGCCGGTGTGGCACTGGGCACAGTGTTGGCGCAGTATATCGGTTTGTTGACGGCTGCGGGTTTGCTGTGGCGCAGTTTTCGAGCCTATCTCACTCCCATAGCGTGGCGCCGAGTTGTGCAACGGAGTGCGTTGGTGAGATTCCTGAACGTAAACCGCGACATCATGTTGCGAATGGTGTGCCTTATAGCTGTGACGACGTGGTTTACGGCTGTGGGTAGCCGCCAGGGCGAGCTGGTGCTGGCGGCCAACACAATCCTGTTCCAGTTGTTCTATCTGTTCTCATTCTTCTTTGACGGTTTTGCCAATGCTGCGGAGGCTATGTGCGGCAAATATAAGGGTGCTCGCGATGTTGACAACTTCGCAGCTACGGTGAAGAGGGTGTTCCTTTGCGGAGGAGTGTTGGTGTTGCTATTCACCGCGGTGTATATAGTTGCGGAGGACGGGATTCTCGGACTACTGTCAGATCAGCCGCTGGTGGTGGCTTCGGCTCGCGACTATTTCCACTGGTTGCTATTAGTGCCGGTGTGCGGTATCATGGCTTTTGTGTGGGATGGTGTGTTTATTGGTGTCACTTCCACGCGTCGCCTGCTACTCTCGATGTTTGTAGGTACGGTGATGTTCTTTGCTGGTTACCTGCTGCTGTTCCCGAGCTACGGCAACGACGGCCTCTGGATAAGTTTCCTGCTATACTTGTTGAGTCGTGGCATTACTCTTAGTGTTGTCTTCCCCAAGGTGATAAGAGAGATATAATAGTAATTACAACCCAAAATTGCTTGGCGTTAAATTTTTTTTCGTAATTTTGCAGCAGCTAAAAGTGAACAATTAAATAAAGAAGACATGAAATTCAAGAGAGTTCTCCTTAAGCTTAGCGGCGAGAGTTTGCAGGGCAATCAGGGTTACGGCATCGATGTGGATCGCCTCAATGACTACGCCGAGCAGATTAAGCAAGCCTGTGAGATGGGCGTGCAAGTGGGCATCGTGATAGGTGGCGGCAATATCTTCCGCGGCCTCAGCGGAGCAGGCAAAGGCTTCGATCGTGTAAAGGGTGACCAGATGGGTATGTGCGCCACGGTTATCAACAGTCTGGCTTTGAGTAGTGCGCTGACAGCGAAGGGCGTAAAGAGCCGCGTGATGACTGCTATTCGTATGGAACCTATCGGTGAGTTTTACAATAAGTGGAAAGCCATCGAGGCACTTGAGAAGGGCGAGGTAGTGATAATGAGTGGCGGTACGGGCAATCCCTATTTCACCACCGACACGGGTTCATCGCTACGCGGTATTGAGATTGAGGCTGATGTGATGCTGAAAGGCACTCGTGTAGATGGTGTCTATACCGCTGACCCTGAGAAAGATCCTACGGCAACTAAGTTCAGCGAGATAAGCTACGATGAGATTTACAATCGCGGTCTCAAGGTGATGGATCTCACTGCGACCACTATGTGCAAGGAGAACGGGCTGCCCATCTATGTGTTCAATATGGATGTGTATGGCAACCTAAAGAAAGTACTCAGCGGCGAGGATATCGGCACGCTGGTTCATAATTAAAAGATAAGTTTCGTTTACTAGTCCCCCCGTCCTATCTTGATGCCGACATCAGTAATTCCGCGGAGCTGAGTGCGGCGCATGAGGTGGGTGATATTGACTTGTGCCTGCTGCCCTCGGGTAAGGTGCAGTGAGCGAGGCAGCGGGGTGGAGTAGTTGTAGAGACGAATGCCGTTGCTTTGCATCTCGCCCTCGCTGTCGGTAAGGATTATGCTCACTGTGTCGCGAGTGGAATAGTGGGGTAGGGAGCAGTCAACGGCGAGGAATATCTGTTGATATTGTATCTCGGCGGTGGTGCGTAGCGCTACGCTGAGTTGGTAGTCGCCAGTTGCGGGGATGGTGTCGATGTTAAAACTGATGGTGTCCTGAGTGTCCCACGGTGTCTGGCTTACATGGCGATATTGGTGGTATATCAGGTCACTATTGCATGAGGCCATACTTAGCAACAGGCACACCGCGATGCTTATGCCGTCGCAATGCCGGAGTGTGTATTTTAGTCCGGTTAGCATCATTCTCTTTCAGCCGTGCTTAATTGTTTTGCGCAGCGTCGTGCTGCCTGTTTTTGTTTTTACGCTTTTTCTTGCGCTTGCTTTTGTCGAAGCGGGTCAGGCTTTCTTGTTCTGCCAAGTCTACCACCGTACGGGTTTCCACACTTGCACTGCCTTCGTCGAGCGAGGCAGGCTTTTCTCCGCGTCGGTTCATCTCTATCACTTCTGCGGCTCGCTGCCAACTGATAGTCACAATGTTGGTGGCAGTGTGGCGGTCAGTGGAGTAACTTATCAGTCCAGCGAGTATGTCGGCTTTGAAATAATAATAGGTCTGGTCTTCAGTCTCCAGGTGGATGTCGCGGCGCGGCAGTTTCTGTGCAGCTTCTGAGTAGGTGGCGACCTCGTAGTTCAGGCAGCACTTGAGTTTGGCGCACTGTCCCGCCAGCTTCTGCGGATTGAGCGACACATCCTGACAGCGTGCAGCGCCGGTATTGACGGTACTGAAATTCTTCATCCATGTGGCGCAGCACATCTCTCTGCCACACGGTCCGAAGCCGCCGATAAGACCGGCTTCCTGGCGTGCACCAATCTGGCGCATCTCTACGCGGATGTTGAATTCTTGTGCCAGCACCTTGATTAGTTCGCGGAAGTCCACACGCTGGTCGGCGATATAATAGAAGATAGCCTTATTGCCGTCGCCCTGAAACTCCACATCGCCAATCTTCATGTCGAGACCCAGTTCTTTAGCAATGGCTCGCGACTTAATCATGGTTTTTTGTTCGCGGGCTTTGGCTTCGTTAAACTTCTCGATGTCCACCTCGCGTGCTAGTCGGTAGATGCGCTTAGTGCCGGCATCGGGTTTAAGTCGCTGCTTCGACATCTGCAGCGGCACCAATGCGCCGGTCAGGCTCACTGTGCCGATGTCATGACCGGGAGAGCCTTCCACAGCCACCACGTCACCCTTTTCAAGATGCAGGTGGTTGCTATTGATGAAGTAGTCCTTGTGAGTATTCTTAAACTGCACTTCCACAAGGTCGGTTGTCTGTACTCCTCCAGGCACATCGGCCAGGTAGTCGTATGTATTGAGTTGCTTGTCTTGGCGGCTGCATCCCTGTGCGCAGAGTCCGCGGTCGCCGCCGCATATAAACTTATCCATAATATTCTATGTTTTAAGTCCTTATATTGTTTTTACTCGTCCTATGCTCTAAGTAGGATAATGGCCTTCAGGGCGAGATTGAAGAATATCGTTTTGCTGTTGACATTGCCCACCACATCGCGCTGTGCATGGGCAAACTCCTCGGTGAATTGCTTGATGTTGCGCTCGTTGATGAAGCGGGCGAACTTATAGGCGAAGTCGGTCTCCTGCGGAGTCATGTAGTTGAGTTCCGAGCGACCGAAGTTGTAGATGAAATTCTCGCGTAGCATCTGCTGCATATAATTTAGATATGCCTTCTGTTGCTCGCGGCTGAGGGCTGCCATGCTGTCGCTCCAGTGCATCAGTTGGGCGAGGTCCCGCATGTAGGCCAGTCTCATCAGTTGGATGAAGCTCTGGAGCATCGCCTTTGAATCGTCGGCATCGCATAGCTGGCGCAGAGCCTTGAGCCAACTGCCGCTAGCCACTCTTGCCACCGCTACTGCGGTGTCGCGGTCGAGTCCGCGTCGTTCCATCAGTGCCTCACTGAGGTCATCGGTGCTCAATGGTGGCACATCAATACGCTGGGTGCGGCTTATAATGGTGCTGAGCAGTTGCTCGGGGTGCTCGCTGCATAGGATGAAAAGCGTGCGTGGCGTCGGTTCCTCCAGGGTTTTGAGCATCGTGTTGGCTGCGCTGCCGTTCATCTTCTCAGGTAGCCATATAATCATCACTTTCCATCCGCCCTCGTAGGAACTGAGGCTCAGTTTGCGTATTATGTTGTCGGCCTCGTCATCAGGGATGATGGCCTGCTTGTTCTCGGTGCCTATTACCTTGAGCCAGTCGGTGAGGTCGAAGTATTTATCGCTGCCCAGTTGTGTGAGCCATTCTTTGAGGTAAGTGTCGCTGGTGGTTACCCCGCTGCTGCGCTTGATTACGGGGAACGAGAAGTGGATGTCGGGGTGTATGAGCTTGTCGGTCTTGACGCACTCGGCGCATTGTCCGCAGCTGTCGTTCTCACTCGGCTCTGAGCACATCACATAGCTGGCCAGTGCCAGCGCCAATGCCAGAGTGCCGCTCCCCGTGTCGCCGGCCAGTAGCAGGGCGTGGGGCAGTCTGCCCGCTCTCACCTGAGCCAGTAGCACGTCCTTCACCTCTTTCTGTCCAACAACTTCTTCGAATCTCATTATACTGGATCTTTCTCCTGATTCTAAATGCTGAATGCTAGAAAATCTCTGCCGCAACCTTCTTAAGGCTGTTTACGTTTCCCGTCATATAGAAATGGATGCTCGGCACCCCGGCGCTTATCAGTTCGCGGCATTGCTTCACAGTCCATTCTATACCCACCTGCTTCACCTGATCGTCGTCTTTGCAGCGCATCACCTCGGCGGTAAGCTCTTCTGGAAGGTCGCAGTGGAACACTCGGGGTAGCACCGTGAGCTGCTTGCGGCTCACCAGGGGCTTTATGCCCGGTATGATGGGCACCTTCACTCCGTCCTGTCGCATCTTTTCTACAAAGTCGAAGTATTTGCGGTTGTCGAAGAACATCTGCGTCACCCCGTATTCCGCTCCCAGTTCAATCTTGCGCTTAAACCAGAGGGCGTCCTGCGTCATGTTGGGCGCCTCCTCGTGCTTCTCCGGATAGCAGGCAACGCCGTAGCTGAACTGCGGCCCCGGCTCCATCATCTCTGAGCCGTCCATGAAGAGGCCGCGGTTGAAGTCGTTCACCTGTTTCTGCAGTTCTGTGGTGTGGCTGTAGCCGTCCTTGGTGGGGCGGAACTCCTTGTCTTCAGGTGCTTTGTCGCCGCGAAGCAACAGCAGGTTGGTGATGCCCAGGTATTGCAGGTCGATGAGCACATATTCGGTCTCTTCGCGGGTGAAGCCGCTACACAGGATGTGAGGCACGATAGGCACTCCGAATTCCTGCTGCAGAGCGGCAGCGACGGCCACAGAGCCCGGCCTCCTCCTCAGCGGGGTGCGTTGCAGCAGTCCGTTGCCAAGGTCTTTGGTCACCATCTCGCTGCGGTGGGTAGTGATATTGATATATTTTGGCCCGAACTCCATCAGGGTGCTGATGTCGTCCTGCAGTTTACGGATGCCCGCCCCCTTGAGTGGGGGGAGCACCTCAAAGGAGAACGCAGTCCCCTTGTCCTGGCTTATCAATTCTGTTATGCGCATACAAGCAGCAAAGTTAAGCAAAATAATCGATAATGCGTGCAAAATGTGTCGAAAAGCTGTTAAAATTGAAAAAAAACACTTTTAAATGATGAATATATGGTGCTATTTTATTATTTTTGCCAACCAATCAAAAGTGGACCTAGCTTGTCTTCCTTGCGGGACTTCGCTAATGTTCAATGTTCAATGCTTAATGCTCAATGAAAAAATTTCTCCTTCTTCTACTGCTTTTACTAATGGTCAATGGTCAATGGTCAATAGTGAAAGCCCAATACACCTCCCTGACCGTTAAGGAGACATCCGGCACATGGACCAGTTACGGACTTGAAAAGCTGAAGATTACCTTCTCGGCCGACCAGATGACTCTCACCAATTCACAGGAAACCGTCGTCTTCCCGCTGAGCGAACTATCCAGCCTACAGTTCACCGACCTGCCTACCGCCATTGAGCGAATGAGCCATCCTTACACCGTAGTGTCGCTACAGGGAGCTAAGGTGCGTCTCAGTGTGCCCGTCGGCACTATGGCTCGAGTGTATGACAGCTTCGGCAAACTCTGTGCTACAGCCCGCATAGGGCAGGAGGGAGTACCCGTGTATATCGGCAGCCTGTTGCCCGGCATCTACATCGTCAGAGCCGGCACCGAGCGCCATAAAATCCTTGTGAAATGAAAAAAATATTGTTTTTTCTATTTATATTAATGGTCAATGGTCAATGGTCAATGGTCAATGGCCAGACCCTCGCCATTCACTCAGGCACTACCACACTTCTGGCCACGCCCGATGAGGTCGGCGAGATGATGGTCAGCGGTACCTCGCTGAGCATCGGTGATACCGTGCTCGACGTCACCGCTATCGACTCCATGACCTATGCCTCGTCCGACTTCGACCCCCTCCTTGTGCAGTTTGCTTATAGCGGCGACCAGTGTCGTGTCAGCATGCCGCTGGGCATCGCCAAATATCTGCAGCTCGAGCAGCAGGGCGCCTATGTCAGCGTCATCTCCACAGCCAGCGCCGATCCCGAGATAACCTATAGCCTCAGCGGCACTACTGCCAACGGGTGTTTCCGTCAGGAGGGCGACTATAAGTGCTGCGTGCGTCTCAATGGAGTCAGCATCACCTCGCAGCAGGGAGCAGCCCTCTATGTCAAGAACGGCAAGCGCATACATATCGACCTTGCCGACGGCACCCTCAACACCTTCGTGGACCATGCCGACACGCTGCATGATGCCTGCTTCCAAATCAAGGGTCATCCTGAGATCTACGGACTCGGCACACTCAATATCACCGGCACCGGGCGCCACGCTTTCAAGAGCGGAGAATATACCGAACTCAAGGACAGCCTCGGCACCATCAATATCGTTGCCGCACCCGCCGACGGAATGCACGTAGGTCAGTATTTCAAGATGAAAGGCGGCACTCTCAACGTGCTCAACGGTGTCAAGGGCGACGGCGTACAGGCAGAGTGCAACAAGGACTCCACCAAGCTCTACAATGGACAGCTCTTCGTGCGTGGCGGCACCCTGAATATCGAGATTAGCGGCGACAGTTGCGAGGGCCTCAAATGTGACTCGCTGATGACCATCAGCGGCGGCACCATCTCCATCACCTGCGGCGGCCTCTTCTCCAAGTGCGTCGATGCCGGTACCAGCATGGTCGTCTATGAGAAGAAGTCCAAGCCCGTCATCAATCTCATCAACAATGGAGGCTTTGTCGTCGTCGACCAGAAGAACAAGAAGAGCGTCTGCCTCAAGGTAGAGAACGACTTCTTCTTCCACTCTGGCAACGTCACTCTCACTGCCGACGAAGATGTCAAGGGCAAGTCAGCCAATATCGGCGGCGACTACGTCTATGTGTCCGGCGCCGTCAAACTTAAGGCCGATCCCGCTATGGACGTGGATGGCGCTATGCGCGTCAAGAAGACCGAGGCCGACATCATCGCCTACGAACAGGCAAGGGGAATCTACATCAGTACCCTTGACGAAGAAGAGTAAACAATCACTACCTGACCTTAATTTGGGGAGTGGTAGAGAAACTGAAGTGAACCCAGAAGTTGTGCAACTTTCTGGGTTCACTTCAAACTTGTCCAGCTGTCTTTGGAAAGTTAGCATTCACTAACAAAGTTTTTGTGTAGTGAATGCTAACTATGCCATGAGGCTGCGGAGAATAGTTCCGCCTGTGATCTAAAAAAGAGGGAATGCAGAAGTGGTATCTACATATTTTGCTTGGAATTGTTCATCTGTCATGGTGAACATTATGATAGCTTGAACAATAGCTAGTACGCTTGGAATAAGAAATATCCAGCAGCACGCGAGGAAGACAAAACCGGGTATAGGCTTGTTCAGATAGAAATAGTGAATACCAATTCCTCCAAAGAAAAGAGCTAATAAGGCAGCTGTCAAACGATTCTTCTGATCAGCAGCATTAGTTCTACCATTGTTCATGGTATAACCATTTCCGAAGGTGTTGCCTTGTGTTGCATTGAACACGTTTCCACAGTAAGGACATTCGTAACGGTTAGTATCAGTCTGAATGACGTTTGTACTATGACATTTAGGGCACTGAATCATAATATTATCTTTTAAATTGTTTTACATTTTTGCTTTTGCAATGGTATATGCGGCCAGGATATAGATTACCAATATAAGACCTGCAAAGATTATGACGAAAGGCACACTTGTGCCCGAAAGAGCAGCAATGAGGTGGAATATCAAGCCTATCAAAAAAAAGAGGATAGATACCAAACGCAGATTAGTATTGTGCTTCGAGTCTTGCAGTTTTACACCCATCATGCCACCCAGCACAACTCCAAGGGACAGGAATCCTGCAATAGCTGTAGCCAATGCTGTGTCGTCATTCTTGCTGATGGTGTAAAATAGATATGCCAGCAGGCCTGCGATAAGCACTGCGACAATAGAAGTTATAGCATTTAGTTTCATAGTTGCGGGGGTAATAAGGTTATCATCTTGATAATGTCCGGTTGTTCTGAGGCACGTTGCCATTCGGCCATACCCTGACTCCATACAAGAGTGTCTTTAGTGATAGTCTTGTCTAAAAGCATGCGCTTAATCTCTCGTTCGGTATAAGGACCGGCAGGCTTGTTATCTGCTCCTACCACATACCATTCTTTACCTGGCTCTTGAGGTAGTTTGGCTATGGGAGTCTGCATGCTTTGCATAGTGGTATTCATTGACCCAATCATCTGCTGGGCTACTCCCATCCCAATGCCAAATTCCATCAAGCGTTCAATTGCTGAAAAATCGTGTTCCATATTCTTTTATTTTTCTGTTGTTTAATGTTATTTTACAGGTGGTGGAGGAGGTGGCGGTGGAGTAGTTTGCATAAAAAGCTGATTTAACTCCGTGTCCTTAGCAAATGCCCAATTCGCCATTCCTTGTTTCCAGATATATGTATCTGGGGTAAGGAAGCCTGTCTTTACAAGATTCGCCATAGCCTGCACGTTATAAGGGCCTTGTGTCTGGCCGTTCGTACTTACAAAGTATTGAGCACCCATCTGTGGAGGTGGGGGAGGAACTTGACCGCCATATACTTGTTGCTGCTGGTACTGTTGCTGCCCTTGTTGATACTGTTGGTTCATTTGTTGTCCCATCTGATTCATCATTCCGGCCATTTGCTGACCTACAGCGCCTCCCATCATCATTCCGGCCATCATGCCGCCAGGGTTGAAGCCACCACCAGATCCGCCTTTTCCGTTGCCGTCACCAAAAGAGCCGTTCATCTGCCCCATCGACCTAGCTGCCGTTTTCATTACGTCGCCTTGCACATCTACGGAGTGAGCGCCTAGATGAGTTTGTTCTGATTTGAGACGTTGAGCCCGTTGTGTCTCCTCACGCTGAATGCGCATGCTTTCAGACAGGTTTTCTTTGTTCATCTTTTGACTGTCATACATGTTCTGTAGGTTCAGTTGTGCCTGAGCCAGCGTTTGGTCACGCTGAATGTCAACAGTCATTCGTTTCAGGTCAATATAGTTTTGAGACTGTTTGTTTAGCTCTACAGCTTCGATGTCAAGCCCACGCAGATTAATACCAAAGTCCTCAGAGAGCCTTTTGCTCAGCGGTTCTTTCACCAGGTCGTTAATCTCCAGAATTTGGCTCTCGATTTGCATCACAGAGATGTTCTGCTTTTTCGGCAGACTGATAACGGCACTCTTAACGTAGCGCATCACAGCACTCTTCACCTGGTTTTTGAAGTCCATAAGCTCGAAGTTAATCAAGCGGTTGTTTTTTATGAACTCCTTGTAGTCCTTGATATTGAAGGTCATTGTGCCACGAACGATACATGGAATGCCCATCTCCGGATAGCGGGGATCGAAGATGTCGAAATCTACTACGGCAAAGTGAATCTGAATGTTCAGAGCCAGATTGATGAAGTACACCTCTGCTTGGAAGGGACTATTACCATTGTATGCCAACCCTAGCAGATTGGCGAGTACGGGCAGGTTAGCTGTGTCAAGCTTCTTGTCGCATGGTCCGTATATCACGTCATGTGATTTGTCGCCCTGACTATATACAAAGATGGCCATCTCGCCGTCTTTTACTCGCAAACTACTGCCCCAACGGATGGCATTTTCCCTCGTGGTAGTGTTCACCTCTTGGTTCTTGGGACGCCATTTCCATACCAGATACTCTTTCAAGTCGCATCTGATAACATTAATCATACCTCCGTTTGCTTTTTTTGAAAACATAATAATTAGATTTAATTACGAATGTAAATATATTAACCACATGCAAATGTATAAACAATTCTTGGATTTAAGGTTATTTTAAACAAAAAAACAAGTTTTATGTATGCAAAAATACACTTTTTCCCTTATTTCATGAAACTTTGATACAAAAATAATTGTTTTTAGTGATGTTTTTACAAACAGGTTTCAGTTCACACCTGTCCCCGTGTCTCGAGTCGATTTCTTTGTGTATACGCACACTTTCCACAAATATAACCTTCAGGCTATGTTAAGTATTTTCCGCTGATGGAGGAGTGATAACAATTAGTCCCGCCAAGAGTTTGCTCTGACGGGCCTAATTTTCAACTTTCAACTTTCTACTTTTACCGCTATTTGGTAATTTTGAATGCGACATGCTTGTCGTATAAGGTGACGTAGAGGTTCTTGTCTTCACCGATGGCGAACCAAGTGGCAGCGCTGGGAATCCAATACTCACGTGTCTTGACACCCGTATAGCGGTTCAAAACATATATATAGTCAGGTATTCCAGAACCTCCCAAACCACAGATAATGGAATTATCAACAATCAGGAAGTTGGAGGAATTCACCATACGCGGCTTGCTCATCCATAGAGTCTTGTCGGTATTGATATCTACGGCCACCAGATAGTTGCCCTGCGAATTCTTGTCGGGTGCCGTAACGGTAGTTTCCGAGAAGTACAGTACACCATCCTTCACCACAGCCCATTCCACGCTTTGGGAAAGATTATCTTTGGGAGTAACGGTGAGATTGCGGGTGTTATACACCTTCTTCACCTCCTTCGAAGGGTCTAGGAGCATAATCAAATGCGGTTCTCTGCCCCTACATGAGATATCCTTCTCGCTTTCGCCCCAGGGGAGAGGCTTATCAGTCGGCATCCTGCCATAGATAGCCACGGGGAAGTCGCCATCCGTGAACACGTCATTCAACGCCCACTGGCCGTCATAGACGGCAGGCACACCCTCAGGAATCTTGAAGTCGGTATCGTCCCAGCCAAGGGTGGGATGGCCGATGATATTGCCCAGTTTGAGAGAAGGCAACGCGAGCACGTTGTAGTCATCCAGAGGTTTTGAGAACTTGGTGCGCACCAGCTGTAGCGTCTGGCTCTTGCCAGCGGGAGCCTTCGCAAGTGTCTTTCCGTTGAAGTCGGGCGCATCAATCAATGCAATCTCAGTTTGAAAGTCCTGAGCGCCAGCTACAAGCGCGAGGAGCAGAAGTGGAATAATGATTACGGATTTTTTCATTTTTCTTATCGTTTAATTCGGCTGCAAAATTATATAAAATTCCCGAACATCCCAATAACTGTAAGGAAAATATTCAATATCTGATGGTAATTCTTCAACTCTTCAATTATCAATTCTTAATGTCCAATGTTCAATGCTCTACGTTTACTTATCATTCACTCTCTAACTATCACGCTGCCGCTACCTTGGTGGGTGGCCAGGATTAGCACTTCGGCTATCTGCACGTGTTCTGGTGCATTGGCGGCATATACTGCCACATCAGCAATGTCATCACCTGTGAGTGGTTTGATGCCTTTATACACATTAGCTGCACGTTCTGTGTCACCATGGAAACGGGTGTTGCTGAAATTTGTTTCTACGAGGCCAGGCTTCAGATTGGTCACACGGATTGCTGTATGTGCTACGTCTATGCGCAGTCCGTCGCTGAGAGTCTTTACGGCTGCCTTGGTGGCACAATATACATTGCCATTGGCGTATGCTGCATCACCAGCAACAGAGCCTATGTTGATAATATGGCCACGATTACGCTTGACCATACCCGGCACAATGAGTCGTGTCATTGTCAGCAGCCCCTTGATATTCGTGTCAATCATCGTCTCCCAATCTTCATAACTGCCCTCATACTCCGGCTCCAGACCCAGTGCAAGACCAGCGTTGTTTACTAGTACATCTATCTCTTGCCATTCCTCTGGTAGGTCACCGATATACTTCTTTGCTTTCTCGCGGTCTCTGACATCGAAGGCTAGTGTCAGTACCTCGGCACCTTTCTCCGTCAGTTCTTTTCGTATTTCAGTCAATACGTTTTCTTTCCTGCCAGTAAGAATCAGCCTATCGCCATTGGCAGCGAATTTCCTTGCGCACGCGAGGCCTATGCCGCTCGTTGCACCCGTTATCAATACTGTATTGTTCATATCTATTTTTTTGTTTTAATGTCCAATGCTTAAAGGTCGGTACACTCACCTGTCCCCGTGTCTCGTACTCAGCCTACTCTACCCACCCTGGAGCGGATTTCAGAGTTGCTCGGATGTGAGAAGCGGGAGTTGATAACGGAATGATATAAATCGAAAAAATAAGAG
>JAFZXF010000078.1 GCA_017616915.1 Bacteroidaceae bacterium
CACCTCGCCCATCAGCAGAGGTCCTTCCGTAGGATGCAGGGCAGGCTCTATTACCTTATTATATTCTTTCTCATCGTAAGGCTTGAAACCGTCTATCCAGGCTTTATGCTTGGCCTTATCCACCAGCTTGGTGATAGCAGGCAGGGTCTGCTTGCAGTCGCCCAGCACAGAAAGGTTCACCTTAACGTTCTTGTTCAGCTCACTGGGGTCAATATCCAGGTGGATAATCTTGGCCTGCTTGGCGTAGTTCTTCAGGTTACCGGTCACACGGTCATCAAAGCGCATACCAACGGCAATTAGCAAGTCGCACTGATTGGTCATCACATTGGGAGCCAAGTTACCGTGCATACCCAATCGACCCATATTCAGCGGATGGTCTGAGGGAGCAGCAGAGAGTCCCAGGAAGGTTGTGGCAAAGGGAATCTGAGCCTTCTCGCACAATGACAGCAGTTCCTTGTTAGCACCTGCCAACTCCACGCCCTGACCTACCAGCATAAAGGGCTTCACACTCTCGTTAATCATCTTGGCAGCCGTCTCCACAGCACCTTCAGCAGGCTGAGGGCAGGGGTTATAGCTACGGATGAAGTCGATGGTCTGAGGCTGATACTCTATCATTGCCGTCTGCGCATTCTTGGTAAAGTCCAGCACCACGGGGCCGGGACGTCCGCTACTGGCAATGAAGAAGGCACGGCTCACGGCCCACGCAATATCTTCAGCTCTACGGATTTGATAGTTCCACTTGGTGATAGGCTGTGTCACGCCTACCACGTCAACCTCCTGGAAGGCATCTGTTCCCAGCATGGCTGCTCCTACCTGACCGCAGATAACAACCAATGGTGTTGAGTCCATCAGAGCATCTGCCACACCTGTTATGGTATTCATAGCGCCAGGACCGCTGGTAACAATAGCACATCCCACCTTACCGCTAACACGGGCATAACCCTGAGCAGCATGAACTGCAGCCTGTTCGTGGCGTACCAGAATGTGATGCAGCGTCTTGTTGTGGTCGTAGAGGGCATCGTAGGTAGGCATGATGGCTCCGCCGGGATAGCCGAAGAGCGTGGTTACGCCTTCGTTTTCCAGACTGCGCATCAGCGCCTCAGCACCTGAAATCTTATTATCCATTTCTTTTATTTTTGCTAGTCGTGCTAGTTTCTAATCAATAATTCTCACGCCGCCCTTATCAGCCGAGCTTACACTCTGTGCGTATGCCCGCAGAGCCTTTGATACGGTGCGCTTGCGGGTGAGCGGTCGCTGCTGACGGGCTGCGAGCTCTTCGTCGCTGAGGCGTACGTTGATAGTGCGGTTGGGTATGTCGATATCGATGATGTCGCCGTCAACTATCTTGCCGATGTTGCCTCCGTTGGCTGCTTCGGGGCTGATGTGACCTATGCTCAGTCCGCTGGTGCCTCCACTGAAGCGTCCGTCGGTGATGAGGGCGCACTCTTTGCCCATGTGCATCGACTTGATATAGCTGGTGGGATAGAGCATTTCCTGCATGCCCGGTCCGCCCTTCGGTCCTTCGTGGGTTATCACTACGACGTCGCCTTTCTTCACTCTTCCGCCCAGGATACCTTCGCAGGCTTCCTCCTGGCTGTCGAAAACTACGGCGGGTCCGCTGAACTTCCAGATGCTCTCGTCCACTCCGGCGGTCTTTACTACGCAGCCGTCTTGGGCGATGTTGCCGAAGAGGATGGCCATTCCGCCGTCGCGAGTGTAGGCGTGCTCTATGTCGCGGATACAGCCGTTGGCGCGGTCGGTGTCAAGAGTGGGGTAGGTAGCATTCTGCGCTCCCATCTGGGTGCAGAATTTGCCTGCGGGTGCCGAGGAGTAGATGCGCTTGGCTTCCGGGTCGATATTCTCTTTGAGGATGGAGTATTTCTCGATGTCCTGGGCGAGGGTTGCGCCGTTGACGCGCTTCACGCTGGTGTTGAGCAGTCCGCCCTTAGCCAGCTCACCCAGCAGGTTGAGCATTCCTCCTGCTCGTCCGCACTCCTGCACACTATATTTCTGGCTATTGGGTGCCAGCTTGCAGAGGAACGGCGTCTTGCGTGAGAGGGCATCGATGTCGGCCATCGTGAAGTCAACCTCCGCCTCCTGAGCCACAGCGAGCAGATGGAGCACAGTGTTGGTGCTTGCTCCCATCGCGATGTCGAGTGTCATAGCGTTGAGGAACGCCTCGCGGGTGGCTATGCTGCGGGGCAGCACGTCGGTGTTCCCGTCCTCGTAGTATGCCAGCGCATTTTTCACTATCTGGCGGGCGGCGTCTTTCATCAGCTCCACGCGGTTGGCGTGGGTAGCGAGGATGGTGCCGTTGCCGGGCAGCGAGAGACCGATAGCCTCCGTGAGGTTGTTCATCGAGTTGGCGGTGAACATTCCCGAACAGCATCCGCATCCCGGGCAGGCGCGGTTTTCTATCTCTGCCAATTCGCTGTCGCTGATGGTTGGGTCGGCGCCCTTGATCATTGCAATCACGAGGTCAAGGTTCTCACCCTTGTAACTGCCGGCCTCCATCGGACCGCCGCTCACGAACACGGCGGGTATATTGAGTCGCATGGCGGCCATCATCATTCCCGGCGTAATCTTGTCACAGTTTGAGATGCATATCATCGCATCGGCCTTGTGGGCGTTGACCATATATTCCACCGAGTCGGCTATGATGTCGCGGCTGGGCAGCGAGTAGAGCATACCGTCGTGTCCCATCGCGATACCGTCGTCAATGGCGATGGTGTCAAACTCGGCGGCGTAGCAGCCCAGGCGTTCTATCTCTTGCTTGATTATCTGGCCGGCCTCGTGCAGGTGGGTGTGGCCGGGAACAAACTGTGTGAAACTGTTGACTACAGCTATGATGGGTTTGCCAAACTGCTCGCGCTTCATGCCGTTAGCTACCCACAGGGCGCGGGCTCCGGCCATGCGGCGACCTTCTGTGCAGACACTGCTGCGGAGTGGTATCTTATACATTTTCTGATAATTGAGATTGCGGTTGCCCGCAATGACTTTGCGAATTTAGAACTACAAAGTTCGGCATTTCTTTGCAATCGTTTGGCCTTTTTTATAAAAAAATATCAAAATAACGAGTAAATGGCCATGCTCGGTTTACTTTTGTCAACCAAACATGGCCATTTTTAGTGCTAAATGTAATTACCTGTGTCCTTGTCTTACAACTCCGCCGCCGCCGCTATGTGGGGGCTGGGGCTTAGCCTGCGGCTGATTATTGCGAGGCTGATTGTTGCGCGGCTGGTTGTTCGCAGGCGGCCTGTTGTCGGAAGGTCTCTGCTGGTTGCGGCCGTTGATCTGCGGACTGTTCACGTTGGCGGGCCTGTCGTTGCGGTAGCGCGGGTCGCTGGTGCGGTCACGCTGGTCGCGGTTGCGATAGTAGTTGGCACGCGGTTTCTCAGTACGTTGACGTATGTTTGCTCCGAAATCGGTGCGGCGATGCATGTCGTAGTCGCGTCCGTCGCGTATTCTCACCGTTGCGCGGTATCTGCGGTCCACTGAGTAGCGGCTGCTGTAGTATCCGTTAGGATAGGCCCTGCGGGCATGTGCTCCGCGATAAACCAGGTATCCGCTTGGGCGGTCGAAGTAGTAGAACGACCTGTTGCTATATACATTATATATACGCAGATACCAGCTGTTGCTGCGGGTGTAGATAGGCCGGTAGAAGTATTCCGTGTTGAGGAACCGTGCATACTGACCGTAGTCGAGCACGTGACGCAGGTCTTCGTTGCGGTAGTCCAGGTAGTCGTAGTATCTGTCGATGGCGTCGATATATCCATATACAACGTCGTCCATTATGCGGTCGGTAGCATACAGGAAGTCGAGGTTGATCTCGTAGCAGTCGTCATACTGCATCGGGGTCAGGTCAAGCTCGTATGCCATACGGTCGCTGAGGAATCGCGCGTATTCGCGCAGTCTTGAGTCGCTCGTAGCCATCATGTTGAGGCTGAGCAGGGCAAGCAGTGCTGCCATTACAATCTTCTTCATAGTGGTACGTTTTTTAGCGGTTAATGATTGAGTTGTATAGTCGCGCGTAACTTTAGTGTTACTTCTCTCCTCCGTGGGTAAGGTCTCTGCCGTTCTTGATTACCTTGCCTTCAGCTTTGAAGTCTTTCGACTTGGCTGTGCCTTCATATTTGTTGGAGTACAGGTAGTCGTAGAGAGTGTATCCGTAGTAGGAGTCGATATATACGGCGGGTGTCCAGTAGTAGAAGTCGGTGAGCTTCGACATGCGGAATCGGCTGTTGCTGTCGCCGAAGTATCCGGTGAAGTAGTCGTTCGACAGCTGGTAGTCGTAGATATCTACATCGAGTTCGTGGTCGTGCGGGTAGGTGAGGTAGATCACTCCGTCGCGTACTTCCCAGTTGAACTTAAACCAGCGATACTCATACGGGCCGCGGCGGTAGTAGTCTTCCTGGATACCTGTGCCGTGAGTAGCGTTGCTGTGGTCGGGAGTCAGTTTGATGTAGGTGTTAGAGGCGTAGAACCTGTCTATCGCTCCGTTATCATACTGGTAGTCGTAGAACATGCCCCAGTCGCCTTCCCATTCGCCGGAGAGTACGCGGGCTTCGTTCTCGTCATCGGTGTTACATGCGCTGAATCCAATCATTGCTATCAGTGCAATCGAGAGGAGGGAGAAGAATTTTTTCATATTCGTTATCGTTTTAGAGGTTTAACTTCTGTCGTCGGGGCGAGGTGTCTCGCTTTTCTGTGAGCAAAAGTAGCAGATTTTTTGTTTCGTTAGGGCAAAAAGTCTTAACGGATTTGCTTTGAGTAACATTTTTTAACAAAACCCAATTGATTTAGATGTCTTGAATGCAATTAAAAGGGGCGAGAGTGACCATTACGTCGTCGCCCACAAAATTATGACGTACTCAAACAAAATTATAGCGTACTCACGCCGACAAAGCACGTGAAGAAATGACCAAACTTTGATCTCGCGGCGACAAAGTACGTGCGGAAAAAATTTCTGTGCCCTTAGAAATGGAATTGAAAGGCCTTTCAAATAGAATTGAAAGGGCATTCAAATGGAATTGAAAGGGCATAGAAATTTATTGAGAACGTGATAAGCTGAAAGGAGAACGCAATAAAAACTTTTGAGGTCGTGGTTTGTCGGTTTTTGCAGGCTATGATTTTTCGCGAGGTGGCGCTTAGTCTTTGGGAGCAGGCACAAAAAACCGGCACCCTGCATGGACAGGGATGCCGGCAACACAATTATGAAAGAAACTTCGTTTTCTTAGTTAATGGTGCTAGGATTAATAGAACTTGTAGCGGTTGTCGGTAACCTTAGCTTTCTGCTTGAGGTAGGCGACAACGGGGCTCTCTGCGTAGTACTGACGTGAGCTGAGTGCCTTGCCTGCGTGGCTCTGAGCTACGCCCGACATATACTGCTGCTGGTCGTACTTAGCCTCGGGATTCTTGGTCTCGCTGACTACCTTGTAGGCAAACACAGCGGCCTGACCCTTGAGAGGACCTACAAACTGGTTGGGCTTTGCCTTGACGATGGAACCGAGGATGACGGGGTCGAAGGTGTTGTCGGCAAGGAAGCTTACGCTCTTGGCTGAGTCGGAAACAGCGCCCTTCTGAGCCATTACCTGGTCGAGAGACTTGGCACCCTTGAGCTTGCCCATAATCATGTCGGCCTTCTTGTCGCGAAGCACCTCGGCCTTAACCATATCCTTCACGTCGTCAAGGGGCATGTAGCCGGCCTTGTAGGACTTGGTCAGCGCTACTACTAGCAGGTGGTTGCCGTTGTCACAGATATAGAGGGGAGAGATCTGGCCGTCCTCAGCCTCGTCGAAGATCCACTTCTTGGCGTCGTTGCTGATCCAGCGCATCATGTGGCGCTCCATTCCCGGCTGGCGGAAATACTGCATCGAGAAGAAGTCGCTGGTCTCGATACCGTTGAGGGTCTGCACCTGATAGCCGGCCTTGGCGGCGTTTTTCTCCATAGACTCGATGGTCTTGTTCTCAGCGATAAACTTGCTGAACTTGTTGTATTCGCTCTTGGAAGTCTCGCTACTATAGTTGAGCGCACACTTGATAACGGCGGCGTTGTACTTGGTAACCATGTTCTTGCGGTCGGTAACCTGAACGATGATATTGCCCTGCGGGAAGTCGAGGTTGGTCATCTCGCCAACGGCCATTCCCTGTACCTTATTTATAAAGGAGGCATTGTCCTCGTCCATAGCTGCAGTCTCATACATCTTGCTGACGAGCCAAGTGGAGTCACCGCTCTGGCCGTACTTCTTGGCAAGCTCGGCAAAGTCGGCGCCACCCTTGAGGGCGGTGTAAACGGAGTCAGCGCGCTGGCGTGCCTCGTCGAGGCTCTGACCGCCTACCTGAATCTGACGAATCTGGATGGAGTCGGGAGCCTGGGTCTTGGCGAGCAGGCGGATGATGTTCTCGGTGTTGTCAGCAGCGTTGTAGTAAGGACCCTTCACGGTGCCGGGAGCCATCGAGTCAAGCTGAGCCTTGATGTCTTCTGGGAAGGCATCACCGGTGCGGGGCACATCCTGATAGGTTACAGAGGACTGTGCGCGGCGCACTACGCTAGCCACATCGTCGGTGGTGGCGATGTCCTGAGCGAACTGAGCCATCTTGGCATCGAGATCGGCCTTGTCGGCAGCGCTGGCCTTAACGTTGACGGCCACATACTTGATATCCTTAGCGTCGTTATAGAGCTTGAAGCTCTCCTTGAGCTCCTCGTATTTTGCCTTGAGTTCGTCGTCGCTAACCTTCACGTCGTTATCGTTGATGGAGGTGTAGGGAATTGCGGCGAGGACAATATCCTTAGTGGTGGCGCTGGCGTCGTAAGCGAACTTGGCCTCTACAGGATTGGAGGTCATCGACATCTGCAGCAGTGCATTGTACTTCTGCATCAACACGCCCTCCTTGAGCTTCTGCTCCACGAACTGCCAGTAGCTATAGAGCTTCTCATACTGTTCGCGATACTCCTGAGGCACCTGCGACTGACCATTCTGCATCTTCTTGTATTCGTCGAGGAAGTTCTTGAGTGAAGCGGCGTCGAAGCGACCTGTCTGCTGGTTGACAAACGGGGTCTGGGTGAGCCACTGGTTGGTACCCTCGCTCATGATGTTGCGGATTTCCTGGTCGGTAACGGTGAGACCGAGCTTTGCGCACTCTTCCTGATAGAGCTTGTTGCTCACGAAGTCCTGCCACACCTGCTCCTTGAGGGCTGCGTCCTCATCGTCGGTGAAATTGGTCTTGCCTTGAGTGAACGACAGGTAGGCTTTGTAGGCTTCAATCAGCTGGCTGTATTCCGCCGACTGGATCTTCTTGCCGTTGATGGTGCCTACCACACCACTGTTTTGATTTCTCTGAGCCTCGGTAGCGCGGAAGAACTCCTCGGTGATAAAGGCGAGGAGGGCGATACCGATGATTGCGATAAGCAACTTACCGTGTTTTCTAATTCCTTGAATAGCTGCCATTTTAGTTATTTGTTTTTTATTGTTTGCAGAGTGTTTTAGTCGTTGAATTACGTCAATCTGGCTACGCTTTCGCGTATTCGAGCGGCAAAGTTAGGAAAAAAAATGCATATACAAATAATTCTTGCCCCATTTTTTTGCAAAAACAAGCGACGCCGGTTATAAAACGTCACAAAAATGCGCAATAATCCACAATTCTTAAACTCGAAATGCTATTTGAAGTGGCCTCCCGGAGGCAGACCGGTAGAAGGCGGCGCTGTAGCTTTTTGAGGAGTGCGCGGCGGCACTACGGTAACGGGTTGCGGAGTCTCGTTTTGCTCAGCGGTCTTGATGGAATCGGTCTGGTCGTCAGCTTCGCTGGGGATGGGGAATACGGCGCGAGAGTTGTTGATGGTGTAGTGGCGCATCTGCTCGTCGGAGATGAAGCTGGTGCCCTCCACTTCTTTGTCGGGAGTCTTGAGATGGGACCACACGTTGGAGTAGAACTCGTGCTTGCCCATATCCCAATAGAGGACCTGAGAGTCGAAAACGGTGCCGTCGAGGTTCCACACTCTCACCCTGCCGCGCAATTCCCAGAGGTTCTGGTTGTACCAATAGGCGGTGTCGGCGGTGATATACATCTCGATGTGGAACTGCTGGTTGAAACGCTCGAGCAGCAGGCCTTTGGGGAACGAATGGCGCGGCGGATTGGTGCGGTCATACACACGCCACTCCTCAGCAACGACCTTATAACGGATGAGGCCGGAGTCGGAGATAAGCTTGCTGACGCCGTAGGAGGTCATCATCGACAGCGAATCACGCTGCCTGACGGCCGCTGCCGACGGGGGCTTGCTGTCGCCACAGGAACAAGTGATAATGACGCACAGGAGTGCGGTCATTAGCACATTGACCATTAACCATTTTTGGGGCATTATCTTACTTTCCATTGCTCAAACCAGCGGGCATTGAACGTAATGCCAACGCAGAGCCGCAGGTAATCTTCCTTGATGGCTCCGCCCATAGAAGGCTTGCAGTGCTCCCACTGTGCAGAGACATTGATGACGGTGGGCGCGGAGGTCTTGTCGGCATATTTGTTGGCGATGGGTAGCGAGGCACCGAGGCTTACGAGATAGGACTTCGGTCCGTCGGCGCCGTTGACCTTAATATAAGGAGTGGTGTAGGCCACACCGGCGCGATAAGCGATATGGTCTCTTATCTTCAAGCCCCGCGGATTGGGGATAAACTCTACGCCTGCGGCTATGCGCTGACGGTTGAGGAAGGAGTTACGGGTTACGGTGTAGTTGCCGCCGTTACCGCTCTGCAGTTCGGGGAAGCGACAGTCTTTCCACTGCTGCAGGGTGTAGTCGGCAGCGACGGTCCAGCGAAGGTCGTGGTTCCAACTGAGGCCCACGCCCATAGTGCGCGGAAGCTCAAAGGCGTTGCCCACTCGCACGGTGTCGGCAGCGCTACCTGTGCTGCTCGACTGAGTGTTGATAAGGGTGGCACGCTGATCGATTTTGTTGCCGAGGCCGTAGGAGAGGCCGAGCGTTACGCGGTCTTTCTTGCTGAGGCGCTGCGAATACTGCAGACCGAAGTCGAAGCAGAGAGCGTTGAGATTGGCCTTATAGTTGCGGTTGAGTGAGCGGATGCTCGACTCGCTGTAGCTCACGGAGGAAGAATGACTGTAGTCGCCCCATACATATTTCATGTTCATGCCGACTGACAGCGGCTTGAACACCCGCCAGCCTACGCCGCCATAGAGCTCGTGGAGACCGCCGCTACCAACGTAGGATGAGGAGGCTACCTTGGTGCCGTAGCCGTCGATATCGTCCATATCGGAGGTTGCGCTGAAGCTGTAGCCTATGGTGGAGAATGGCCGCAGTCCGAGCGAGAATCCCAGTCCCTTGCGGAGGCGGAAAGCGGCGGCTATGTAGTCGAGGGTGGAGTTTTGCACATTCTTCTTGGTGGAGCCGGCCTGCATGCGGCAGTTCTGCAGCGAGATGCCGGCATCAAAGAGGAAGGTGAGCGAGTCCATCTCGGAGTATGCAGCGGGGTTCTGCGGGTTGATGATATTGATGTCGCGCATGCCCAGCGCTACGCCGCCCATACCTTTGTTGAAGCCCATAGCCTCATCGGCAAGCAGTCCCCATCCGTAGCGGGAATAGGGCGAGTTGCTGCCGCTGCTCTGAGCGAAAGATAAATTTAGGATTGAGAATAGAAAATTGAAGATTAGGGCGAGGATTAGTATCTTTTTCATATTATAGAACGTTTCATTTTCCAACACATTTTAATATATAATGTAGTCCGCGCATTACCAACTCGGGCTCCACAGTTGCCTCGATATTAAGTAGGGGTCGGATGAGCGGAGCATCGCCACCAGTGAGAAGTACGGCCCATCGCCCATCGGAGGACGGAATGTTTTCTCTACTCGTAACGGCGTAGCCCTCAACCTCGTGTTTTAGTCCCATGAGGGCACCGCTACGAAGAGCGGTGTCGGTGTTGTAAGCGATAGGAGGAACGGGACCTTCTGGCTCGACCATCGGAAGGAGGGCGGTGTGCTCGTGCATGGAGCTAAGCCGCATCCGCAGTCCGGGAGCGATATTGCCGCCCAAGTACACTCCATCGGCGGTGAGGAAATCGTAGGTCACACAACTGCCCGCATCAACCACCAGCACATTGCGGGCGGGCCATAGCTCCATAGCGCCTGCCACAGCGGCCATGCGGTCGGCACCAAGTGTGTCGGGCGAGTCATAGCCGAGTTGGAAAGGCAGCGGAGTGTCGGCGCCGAGCACCGTCACATTGATGCCTTGAGCTTCAAGAGCTTCAGCCACAGAGGAGGGATTGCCAGCAACCGAGCTGATGATAGCACTCTCAACTCTAGTCTCCAGATTCTGAGTTCTGAACTTCTCCACTAAGCTGGGGTAGCTGGTACGCACTACATCGCCGATGATGCCATCGGTTACGAAAGCGTATTTAGCGCTGCTGTTGCCTATATCTATCAGCAGGTTACAGCTCATTCTTCACAATATTGCCCTGCTGCATCACAAACTGCAGCTGCAGGTCATCGTTGTAGAAGCAGATGTCGGCGTCCTTGCCTGCCTGGAGCGAACCTTTGCGTCCCAGTTCGCCCATGATGCGGGCGGGAGTCTCGCTCGACATACGGATGGCATCGTCAAGAGGAATCTCTGCCATCTGTACACAGGTGCGAATCAGCCGGTCCATAGTGGCGATGCTGCCTGCGAGAGCGGAGCGGTCGGCGAGCTTGCAGACGCCGTCTTCGAGAATAACTCGCGGGTCGAAAGCCACGTCGCTGTCGCTGGCCGAGCAAGCAAGAGCATCGGTGATGAGAGCGGTGTGCTCAACGCCTTTTACCATATATATCATTCGCAAGATGGTGGGCGGAACATGGATACCGTCGGCAATCATCTCCACGCTCATCTCCGGGAAGGTATATACGCTTTCCACAGTACCTTCGTGCTTGAACTCACGAACGTTGTGGAAGCCCGGCATTGCGTTGTAGAAATGGGTGACGTGACGGAAACCGGCATCCCAGGCTCTCTTCACATCGGGATATTCAGCGTTGGTGTGAGCGATAGCGGCAAGCACGCCGTGATCGGTACAGAAACGGCCAAACTCAGAGGTGCCCGGCAGTTCGGGAGCCTCGTCCCAACGCCTGAGAGCCCCGATAGCCGGAGAATCTGTATTCAGGTCAGAAGAGCCCGGTCCGTAGCGCTTGATAATTGGCTCATAGTCCTCCGGCTTAGGCGGAGTGATGTATTCTGGCATCTGTGCGCCTGCCTTCTTGGGGTTGAAATATGGACCTTCCAGATGCAAACCCAGCACGGGTGAGCACGGCTCAGCCATCATTTTCTCGCAAGTGGCAAGGGCTTCCTTGATCATCGGCATCGATGATGATGACAGGGTGGGATAGATGCTGGTGGTGCCGTGCTGCATGTGGGCGTTGATAGCTGTGCGGAAAGCATCCTCGGTGCCCTCCATGAAGTCGCGACCACCGCCGCCGTGAATATGTAGTTCGACACCGCCCGGCACTACCATCATACCGCGGGCATCAACTGTCTCTACTGAGCTTCCTTGATCGGGATTGGCAATCTCGATGTTGCCTACGCTAATCTCGGCAATCTTGCCATCGCTGACCACAATGGTGGCATCTTTGAGCCAACCTTGTGGGGTGAACACTCGTCCGCCGACAATCTTTGTGATATGCATTATTTATTCAATTTTTAATGTTTATATGCAAATTATATGCTAGAATGAGAATACCAATTAGCAGAATATATGAAATTGATGCGGCAAAATTACTAATAAAATATCGAACAACCTTTAATTTTAGGTTTTTTTATTATATTTGCACTCGAAATGCATCTTCTGTTGAAAAATATAAACAATAAACATATTTAACTAAATGGCAATTCGCAAATACTTTTCCGCAGCCTTGATGGCAACAGCCCTCCTACTGGGCTCCTGCACCGATAAGGTAGATGAAAGCGACATGTACACCTTTAAGGGGCAGACCGTGCTCGACATTCTTAACAACAACGACGACTACTCCTATTTCGCCAGTATCCTTAGTAAGGTGAAATTCAGCGACAGAGAATCATCGTCAACAGCAGCACAGCTCCTGTCCGCCAGAGGAAACTACACCGTGTTTGCTCCTGATAACGCTGCTATCCAGGCATGTATGGACTCGGTATACAACACACCCAACTATCCCATAGAGGAAATCACCGACTCGCTGGCAAATGCAATAGTCAAGAATGCTATCATCGATAGCGGCAATCAGAAAGCCTATTATTCCACAGACTTCAAGGTGGGAGTGATAGACCAGACCAATCTGGAAGACCGCTTCATCACTGTAGAGTTTAAAGCCGGTGAGACGAGGACACAAATAATCCTTAACAGCCACTCGCGAGTGATTCATGGCGACAAGCAGGCCTCCAATGGAGTGGTGCACGGTATCGACCGAGTGCTCGATTTCTCAAACTCCAACTTGGCTGAGCTTATAAAGCAGACGCCCAATCTGCAGATTTTCGGAGAGTTGCTGCGTCTCACTCATTGGCAGGACTCTCTGACAAAATACCGCGATATGGAGTACGAGAAGTATGAACACGGTCCCGGCAACTTCTACGACGGTATCACTAACTACCCGACACTCAGCCCGCTACACCGTTACTTCGGCTACACCGCATTTGTAGAGACCGACAGCGTGCTCGCACTCTATTGGCATCTGCCCGAAATTCGCTACGCAGCCAATGGTTCGATAGAAAACTGGAACGAAGTGTATTCAGCTTTAGAAGCCAAGTGCAAAGAGATATATCCCCAGTTCACCAGCACCGACCCAACTGACGAAAACAATGCAGTCAATAAGTTTGTGGCCTATCA
Source organism: Bacteroidaceae bacterium (assembly GCA_017616915.1). Classification (GTDB taxonomy): domain Bacteria; phylum Bacteroidota; class Bacteroidia; order Bacteroidales; family Bacteroidaceae; genus UBA6382. The sequence continues at coordinate 12,825 of JAFZXF010000078.1, forward strand.
CTTGCTGCCTGAGCGTCTGCGCTGGGATCAGATAGTGCTGCACCACTGCGAGATGGGCTATGCATATGCTGACCCCGACCAGCTGGGCGTGGATTGCTACGAATACTACGAGACAATGGGTAGGAAACAGCGCCGTCTCATGAAAATAACCGAGGGTGCACAGAGCGATGGCAAGCGCATCAACCGTAAGGTAATATATGATTATGGTGAAAACGGTGATGAGCTCAACGTGAAGAGCGTAGTTCGTCCGGGTATACTCATATATGAGACCAATGGCTCCTATCTGCATCAGGCACTCAACGGATTCTATTATACTATCAGTGAACCGTTGGTTTATGATGACGGAGTGCCTAACGTAGTACTCAACGAGCGTCTGCGCTGGGACTACTCTTCATTGGTGCCCGAGATTATGACCAATAATCTGCGCAACATGAAGAGCAACACCTTCTATGACCTGCCCGAGAACTTCTTCGACCACATTACAATGAGAGAAGGAACTCACTATAAGTATAATGCGTACTATTATGCTACGGTGGAGAACTACCAAGGCGATGAGCACAATATCAATGGACAGTATGACTTCACCATCGAACTGCCGCCGGTTCCCTTCCGCGGTACTTACGAATTCCGTATCAGTGTGGCTCATGGAGGACACCTCGGCATGGCACAGCTATACATCGGTAAGGATCCCAACCGCCTGATGGCGTGCGGACTGCCCGTTGACCTGCGACTCGATGTATATGGTGACGCAATAGGTTATAAGCTCGATGGCAAAGACTGGGAGATTAACCGCCAGAACGATAAAGACATGCGTCTGCGTGGATTTATGAAGCCACCTCAGCACGATGGTATCAAGACCGGACAAGGCACTCGCCCCGTAGAGGCGATGCGCTCGTCTGTCAGCAAGGGTCCATACGCGCGTCTGCGCTACATTGTTTATACTGGTACCTTCGATCCTGACGACCGTCTCTACATGCGCGTTAAAAACGTGCTTGAAAATCCCGCTGCCAGCTTTGAGATAGACATTCTGGAATACGCTCCTAAGAGTGTCTATGCGGGAGAAGAGGCGGAAGATATATGGTAAGCTTGCATATTAAGCATTAAACTATATTATGATTTATGAAAAAACTACTGACGAGCATTATCGTAGTGCTCCTATCTATTGCTGTAAATGGCCAAACCTCGATGGTTGACGGCACCTACAGCCCTTTCAACGTTGGCGAGATTAAGCCCGAAGGCTGGCTCCGCGATTGGGCCGGTCTCGCTGCGCGAGGTATGACTCGCAAGATGGGCGAAGATTTCACTGAATTTAAGCGTGGATGGGCAGACCCCACCCAGGGCGGATGGTGGCACTATGAGCAGACCGCCTATTATACCGATGGTTTCACCCGCCTTGGATTCCTGCTGGACGATACTTTGCTCATTAATCGTAGCCGCCGAGTAATGGAGGCTGTGGTAGCACGTCAGAAGCCCAACGGTTATATCCATTCCAACAATAAGGATTACGTGAGCAGCTGGGGCACCACTAATGTTGATTATGGTCTGTATTGGAGTGAGGGAGTGTTCTGTCGCGCCGCTCTGGCCTACTATTCAGCAACCGGTGACCAGCGTGTGCTTGAGATGCTGAAGCGCGTGTATCATGACTTCCCCCTCTTTAGCTACGATACGAGCAAAGGCAAGCCCTTTAACGGCGGCGACCTTGACAACATGCGCAAGCTCTGCGGTCTGGAAAACATGTTTGAACTCACGCGCTACACAGGTGACCCTTACTTCGCCGACCGTGCTTTGCAGGTACTTCGTAACTATGAGTCCGCCTACATCAACACATGGGTAAAGGAAAAATACTTCCTACGCACAGCGATGTGTCACGGTGTGACCTACAACGAGGCCAGCACGCTGCCCGCAATCGGCTACATGTGGGGCGGCAACCCTGATTACCTTGCAGCATCACGCAACAGCTACGAGTTTGTGCAGGACAATACTGTACTTCCCAACGGATGTAATTCCAGCAACGAGTTTTTTCATGGAATCGGGGCTTTTGAGGCGTGCGAGAGTTGCGATGTTACCGACTTTATGTGGAGTAATATATGGATGGCACGTGCCACGGGTGACCGCTGCTATGGCGACCGCATAGAGCGCGACTTCTTTAACGCGCTACCTGGAGCTGTCAACTCTACCTTCACCCAGTGTCTGTACACCCAGGCTCCCAATCGCATTCCTGGTTTCCACCTCAAAATTCGAGATGATGGCAATTACTATAAGGAAATGCATTGGCCCACTTGCTGTCCCGCCAATCTTAACCGTGCGTTGCCTAACTACATTATTAATATGGCGATGCAGGGTACTGACGGCAGCTTGCTGTGGCTCACATACGGTCCTGCCCACCTCAAGACCGCCGACGGTAATTATGATGTGGTGTGCGAGACCCAGTATCCTTTCCGCGACAAGATAATATTGCATATCAAAGCTTTGCCTGCGGGGAAAACACTACGTCTGCGTATTCCCGAATGGTGTGATGAGCCTTCGTATATGACTAGTCTTAACCCCTCGCAGGTGTCGGTTGAAGACGGCTATTTCGTAATCCGCGAGGCTCAAAGAAGCAAACCAAAGAAGTCGAAAACTGCAAATGATAAGGCTAAGGGTTCCACGTTGAACGGAGCAACCATTGAACTCACGTTCCCGATGAAGCCCGAGCTTGTGACTGGTAACGAGAAGTTCCCCTTATATAAAGGTAATAAAGCGCCCTCTTGGGGCATGATGGCAGGAACCGACTATGAGCACGGTCTCGATGGATTCTATGATGCCGGCCGCTACGGCTATGTCAGCTACGGCCCACTTCTCTTTGGTATGTCTATGCAGGAACGACCCGGTGATTATTTCGATATTAACGAAGAACTGTGGCACGAGTTCCGCTACGCCCTCTATCCGCAGAGCCTTGATGGCTGCAAGGTGGAGTTTAAGGATATGCCCCGCTCCTTCTCTTGGCGTCTGGACAACGCGCCTATCAGCATTAGTGCAAAAGCTCATCTCGTAGACTGGAACCCAGACAAGGGCGACCCTGTGATGCCTACAGAAGAGCCTTCTGTGATACAACGCGATATTTCTATAAAGTTGCTTCCGTACGGCTTTATGGCCTATCGTATAGCAATGTTCCCTTGGGTCAGCAAATAACAGATGAAGCGATTCTTTTTCGGAACAATCCTTATCGTCGCAAGTTTTCTAATCGCGCTGGGTCAGGAGGTAAAGGTAGATCTTGGCGGCCCTATGGGCGAGCGCTTTAACGCCAACGTGGAGAATTGGCTACTCACAGCTCCATACGCTAATCCGGGAATGACCCAGATGTATTTCCGGCGCAATCAGGAGCATCAGATTATCGTGAAATGGTACGGCGAGTTCTCGGGCAAGTATATCACTAGCGCAGCCCTAACCTATGCAATGCAGCCCCGCCCCGAACTAAAGGAAGCTATCGATTATGTTGTTGGTCAACTTGCCCAGGCTCAGGATGCCGATGGATATCTAGGTGTATGGTCTGACTCACAGAAATTTGCAGGTTTAGCTCCTGGCGGTCTCGGCAAAACGTGGGACGTATGGGCTCATTACCACAATATGCTTGGCCTGTATTATTGGTATAAAATCAGTGGTTCGGAACAAGCTAAACAGGTACTCGACAAAGCAGCAGATTGTGTATACAATTACTTCGTTCGCGACCATCATAACCTTGATGAAGATAAGGATGGCACCGATGCTGCTATAGGTCATATTTTTGCCCTGCTATATGAAGATGCGACAAAGGGTAAAGAGTTAACTGCGAATACCCAAAAGTATAAGGATATGGTGGAGCACACTCTGCAGACCTTTGCTTCCGAGACAGGCGGCGATTACTTCAATGCGGGTCTGAAAGGCATACCGTTCTATCAAATGAAGCGCCGCCGATGGGAATGTCTGCATGCAATTCAGACTATAGGCACACTATATAGTATAACCGGCGAGGAAAAGTATCGCACAGCGTTTACTAATATCTGGCGTAGCATACGCGATAATGACCGCCACAATACCGGTGGTTTCTCTTCTGGCGAAGCTGCCTGCGGAAATCCCTATGATACCCGTGCAATAGAGACCTGCTGCACAATAGCATGGATGGCTTTATGCATAGATATGCTCGATATGAGTGATGATCCCCAAGTGGCTGATGAGCTTGAGCTTTCCACGTGGAATGCATTTCTCGGCGCTCAGCATCCCTCTGGGCGCACTTTCACCTACAACACCCCTATGCTCGGTGACCGCAAAGCCAGCGCCCACGATATTGTGTTCCAAGCTGTAGCGGGTAGCAGCGAACTCAACTGCTGCTCCGTCAATGGTCCGCGTGGTTTCGGTATGCTCGGACAATGGGGTTGGCAGCAAAAAGGTGACACTATTACCGTTAACTATTATGGATCATCCGAGGCACGTATCACAACTGCGCAAGGCAAATTAGTAACCATCGCCCAGAGTGGGAATTATCCTTTTGGTGATGATATATCTCTGGCTGTTAGTGCACCGCGCAACAACAGCGGTGTGCTCCGTCTGCGCATTCCAGCGTGGTCTGCTGCTACGCATATTACAGTGAACGGCGAGAGTATGACTGCCTCTGCTGGCAGCTACGTTTGCGTTCCCTTACGAAATAAAGAAAAGATTGCTATTATTTTTGATAGGCGGCCTCGCTTCTGGCACGGTGAGCGCAACCTCAGCGGTCATACTTCCATATATATTGGTCCGATACTGTTGGCTCGTGACCAGCGCTTCGAAGGAAGTACTGCTGCTCTTGATACGAACACTGTCAGCCTCCAGCCTATTGGCTGTACAGATAACATTATCCCCCAACCCTATTTACTCCTAAAGGCTATTGATAATGCTGGTAACTCGCTCATCCTTTGCGACTTTGCTAGCGCAGGTCAGACAGGCACCACTTATACTACTTGGCTGCCCGACGTCAGGTAGACGTGAGACTCATAAGGATTATTTCTTTAATTCGTCACAAAAACGGAGGATACGCTCCTCATCCTCGGGATGAAACCAGTGGATCTCCGGGTCATGCTTAAACCAGGTCATCTGCTTTTTTGCATACACACGTGTGTTGCGCTTAATCTTCTCGACAGCTTGCTCTAGAGTCCATTGATTGTCAAAATAGCGGAACATTTCCTTGTAGCCTACAGTATTGAGGCTATTGAGATGGCGTAAGGGATATACGTTGCGTGCCTCCTCAATAAATCCGAGGTGTAGCATTTCATCCACTCTGCGGTTTATGCGCTCAAAGAGGTCTGCCCGTTCACGAAGTAGTCCAATCTTGATAATAGACCATTGCCCGTTGTTTCCGGATTTGGTGTCTGAACTATGATGGCGATGGTTGTCTTTTTGTTTAAGGAACGAGGAATAGGGTTGTCCGGTTTGATAGCATATTTCCAAAGCGTGTACTATTCGGCGGGGATTACGCAGGTCTACTTTGGCATAGTATTCAGGGTCGAGTAATCGCAGTTCGCTTAGTAAGGTGTCGAGGCCTTCAGACTCCAGCCGTTGGTGCATCAAGGAGCGTGTTTCCGTTGTAACGGTGGGGATGTTGTCGATGCCGTTGCATACAGCATCGATGTATAGCATACTACCGCCGGAGAGCAAAAGATTAGAGGCGTGCAGAAACAAATCGGGCAACAGGCTTTTGACCTGCTGCTCGTAAAGTGCAGCGCTGAAATATTGCTCCAGCTCCAGAGTACCTACAAAATAATGTTTTACTTGCTGCATTTGCTCTGGAGTGGGTGCAGCAGTGCCTATAGAGAGATGCTTGTAAATCTGACGTGAGTCGGCATTGATGATGGGTGAACCGAGTCTTTTTGCAATATGCAGAGCCAGTTCTGTCTTGCCTACTGCGGTAGGACCTAGGAGCACAAAAAGTGCTTTATTCTCCATCTATACCAAAGGACTCTGGGTCAAACTCATCGTCGTTATAGCCGTCGGAGCCGAAGTTGTCGAAATCCATATCAGGGTCAAGGTCATCGCTTTTGCCTAAGGAGCTGAAGTCGAGATCGAAACCTTGTAGCTGGCGCGGAGCCTGTCCTCTGGAGACGGTGCATTCAGGATTCTTGAGAGACTTGCCAGTGACAATATCGGTCAGTTCCAGATAGAAGATGCGGTCATTTGCGGGGTCAAAGGTGAAGATAAGCTTTTGTTCTTCTTCTTCAAGTAACTCGCTCAAACGAGTATCTGCCATGATATACAAGTCTTCGTCCTCGGCAGAGGTGCCCATGTCTTCACGCACAATCTGGTGCTCTTTGTCCCAGTGTTCGGAACAAGTGTAGAAACTGGTAATCTGACTGTCATCATAGCCACAGGCTTCCAAAATAGCCTTGTTGAGACTCAGGAAGGTGGCATCGGCGTCAATGGTTATCTCGCGGAAGAAATCTTCAGCTTCGTCGCTGATGAGTGCAATCTTGTATAGCATTGGTTTGTTCTTATTGGTTCGCTTAAGGTTGCTTAGTACACGATTCCTCGCTTGGAGGACTGTACAAAGTGCAGGATATAGTCTACATCAGGGTTGTCTGGGAATTGAGCACGTATTTGTGCTATGCGTTCATCCATTGTGAAACTGCGGTTGTAAATGATGCGATAGACTTCGTGGATATCCTCAATTTGCAGTGGAGTAAACTTGTGGCGTCTTAATCCAATGAGATTGAGTCCGCAGTAAGTGGCCGGTTCACGTGCCACGGTGGAATAGGGGGGTACGTCCTGACTAGTACGTGTGCCGCCGCCAAGCATTGAGTAACTGCCCACTCTGCAGAATTGATGGATGAGTACGCTTGCACTGATTACGGCGAAGTCATCCACAATTACTTCACCTGCTATTTTTGTGCTGTTGCCGATGATGCAGTTGTTACCCACTATGGCATCGTGGGCAACGTGCACACCTTCCATCAGTAGGTTACCATTGCCTACGATAGTGCGTTTTTTGGCGTTAGTGCCACGGTTTATGGTTACATTCTCGCGTATTTTGTTATTGTCTCCGATTTCGGCGGTGGTTTCTTCACCGCGGAATTTCAGGTCTTGAGGGATGGCACTGATTACAGCACCTGGGAAGAATATGTTGCCGTTGCCGATTCGTGCACCGGATAGCACGGTTACTCCGTTCATCAGCTTATTGTTGTTGCCGATAACTACGTTGCTGTCAATAAAGCAGAACGGACCTATCTCGCAGCCCTCGCCAATCTTGGCGGCAGGGTCTATAAAAGCCAGAGGGCTAATAGTACTCATGTTTGTTAATTAAGTTGAATGTCCTCAATAGGACTTATATACAGGTTCCGACATTGCCGGGTTATTTGTTCTTGATTATCTGCGCGGTGAAAGTACACTCACTCACTACTTTTTCGCCTACAAAAATATAGCCTTTCATGGACGAGATGCCGTGACGAACGGGAGCCAGTAATTCTACTTTGAAGATGAGTGTGTCACCAGGCACCACTTTCTGCCTGAACTTCACGTTATCAATGCGCATGAAGTAAGTACTCCATTTCTCTGGTTCGTCAAGGCCACTGAGCACTAACAAACCTCCGGCCTGTGCCATAGCTTCTATCTGTAGTACACCAGGCATAACTGGCTCTTGAGGGAAGTGACCCTGAAAGAAAGGTTCGTTGCTGGTTACATTTTTTACGCCCACTATATAGTTGCTGCCAATCTCAATAATCTTGTCCACAAGTTGCATGGGATAACGATGCGGTAGCAGTTCGCGTATTTTGTTAACGTCCATTAGTGGTGGTATGTTACCATCATAATAGGGCGCTTGAACTTCATGAGCCCTAATCTCGCGCCTCATCTGGCGTGCAAATTTGTTATTAATGGTATGACCGGGGCGTGTGGCGATGATGCGTCCTTTGATAGGACGTCCTATGAGAGCCATGTCACCAACGATGTCAAGCAGTTTGTGACGGGCGGGCTCGTTTTGCCAAACTAGTGGTTTGGAATTAAGGAATCCGAGTTTTGTGGCATCCTTGTGTTCTATGTTTACCCGGTCGGCAAGGGTGTCGAGGCGTTCTTGGGAGATCTGATTTTCGTAAATTACGATTGCATTGTCCAAATCTCCGCCCTTGATGAGGCCGGCATTGATAAGAGGTTCAACTTCTCTCACAAATACGAAAGTGCGAGCACCGGCTATCTCGGTTTCAAACTCTTTGACATCCTCCACGGTGGCAAACTGACTGGAGAACCAATCACTCTCGTAACTAATCATCACGGTGAGGCTGAATCTCTCGTCGGGTAGCAGTACAATGCTTGCCCCGGTGTTGTCATCGCGAAGTTCTATTTTTTTCTTGATGATATAGTAGTCACGGTTGGCTTGCTGTTCTACTTTTCCAACCTCTTTGATTTTGCGCACATAGGTCATGGCACTACCTTCAAGGATAGGCATTTCAGGGCCGTCGATACTAATCAGGCAGTTGTCAATACCCATACCATACAGAGCTGCTAGTGCGTGCTCCACTGTGCCGACTCTTGCATCGCCTTTTGCGAGCACGGTGCTACGTGTGGTCTCTACTACATTCTCGGCTATGCCTTCAATAACGGGTTGTCCTTCCAGATCGATGCGCCTAAAACGATAGCCGGTGTTCTCTGGAGCCGGGCAGAAAGTGGCGGTAGTGTGTAGGCCGGTATGCAGGCCTTTGCCAGTTACAGAGAAAGAGTCTTTTAGAGTATGTTGTTTGGACATTTTATCTAATTAAAAATTGAAAATGGAATTTTAACCAAATTATTTTTTCAATTCTTCCAGTTCCTTTTTGAGTTTCTGAACCTCTGCGGCGAGGTCTGGCAGATTACGGAATACTGCGTTGCATCTTGCGAACTTTCGGGCGTCGATGGCAGGTATGCCTATTACCGTGGTGCCCTCTTTGTTGATGGAGCCAGGAATTGCTGCAGTGGCTCCTGCGGTGGTACGGTTGGCTATCTGGATATGTCCTGCCACTCCTACTTTGCCGCCAAACATGCACCATTGGCCTATTTTTGCGCTCCCTGCTACTCCTACTTGGGCGCTCATCACCGTGTTTTGTCCCACTACCACATTGTGAGCTACCTGTACCAAATTGTCGAGTTTTACTCCGCGTCCTATTATGGTGGAGCCCATGGTGGAACGGTCAATACATGTGTTGGCACCCACTTCGACGTTGTCTTCTATGGTCACTATTCCAATTTGTGGAATCTTCTCGTAGCCGTCACCTGAGGGAGCGAAACCGAATCCGTCAGCACCGATTACTGCTCCTGCGTGTAGTATGACCCCGTTACCAATTACACAGTCGTGATAAATCGTAACGTTGGGATAAATTATACAATCGCTACCCACTTTAACATTGTCACCTATTACGGAGTGTGAATATACCTGACAGTTGTCGCCCAACTTAGCGTTTTTACCTATCACGGCGAAAGGCTCCACGTAGCAGTCTTTGCCCACTTGTGCGGAGGGGTCGATGTATGCCAGCGAATGAATGCCTGTCTTGCGTGGTTTGCTCTGCTCGTAGAGTGCAAGGAGTGCAGCTATTGCTTCGTAAGCGTTAGCCACTCTGATTAGTGTGGCACTTACAGGTTGCTGTGGTTTGAAGTCCTTGTTTACGAGCACTATGCTCGCTTTGGTGGTGTAGATATACTGCTCGTATGCAGGGTTTGCGAGGAAAGAAATAGTGCCTTCAAAACCCTCCTCTATTTTGGAGAAGGTTTTTATTGTAGCGTTTTCATTTCCTTCGATAGTGCCATGCAGGTAGTCTGCAATTTGTTTAGCCGAAAATTCCACTCTTATGAATTTTAATCTTGGAGTGCAAATTTCGTAAAAAAAAATGAAATAGCCTATATATCGGAAGATATTTTTGATATTTTCCTCCTTTGGGTGTCCCATTTGGCGCCATAAGTGTCCGTTTTGGACAACACTGCTTGCGTAGCAAGTCCGAATTCATTTTTTATGCCGCCATGCACACCTTCTATGTGTATGTTACATATAGGTAGTTGGTTTTGGCGGGGTATTCGGCACCGAGGGTATCGATTTGATTGACGTATGGCTTGATGCCCAGGTCCTTACGCCACTTGCGGATGATAAGGCCTGCCTTCTCCATGTTCATGTCGCACTCGCCCAACCCTATGGCACGGGCAATCTGGAAGTCGGAGAAGCCATACACCTTAGCCTCGTGCAACAGCTCCACAAACTCGGGCTCCTCTATGTACTCCAACAGCTCCAAGGGCTCCATAAAGGTGTACATATCTGCCAGGTGAGCATACTCACGGAGGCGGTCATTGATATTGATGATGTGCTTGAGCTTCTGCAGGAACCAGTTGTCAATCTTGGTGAGGTCATGAATCTGATTTACGGTATAACCCATCAGCATGGCCTTGGCAATGACAAAGATACGGGTATCGGTGGCATGCTACAGGGCATCGGGCACATCG
>JAFZXF010000079.1 GCA_017616915.1 Bacteroidaceae bacterium
CATATGCCGGAATCTAGATCTAAGTCCAGGCAGCATGATGCTGCACACAAGATCTAAGTCCAGTTTGAAAGTTGAGAATTCTTTTTATTTCACCCTTTTTCTTGGTCTGTTAGAAATAAATTTATATCTTTGCACCGGTTTATGAAGAATTGAAAAAATGAAAAATTTAAAAACTTACTTAAATAATATGGTACGGAGAATCTTTTTAGTAGCTATCGTGGCCCTGTTGGGGCTGCAGGCATGTGCACAAACACTAACTATCAGCAAAGCTCGTTTTCAGCAAGGCGACGACATGAACTGGGCAAAGCCCGAAACGGATGATGCCTCGTGGAAGGAAATCGACATCACTAAGAACTGGGACAAACAGGGATACACCATCAACCAGGCTTACGGCTGGTATCGCATTCGCGTGAAAATCCCCAGCAGTCTGCTCAAGAATGCCGACCAGAAGAAGATCGTGGTGTTTGGACTGCCTAAGGCCGACGATACCGACGAATGCTACCTGAACGGCAAACTGATCGGCAAGTCGGGCAGCATGCCAGGCGACAAGGGAGGATATAGCACCGCATGGAGCACCGTTCGCAACTATCCCGTTGACGCACAGAAGGGCGGCATCAAATGGGATGCAGAGAACGTGATTGCCATTCGAGTATATAACGGAGGCGAGCCAGGCGGCTTGTTTAATAACCCCCTGACGGTGCGCGTGCCCAATGCAGTAGAAGGACTCTCCATGAAAGTCACCGAGGTGAACGACGGACAGGCTCACTGCGACATAGACATCAACAACGCATACGCTTTGGCTACCAGCGGCACACTCGCAGTAACGGTTACCGACCGCGAGACGGGTGCCAAGATAAGCTCTCTGACCAAGAAACTGTCACCCAAGCAGGACAAGCTCACGCGCGTGTCAATACCTTATGACAAAACCAGGATGTGCCAGCTCACGGCAACCTTTACGGATGTGAAGACCGGAAAGACTCTCAGCGAGACCAAGCAACTGAAATATATCCTGACGCCTGCGGCTCCCGCCTCACCTCGTTTCAACGGTGCCCCGCTGTTTGGAGTGCGTCCGGGCTCGCCCGTAATCTATCGCTTCCCCGTATCAGGTGAGCGCCCGATGAAGTTCACATGCAGCAACCTGCCCGCAGGCCTGCAGCTCTCAGAGAGCGACGGCGTGCTGAGTGGAAAGATTGACAACGCCGGCGATCTGACCTTCACCGTGACCGCAGAGAATGCAAAGGGAAAGGCACAGCAGGAGTTCACGCTGAAGGTGGGCGACCGCATGATCGGCCTCACTCCGCCTATGGGCTGGAACTCGTGGAACTGCTGGGCACTCAGCGTGTCGCAGGAGAAGGTGATGTCATCGGCACAGGCTCTTATCGACAAGGGCCTCGCCGACTATGGATACTGCTACATGAACATCGACGACGGCTGGGAAGCTGATGAGCGTAACCCGGACGGCACCATCGCCGTGAATGAGAAATTCCCCTCGATGAAAGCCCTCGGCGACTGGCTACACGAACGTGGACTGAAGTTCGGCATCTACAGTTCGCCAGGCGACTACACATGCGGCGGATATCTGGGCAGTATCGACCACGAGAAGCAGGATGCCGAGAGCTATAACAGCTGGGGCATCGATTACCTGAAATATGACTGGTGCGGCTATTCGCGAGCACACGCTAAAGAGAAGGACAAAGGTGTGGCCAGCTATGTGCGTCCCTACCTGCTGATGCAGCAGTTCCTGCGCGAACAGCCCCGCGACATCTTCTACAGCCTCTGCCAGTATGGTATGGCGAAGGTATGGGAATGGGGTAAGTTTGTGGACGCCAACAGCTGGCGTACGACAGGCGACATCACCGACACCTGGCGCTCGATGTATGACATCGGTTTCAAAAGGCAGGCAGGACTGGCTCCCTATGCTGCCCCCGGACATTGGAACGACCCCGATATGCTCATCGTAGGCAAGGTGGGCTGGAGTGCTAACCTACGCGATAGCCGCCTCACACCCGACGAGCAATACACCCACATCACGCTGTGGACACTGCTGGCCTCCAACATGCTCATTGGCTGCGACATAGCACAGATGGACGAGTTCACCCTCAACCTGCTCTGCAACCACGAGGTGAACCTCATCAATCAGGACATTCTCGGCAAGCAGGCTGACCGCATCAGCAAGGATGGCGACATCGAGGTATGGGCACGTCCCCTCGCCGACGGCAGTAAGGCAATCGGTATCTTCAACGTAGGCGACAAAGACAAGCAGGTTGACCTCAAGAAGTACGTCTCCCCAAGCCTCACCGTTCGCGACCTGTGGCGCCAGAAGGACCTCTCGGCCAACGAGCTGAACTGCACTATTCCTACGCACGGATGCAAGTATCTCAAGGTAAAGTAATAGGCAGATGATTACTAAAAGGCTATTGCTGTGCCTGTTGGGGCTCATCGCACTTACGGCTACTGCCCAAGAGTTTCGAGTAAAGATGAGCCCCAAGGACGTAGGAGCCTTGCAAAGCGACCAGAAGCGGAGCTTTCAGGGCATGTGTATCTATAAAGACTGGTTGCTAAGCCTGCAGAATACAGGCTACGCAACATTATACAAGCTCCCGTCGCTGGAAAAGAAGACTCAAACCTTCAAGCTCGGTTCCTTTGCCGAGACCAATCACGCCAATGTGGCAGCCTTTGGAGTTGAGAAGTTCGACAAGAACGACCCGCTGCCACTGGTCTATGTATCACAGGCGTATAGGAAAGTGGTGAACGGCGAGAAAGATGTGTGCTATGTGGAGCGCATATCCCTTGACGGCAAAGCAGAGACGGTACAGCGCATAGTGCTTGACGACCAACATCTTTACGGCTATGCCCTGCAATGGACGATAGACCAGAAGCGCCGGCACCTGATAGGGTTTGGCAACACTCGCTCAAATATGGATGAGAACAACAGATACCGCATCATGGTGTTCCCCCTTCCGCATCTGAGCGATGGAGAAGTGGTACATCTTACCGCTAACGATGCCTTAGAAAATTATTTCATCCAGGACAAGGACACTCGCTATCCCTCAAAGGTCGTAGGTCAGGGAGCCTGCGTATGGAAGAACTACCTGTTGCTGCCAACCGGCTTCGGAGAGGAAGATACCCCAAGTATTATCTATGTGCTAGACCTGAAGACAAGGACGCTCCGCAACATCCTGGATTTGAGCAAGACGCTGACAAACGAGATGGAAGACATCGATTTCTATAAGGGTGACTTCTATATCCAGACCAATGGACGCGGTGTCGTAAAACTGAAATATAAATAATCTCTTTTACTGGTGCTGCTCACGCAAGAGATCGTTGACAGTCTTCACCGGATTGAAGGTGCCCAGAGGCACTTCCACGAAGATGGTCACCCAATCGCTCATAGCTCCATTCCACAGGCCGGGCAACTCGAGTGCCCGTAGTTCTCTGCCCCCCTTCGACTTAGAGGATATAAAGCCTGTGGCTCTATCCACAAAGTCGGGCAAACGGAACGGCCGCCCTTGATAGTCTTTCACAGCACACACTAAATCAACGGGATTGAAGTGGGTGCCGCCTTCAAACATCTTCACGTATTCCTCATTGGCCGTATCTATCTGGGAACTTTCCAAGATCTGCAGGCTCACAGTGCCATCCTGATTATAGGTAAGGAACGGCCCGCCACCGGGCTCACCGACATTCTTCACTACGCCACACACTCGCATAGGCCTATTGAGCTTGCGCCGTAGGTAATCGGCATCAACCTTCTGCCCCATCGGGTTGGTGCACAAGGTATGCTCCACAAACTCAGCTATCTCGGCCAGCTGAGCCTCAGAGGGATTGCCATCAAGCATACGCAGATAGTCGAACGCCTGCTGCTGGGCCTTAACAAGCACTCCGGCGATGACCTGCTTCCACTCGATGGTCTCGGGCTTCAGCCGGTCGGGCACCACATTGTCGATATTCTTAATAAAGATAACGTCGGCCTCTATCTCGTTGAGGTTCTCGATGAGCGCTCCATGACCGCCGGGCCTAAAGAGCAGGCTGCCGTCAGCCTCACGGAAAGGTGTACCATCGGGATTGGCTGCAATAGTATCGGTGGAAGGCTTCTGCTCGGAGAAAGTAATGTCGTAGCTTACTCCGTACTTACGGGCAAAGCCGTCGGCTTTCTCTGCCACCTTCTGGCGGAAGAAGTCCATGTGCTCGTGGCTAACGGTGAAGTGAACATGCGCTTCTGCATTGGAGGCGGCATAGAGGGCACCCTCTACGAGATGTTCCTCCATAGGTGTGCGAGCTCCCTCGGGATATTTGTGGAAGAGGAGCATACCCTTGGGTAACTGTCCGTAGTTGAGTCCATCGGCGCTGAGCATATTGGAAGCCACAGCCTTAAAGCGGCCTGCAGCGATGAGTGCCTTGATACCCATTCCCTCGTTCTTAACGCAGACGGCATCGAGGGCGTCATAGAAGGCGAACTTCTCTATATCCTCGAAGAACTGCTTCTCGAAGGGAGTGGTTGGCACATCGTAATCAGCATCCACGAAGGCAAACATGTTCTTGAACATGCGGCTGGCTGCTCCACTGGCGGGCACAAACTTCACGATGCGGTGTCCCTCCTTCTTATACTGCTCCCACAGGCTTACGTAGTCCCTTCGCTCGGCATCCGAGGGAGCAACGATTCCGTTGCCCACAGCCGCTGCGGCTTGCAAGCGAAGGAAGGGGAAACCGGTTCTGAACTGGTTGAGCTGGTTCTCGATCTGCTCCGGGCTGATGCCTCGCAGAGCAATCTGCTTGAGGTCTTGGTTGGTGAGATTCATGATATTGAGAATTAAGAAATTATTGCAAGATTGCGAGCGCTTCGCGAATGCGGCGCATAGCCTCCACGATGTTCTCGTCGCTGGTGGCATAGCTCATGCGTATGCAGTCAGGGTCACCGAAAGCCTTTCCACCTACTGTAGCTACGTGTCCCACATTGAGGAGGTACATAGCGAGATCCATATTGTCATTGATGACATAGGATTGACCGTTGACCGTTGCTTTCTTGCCGTAGTAGCTGCTGACCTTGGGGAAGACGTAGAAAGCTCCGTCGGGCTCGCTGACCTCTAAGCCCGGAGTCTCGCGGCAGAGCTGCACGATGAGTTTCTTGCGGCGCTCAAAGGCGAGGCGCATATCCTCCACACACTGCTGGTCACCACTGAAAGCGGCGGCGGCAGCTATCTGACTAACAGAGCACGGACCAGAGGTATACTATCCCTGCAGTTTGTTGCAGGCCTTCACAATCCACTCGGGAGCAGCGATGAAGCCGATGCGCCAACCAGTCATAGCGTAAGCCTTGCTGACTCCGTTGATGATAACGGTGCGCTCCTTCATTCCATCAATCTGAGCGATGGATGCGTGGCTCCCCACGTAGTTGATATGCTCGTAGATTTCGTCGGAGAGCACAATGATGTCGGGGTGCTTCTTGAAGACCTCAGCGAGAGCCTGCAGCTCTGAGTGGCTATAGACGGCTCCGGTGGGGTTAGACGGAGAGCAGAGAATGAAAGCACGAGTGCGGGGAGTGATGGCGGCCTCAAGTTGAGCGGGAGTAATCTTGAAGTTCTGGTCGATGCCTGCCGGCACGATGACGGGCTCACCGTCAGCCAGCTTGACCATCTGAGTGTAACTTACCCAATAGGGGGCGGGAATAATCACTTCATCACCTTCACCCACGATGGCCATAATCACGTTACACACACTCTGCTTGGCTCCATTGGAACAGAGTATCTGTGCGGGTGTGTAGTCGAGGCCGTTCTCGCGTTTCAGCTTATCAACGATAGCCTGACGCAGCACGGGGTAACCCGGCACGGGAGAGTAGCGCGAATAGTTGTCATCGATAGCCTTGTGGGCAGCTGCCTTTATGGCATCGGGAGTGTTGAAGTCAGGTTCTCCTACTGAGAGGTTGATGATGTCGATGCCCTGAGCCTTGAGCTCAGCGCTTTTCTGGGACATGGCCAGTGTGGCCGATGGCTCGAGTCTGTTAAGTCTTGCAGAAAGGTTCATTATTATTGTTTTTTAATTAGTTTTCTTTTATGTGAAGTTCATGACCCATGCGATGGGCTTTGGTGCATAGATATGTGGCGTTGTAGGGATTAGGAGCTATCTCTATCGGCACATTTTCCACTATCTCGAGTCCGAAACCGCTGAGTCCGGCTCGCTTGGTGGGATTATTGGTGATTAGGCGCATCTTACGGACACCGATTTCGCGGAGTATCTGGGCACCCACACCGTAGTCACGTTCGTCGGCCTGATAGCCGAGGTGGAGGTTAGCATCCACGGTGTCGAGACCTTGCTCCTGAAGTTTGTAGGCAGCTATCTTGGCCATAAGACCTATGCCGCGTCCCTCCTGGTTGAGGTAAAGGATTACGCCCTTGCCCGCTTTGTCGACCATCTGCATGGAGCGGTGAAGCTGCTCGCCACAGTCGCATCGCTTACTGCTGAATATGTCGCCGGTCATGCACGACGAGTGTACTCGCACCAGTATGGGCTCATCCTCAACCCACTCACCCTTAATAAGAGCGATATGCTCAAGGCCGTTGCTCTTTTGACGGAAAGGTATAAGCTGGAAGTGGCCATAGTCGGTAGGCAAATCTACCAGTTCACCCTTCTCCACGATGGTTTCTTCCTTGAGGCGATAGGCGATGAGATCGCGGATGGAGATTATCTTCAACCCATGCTCACGGGCAACCAGTATAAGCTGTGGCATACGAGCCATTGTGCCGTCCTCGTTCATTATCTCTATAAGCGCAGCAGCAGGCTGGAGACCAGCCAGGCGGGCCAAGTCAACGGCTGCCTCAGTGTGGCCGGCACGACGCAATACTCCCTTGGACTGAGCATAGAGAGGATTGATATGTCCCGGACGTCCGAAGGTCTCAGGCACCGAAGCAGGATCAGCAAGTGCACGAATGGTGGCAGCTCGGTCGGCAGCGCTGACTCCAGTGGTGCATCCCTCCAATTTGTCAACGGTGACAGTAAAAGGAGTGCCGAGCATAGATGTGTTGTCCTCCACCTGATGCGGCAACTTCAGTTCACGGCACCGCTCCATAGTGATGGGAGCACAGAGTACTCCGCGTCCGTAGTGGAGCATGAAGTTGACCTTTTCGGGAGTAATCAGTTCGGCGGCAGTAATGAAGTCGCCTTCATTTTCCCGATCTTCGTCGTCAACGACTATCACGAATTTACCTTGGCGAATGTCTTCAATTGCCTCTTCTATAGTGCTTAGGATGTTCATTAATTGAAAATTGAAAATTGAGAATTAAGAATTATATTCTTGAACGTTTAAACTTTTTCGCTATCTTTATTATCTGGTTCTTGAAGTTGTCGAAATTAAACTCTATGGAATCACGGTTGGCCTTATAGGTAAGGAACACACCGAGAGGTGCCATCACAATGGTGCTTATCCACATACCGTATGTAATGTCCCATGTGCCATCGCGAGCCATCTTCATGCCGGATATACCTATTATATAATAGACGATGAAAACAAGCACGGAGAGGATGGTAGAAATACCGAGGCCGCCCTTGCGTATTATGGCTCCGAGGGGAGCACCAATGAAGAAGAAGAACAGACAAGAAAGTGCAGAGGTGAATTTCTCGTGCCACTTAATCTGGTGTTTACGCACCATTCGGTATCCATCGTGGCTGACGGGAGTACGCCACTCCAGTTCGGTGAGCACATTGTCAACTGTGCTACTGGCGGCCTGCAGTGCTCGCAGTCGGCTATCCTGATCAGCCCTAGCCATAAGGGTGTCGATGTTAACATCCTTCGACATCTTCATGGCAACGGCTGAGTCCTTAGAGCTGGCGTATCCAGTCTGCATATATCTGGCGGTTAGCTCTATGTAGTTAGCACGCCCCAGACTATCGTACTTCGCTGTCATAGAGTCGGCATCAGCGGTGAGCTGCTGCAGGGTCTTGGTCTCGGCCATTGTGTTGAGATCCTCCGCAGCCATGAGGTCAAAGTCAGAGTTATAGTCTATAAGCAGGGTCTTATACTGGAATGTCTCGCGGTCATAAGGCACCTGACTACGGCGAAGCAGACCGGAGGTGTTGGCCTGTAGATTCTCGAACTGCTCACCGTTAAAGATTGACAGCTTGAGGAACCGCTTGTCAGCGGTGGTCTCTATCTTGGCGGAATCGGCCACAACAATCTGAGCGTTATCGATGCCCTGATCCATCTTGTATATCATCACGTTGTAGAGCATACCGGTCTCGGCCTTTTTGTGCTCCACATAGAGGTTGATATTGGGGATATTGTTATAGAAAACTCCCTCGGGGATATCAAGAGCGGGCGATGTTTCTTTCATCGACAGTAGTAGTCGCGCCAACTGCATCTGAGCCTGTGGACTCACGTAGTTCTGGAAATAAAACGACACCCCCATCAGTAGCACACTGCTCACTATCAGGGAACGCATAATCCGGATGAGCGGTATGCCGGCTGACTTCATTGCCGTCAGCTCCAGTTGCTCACCCATATTGCCAAAGGTGATGAGCGATGTAAGCAGTATGGCCATAGGCAGAGCCATAGGCACCAGCGATAGGGCCATATAATAGAAGAACTGCTGCAACACATCGAGCCCAAGTCCCTTGCCTACGAGATCGGCGATATGCTTCCACACAAACTGCATCATAAACACAAACAGGCAGATGCAGAAGCAACCCGCGAAGAGCAGGAAGAACTTCTTGAGAACGAAGATGTCTATTTTCTTTATTCCAATCACTTTTTATTTATGTTTACTCCATACCCGAACAACGCGAAATCGCCGAGAGCAGGGTCATCGGGAAAGATACGACGGAAGTAGTCGGTAATCTCACGGGCAGTACGGATGTCGGGAGTGTGGCGGGTGGTAATACCCATCTCACGAGCCATCTGAAAGACGTGAGTATCGAGCGGGATGATAAGTGTAGCAGGTGACAGACGCTGCCAGATGCCCATATCCACCACTCCATCGCGTCGAACCATCCAACGCAGGAAAAACCACAGGCGCTTACACGGCGAACTGAGGCGGGCATCGGCAATACCGTTAATACCGCGAAACAGGCTACTCAGCGCCCAGGCTGGGTCGCAACTCTCTTGTTGCATCACCGCCATCACTGCACTCTCAAGGTCGCCATACTGTAGGTACACACTATGGAGACGCTCCATGAGGCGAAAGAAATCGCTGTTGCGGCAAGTACGGTAGAAGCAGTCCGTATCGTTGCAGTAGCGACGCCACTCACAGCTCATCAGGTAGCTATAAGGCTGATGCTCGAATATCCGGCTGTCAATATGCTCTGCAGTACGGATTATCTGCTTGCGGTTGCCCCAACTAATCCACGCTGTCACAAAGGCCGATATCTCGATATCCTCCTTCTGCGAGTAACGCCGGGGGAACTGCACTGGGTCACTTTCGATAAACCCGGGTGAGTTATAGCGGTGTGCTAGATCCGCAAGCGTTTCAGCGAGGTTAGACTTCCCCATTTTGTCGGATTTTTGTGCAAATTTAGTCAAAATCCACCGCATAACTATAACAAATCCGTGAGAAATTTGGCAATTAGCGACAAAAGACCTATTTTTGCACCTAAAACTAACAGTTCAAGAAATGAAAAAGAACATTCTGCTACTTATATTGTCACTACTCACAGTCGGCATTATATCCGTAAGAGGACAAAAACCTAAACCGTTCGTCATTCCGGAAATAAAGGAGTGGTGCGGAGCACTGGGCGACTTCACCATTACGGACAACACCCGCATTATCGACGCCTCAGAGGGCGCATGGGTGCAAGCTAAGGCGCTGCAGGAAGACTGGCAAGAACTGCTGGGGCAGAAGCTGACACGCGCCCAAGGTAAGCCGCAAGCGGGCGACATAGTGCTTAAGATAGTGCCTAAAAAGAAGGCTAATCCCGAGAGCTACACCATATCCATTGGCGACAAGGTGGAGCTTACCGCCCCCACCGCCACAGGACTATATTGGGCTACCCGTACACTGCTGCAGATGGCAGAGCGTCCTAATGGGCAATGCTCAATGGTCAATGGTCAACGGTCAACAGTCTCCCTGCCCAAAGGCATCATCAACGACTACCCCGACTTTGAAGTACGTGGTTTCATGATTGACTGCGGTCGCAAATACATACCGATAAGCTACCTGCAGGAACTCGTCAAAATCATGGCGTACTACAAGATGAATACCCTGCAGGTACACCTCAACGACAACGGCTTCTGCAAATACTATGATAACGACTGGCAGAAAACCTATGCCGCGTTCCGACTGGAGTGCGAAACATATCCTGGACTTACTGCTCGCGACGGCTACTACACAAAGCAGGAGTTTCGCCGGCTCCAGCAACAGGGACTGAGTTGCGGCGTTGAGATAATACCTGAGATTGACGCTCCGGCTCATAGTCTCGCCTTCACCCACTATAGGCCCGAGTTGGGCAGTAAGCGATTCGGTGTTGACCACCTCGACATCACCAATCCGCAAACCATTCCTTTCCTCGACAGCCTATGGCGCGAGTATTTGGTGGATGAGGGGGAAGGTCTGGTATTCATCGGTCCACGAGTGCATATCGGCACTGATGAGTATAACAACTCTGACCCCGCAGTAGTAGAGCAGTTCCGGCTGCTAGCCGACCATCTCATCAAGTTTGTAGAGAGCTACGGCAAGCAAGCATGCCTATGGGGCTCGCTCACTCATGCACAAGGTACAACGCCAGTTAAGTCCGACAACGTTATTATGTCACTCTGGTACAACGGCTATGCCAAACCCGACTCCATGCTCAACCTCGGATACAAAGGCATTAGCATACCTGACGGCCTCACCTACATAGTGCCCAATGCAGGCTACTATTTCGACTACCTAAATATCCGTCACCTCTATAACCACTGGACCCCCAACCAAGTAGGCAACCACGGTCCCACATTCCCCTACGATGACCACCGCATAATGGGCGGTATGTTCGCCGTATGGAACGATATCTGCGGCAACGGTATCAGCGTGAAGGATATACACCACCGCGTATACCCCGCCTTGCAGACACTTAGTGCCAAGTTCTGGACGGGTCGCGACGTCAGCGTACCCTTCAACGAATTCGACTCCCTGCGCCTCACCCTGAGCGAGGCACCTGGAGTAAATGAGCTCGGCAAACTACCCGACACTCCAATCACTGTTGCCACAGTGCAACCTAATCAAGAATTATTCTGTAAGGACAAGGACTTCGATATCGTTGAGGCTGGCTACAACTACAGCGTTAGTTTCCACCTTAAAGCAGTCAAAGAAAGCAAGGGCACCATACTCTTCAGTTCGCCCAACGCAACCTTCTACCTTGCCGACCCTGTTACCGGTCGATTAGGCTATGAGCGTGACGGCTATCTCTACAGTTTCGATTTTGCACCCTACCCCGGCGAAGAAGTAGATATCACCATCGAAGGAGACAACCGCGAAACCCGCCTCTACGTCAATGGCAACCTCGCCGAGCGTAAGAACGGGCGTACATACTGGACTGACGGCAAGAAGCGCGTCACTACGGTGGAGACTCTTGTCTTCCCCCTCCAGTCAACCGGCAACTTCCGCTCTACCATCACCCAACTCGTTGTTCGAAAGCTATAGTAAACACCTTATAACATATCCAAAACATGACCACCATCTGTCCGGAATGCGCGTGCCCTTATGATGCACAACTTATACAGTGTCCTGAATGCGGATGCCCCAACCAGCGGCTTGACGAACAGCGGCAAGTGCAGTTGGCACGACAACACCGTGAGGAACTCTCTGCCCTACATCAGCATCACGAGCAAGTGGCCGAGATGATAGCTGAGCAAGCTACTGCCCTCAACAATCAACATGTGGCACGAAGCCTGATGCGCACCCTGAAGCGTGTGTTTACTCGTTGCGCCGAGTTCACTGGGCGTGCACGTCGCTCTGAGTTCTGGACCTTCATCGTCTTCAACTGCATGATGGTTACCGTGCTTTATATCATCCTTTTTGCAAGCATAGGGCGCGACTATATAACAATATCAGCAGCACCCACTTCCGAGGAATATTGGCACCGGCTCATCCACAGCTGCCTGAGCAATCACCTCGCCGTAACACTACTGATACTTGGATACCTGCTGCTCATACTGCTGCCACTGCTCAGTGTCACTGTGCGGCGTCTGCATGACACTAATCGCTCCGGCTACTGGATATTGCTCGGAGTGCTACCCTTCTTTTTCGCACCCGAAATCGGTATAAGTCCCTACGTGGGGATACTTATACTGAGCATTATGCTACTGCTCGACAGTGCACCGTCCAATAAATATGGACGGCATCCTCTGCAGAGTCTAAAATCAGATTAGTCTTCTATATCCTCCTCGGGAAAGGCGTCATTGTCAACCGTGCTACGCTGCATTGAGACGCTGCCATCAAGTCCGATGGTAATAGTGATGAGAGCCTGCTCATCGCTGTGGGGCACACTAATGCTGGCCTCCACAGTAAAGCGGTTGGCCTCCGCACCAACAAATGTAAGAGCGTCAAGCACTGCATACGTGCGCAAGGTCTCATCAAGATAGTCAATAAACGAGGACTTGAAAAATTGAGAACTGGGAACTGAAGACTGTGTATTAGTCAAGTCCTGCTCTGCGGATTGAGTATTAGTCCTGACTACCTTCACAGTGGCACGATTGTCACAATAAGTACCGAAATTATCATTGGGCACTCTGGGCTGACTCTCATCGGGACTCACCGAGAGAATAACGAGGTATCCATGACCGCTGTTGATAGTGTCGCTGACGGCTCGTATCTTATTGAGGCCGTTCTCCTTGTACTCACGTGATTCAACAATCTCATTAAGTTCTTCGTCAATGTTTTCATTCGGAGCCTCCGACTTGCTCCCACAAGAAGCCAGGAAGATAATACAGAGGAAAAAGGAAAAGGAAAAAGTGGATAGTTTCATTGCTTTATTCTTTTTAATTATTATCTCTATAATAAAGGTTTATCTCGTGTGTGCCAAGAAGCATCGAATGATGTGGCTTCAAGTGACTGATGTCGGGAGCTGAGGTCTTGGAAACATTTGCTGCCTCCCCGTCCTTTGTTGTCGCATCCCCAATCTCCTGATGTATCTCATCCCATAGGTCGAGAGCTAAAAATTGGCGGTGTGTAGCTGCTCCACCCTCCACCAGTAGCGACTGCACGCCCTTGTCATAAAGCTCGGCCATAAGCTGAGGTAATGTCTGCAGATGGCTGTCATAAACGATGCGCAAAGGATCGGGACCGCTATAATGACGAGTGGTAAGTGCGGGTCGGTCAATCTGGTTAGTACGCCAACCTACGAGAATGGCAGTATTAATGGCACGCAGGTGATGAACATGCCGCATGGTGCGGGGTGATGATATCAGTCCCTCCATAGAACCGCAGGGAGTCTGCGCCCATTTGAGAGTGATATAGGGTCGATGCTTGGTATGATAGGTGATGAAGCGACGATTGAGGAAACGGCATTCCTCCTCCAAAACTCCTATCGTGACATCGATGCCTGCATTGCGTAGCATCTGCACCCCACGCCCTTGCACCTTAGCAAAGGGGTCGAGACAGCCCACCACAACACGCTTGACACCCTTACGAACTATCAGTTCGGCACAGGGAGGAGTCTTGCCGTAATGGGCACAGGGCTCCAGACTGACGTAGAGCGTGCTCTGCGGCAACAAGCACTCATCCTCAGGCTTGACGGACGCAAAAGCATTAACCTCGGCATGAGGTTGTCCGCAACGAGCATGAAAACCCTCACCTATAATGCGGTTCTGACACACGATGACGGCTCCCACCATAGGATTGGGCGGAGCTCCCACCTCGCCATTGCGGGCAAGCTGGAGGCAACGAGTCATATAGAGAGAGTCAGACAACATATCTTTATTCTTCAGCAAAAAGGTCAAGTTGCACAGGAGGCAGAAGGTTGTAACTCATGCGATGGTAGGGCGAAGGACCGTGAGCACGTATGGCATCTCGATGAGCCTGAGTGGGATAGCCCTTGTTATGGTTCCACTGGTAATAGGGATACTGCTCATGTAGCTCGTCCATATAATCATCTCGATAAGTCTTGGCAAGAATCGAAGCGGCAGCTATCGACAGGTATTTACCATCACCCTTGACAATCGTCTGATAGGGTATATTATGATAAGGCTTGAACTTATTACCGTCCACCAATATAGACTGAGGCCGCACTGTGAGTTGATCGAGAGCACGATGCATGGCCAAGATGGAGGCGTTAAGGATATTGATGCGGTCTATTTCCTGCGCTGTCACGATACCTACTGCCCACGAGAGGGCATCACGCTCTATTATCTCGCGTAGCTCATGGCGACGCTGATCAGTGAGTTGTTTAGAGTCGTTGATGGCTTCATTCTGATAGTCGGACGGAAAGACTACGGCTGCCGCATATACGCTGCCAGCCAGACAACCGCGACCAGCTTCATCACAACCGGCCTCCATCACATCGGGCACAAGACAGGATTTAAGCATAGACCTTTACTTCTTTATGTCTAAAACATGCGACTGACGCGAGTTATTCCCTCTGCAAGGGCGTCAATCTCGGCTTCAGTATTATAGAAAGAGAACGAGGCACGCACCATTCCCTCTACACCATAGTGAGTCATAATGGGCTGGGCGCAGTGATGACCAGTTCTTACAGCAACACCGAGACGATCGAGCAATGTGCCCATATCAAGATGATGGATATCGCCCACCAGGAACGAAACGACAGAACCCCTCGAACCTTGAGGTTTGCCAAAAATACGAAGTCCGGGGACTGCACTCAGACGCTCTTCTGCATAACTGGTAAGCTGGTGCTCATAAGCAGCAATGTTGTCAAGGCCAAGTTGCTCAACGTAATCAAGAGCCACAGCCAGAACATGACTGCCAACATAATTTGGAGTGCCAGCCTCAAACTTGTAGGGCAAGCCCTCAAACACGGTCTTATCAAAGCTGACGCTGCTTATCATCTCGCCGCCTCCCTGCCAAGGGGGCATCTGCTCCAGTAAAGCACTGCGGCCGTAGAGCACTCCTATGCCAGTGGGGCCGTACACCTTATGGCCGCTGAAAGCAAGAAAATCGCAGTCCAGTTGCTGCACATCCACCTTGAAATGAGGTACGCTCTGAGCAGCGTCCACAAGGAAAGGTACACCGTGGCTATGGGCCACAGCTATCATCTCGCTAACGGGATTGACTGTTCCCAGCACATTACTTACATGGGTACAGCACACGAGACGCGTCTTCGAATTGAAGAGCGAGGCATAGGTCTGCAGGTCTAACTCTCCGTTGTCACGTAAAGGTATTACCCTTATTTTCACACCCCGACTCGACTGCAGCATCTGCCAAGGCACGATGTCAGAGTGGTGCTCCATCTCGCTAACGATAATCTCGTCTTCGGGCTTAAGTCCCTGTCCAAAGGAGGCTGCCACCAGGTTGATAGCCTCAGTGGTGCCCCGAGTAAAGATAATCTCTTTCTCTGACGGAGCATTCAAAAAACGCTGCACCCTTACTCGGGCCTGCTCCAGCATATCCGTGGCCTGCTGCGAGAGATAGTGTATACCACGATGCACATTGGCGTTGGCAGTATAATACTGATCACGCTCAGCCTCCACCACACAGCGTGGTTTCTGCGTAGTGGCAGCATTGTCGAGATATATTAACGGCTTGCCATAAACCCTAGTCGATAATATCGGGAAGTCTTCGCGTATTTTACTTACATTAAGCATTGAATAATGAGTCTCAGAAAAGTAGATTAGGATTTGCTGCGCGAGCAGCATTAAACTTTGCTAATACATATTCCACAGTCGTTGCATGAATCGGCAAGCCTGAATCGGGACTCAACCATCCTCATAAGCCGCTGACGGAGCGGCAGCAACGGTATGCGTTCTATCACATCCCACGCAAAAGCCTGCTGCAGAAGCTTGCGACCGTCTTCAGGACTGATACCTCGCTGATTCATATAGAACAGGGCGTTGTCATTAAACTGACCTACAGTGGAACCGTGGTTACACTTCACATCATCAGCGTAGATCTCAAGCATGGGCTGAGTGTACATGCGGGCCTCCGGAGACATGCACATGTTGGCATTTGTTTCCTGAGAATCAGTCTGTTCCGCTCCGGGACTGACATACACTTTGCCGGCAAAGGCTCCTACTGCTTGGCCATCCAGTATGTATTTATAAAGCACATCGCTTTGACAAGCCGGGGCATCATGAACCACAAGCAGATTGTTGTCGACATGTTGCTCGCCATCACCTACCACAAAGCCCGAAGCCTGTACAGATGCATCAGCACCACGAAGATAAATATCCACCTCGCGGCGGGCCAAGCCGCCACTCAAGGTAATGGAGGCATATTCCAGCCTGCTACCGGCAGACTGCACTATATGGGTGGTGTTCAGTATTGAATCACTAGCGACAGTGTCGTCAATAGTATAGTACTGTAGCTTGCTCCCCTCCTCCTGCCAAACTTCTACCACCTCGTTGGTAAGATGGTCAATCTGCGATCCGGAGTGGTTGCAAGCGAGGATAGTAGCCTCAGCACCGGACTCCAATATAATCAACTGGCGGCGGTTAGTAAGCATAGGTACTCCACCCGCTGAGAGGTTGATAAACTGCAGAAGGTCGGATTCTTTATATCCTTTTGCCACGAACACGACTATTCCGTTCTGAACAAGCATAGTGTTGAGCCGAGCCAGAGCATTAGACTTACCACTTTCGCTCTCGGAGTCATAATATTTCTTGAACTTCTCGGGATAACGCTCAGCAAAGAGGGTGAGCGGTCCCACGAAGATCTGGGGAGTGTCTAGTATGTCGCCTCCTGCAAGGGTGTCATCCACCACATGATAAAGGCGGCTTCGCATTCCTGGCACCCTGCATTGATAGCGAGTAGAGAAAGGAATCGACAGGCGCTGCAGGTTTAGCCCATAATCGGGAGCCAGAGCCTTATCGATATCCGTGTATTTATAACGTTCATCTTTGCGAGAAGGCAGACCGTGAGTCTGCAGCCCACTAAGAGCGGCAGCTCGATGAGCGTTGATGAGCGGATGACTGCCCTGATTGAGCAGGTCAGCATGCTGCAGATATAAGTCGATATATTGATTGATACTACTCAATTCTCAACATTTTTCAGCCAGTCAAATCCTTCTTCTTCTATACGGTTAGCCAGTTCTGGACCGCCCGTCTTAACGATACAGCCGTTGAGCATCACGTGGACCACATCCGGACGTAGATAGTCAAGCATACGCTGATAATGGGTTATACATATCGCACTACTCTGAGGAGTACGGAGTTTGTTGAAGCCTTCTGCCACTATGCGTAATGCGTCCACATCAAGACCGGAATCGGTCTCATCGAGGATGGTGAGCACAGGTTCCAACACAGCCATCTGGAAAATCTCGTTACGCTTACGCTCGCCGCCGCTAAAGCCCTCGTTAACACCTCGACGGGTGAAACTATCATCCAGCCCCACCAACTGACGCTTCTCCTTTATCAACTTCAGGAACTCGGCACCACTGATTGGCGGCTGACCCATATACTTGCGCTTGGCATTGACGGCAGCTCGCAAGAAGGAGTTCATGCTCACCCCGGGAATCTCCACAGGCTGCTGAAACGACATAAAGATTCCTTCATGACTGCGACGCTCAGCCGGCATAGCCAGCAGATCTTTGCCCTTGAAGGTGATGGTGCCCTGAGTAACGGTATATAGCGGATTACCCACCAGCACGTTGCTCAGAGTGCTTTTGCCTGAACCGTTAGGTCCCATCAGCGCATGCACCTCTCCCGGGTTTATGTGCAGGTTGATGCCTTTAAGTATTTCCTTGCCTTCTACTGAGGCGTGAAGATTTTGTATTTCTAACACGGTTGTATTTGACGATTTTAGATTTTACGACTTCTCTACCTTCATTAACTTCTTACCCTACGGAGCCCTCAAGCGATACACTTAGCAATTTCTGTGCCTCGACGGCAAACTCCATCGGCAGTTTATTGAGTACATCCTTAGCATAGCCGTTCACAATCAGGGCCACTGCCTCCTCGGGCGGTATGCCTCGCTGTGTGCAGTACATCAGCTGATCTTCGGATATCTTTGACGTAGTAGCTTCATGCTCCACCACACAGGTGGGGTTGTTGACATCCACATAAGGGAAGGTGTGGGCTCCGCATGTAGGACTAAGCAGCAGCGAGTCACAGCTGGAATAGTTGCGGCTGCCGTCAGCACGATTGCCCATTCGCACCAGTCCGCGATAGGTGTTCTGACTATGGCCGGCAGAGATACCCTTGCTCACTATCGTGCTGCGGGTGTTGCTGCCCAAGTGCACCATCTTGGTGCCGGTATCGGCTTGCTGGTGATTATTGGTCACAGCCACTGAGTAGAACTCCGCCACCGAGTTATTACCCTTCAGCACACAGCTGGGATACTTCCACGTAATGGCCGAGCCCGTCTCCACTTGAGTCCAGGAGAGTTTGCTACGGTCACCCCGCAGCAGTCCACGTTTCGTAACCAGGTTATACACTCCGCCCTTGCCCTCCTTATCACCGGGATACCAGTTCTGCACCGTGGAATATTTCACCTCGGCATCTTGGCATACCACTATCTCTACGATAGCAGCATGGAGCTGGTTTTCATCACGCATAGGAGCTGTACATCCCTCCAGATATGATACGTAACCGCCGTCGTCACACACTATCAGGGTGCGCTCAAACTGACCCGTGTTGATAGCGTTAATACGGAAATAGGTGGATAACTCCATCGGACATCTCACCCCTTTGGGGATATATACGAAAGAGCCGTCACTGAACACCGCGCTGTTAAGGGCTGCAAAATAATTGTCGCGATAAGGCACCACCGAACCGAGGTACTTACGCACCAGTTCGGGATGATTGGCAACGGCCTCGGAGATGGAGCAGAAGATGATGCCCCGTTCCGCCAGTTGCTGCTTAAAGGTGGTCTTGACGCTCACCGAGTCCATCACGGCATCCACGGCTACTCCGCTCAGAGCCAATCGTTCGTTGAGCGGTATTCCCAGTTTGTTGAATGTCTTCTCGAGTTCAGGGTCTATCTCCGTGGGGCCACGCTTCTTACCTCGGGGGTCGGCATAATACGATATGGCCTGATAGTCGATGGGCGGCAAATCAACATGCCCCCACGACGGCTGCTCCAGGGTCTGCCAATAGCGGAAAGCCTCCAGGCGGAACTCAAGCAGCCACTCCGGCTCTCCTTTCTTAGCCGATATGAGCCGCACCACCTCCTCGCTGAGACCTTGTGGGATTATCTCAGTCTCCACGTCGGTGGTGAAACCATACTCATATTCCTTGTCGGCTATGTTGCGGACTATGGAGTTATCTGGACTTTGAGACATTTTGGAAGTTCAAGGGTTCAATGGTCAATGTTCCAAAACTGGACTTAGATGTAAAGCCGGTCCGTGACCGGTCAATCCTATTTTGCGGCATCCTGCCGTTTCACATACACCGTGTCGTCCTTGAGTAACGGACTATCCTGCACAATGCTGCGGTTTTCGTAGATGGTGTTGCCCAGCACGGTGATATAGGGATAAAACACCGATGCCTGCTTCTTCTCCTCAGAGAGGATGCCCACATACGCCATCGCGCTGAACACTATGCTGATGAGGATGAAGTACTTAGCCACTCCAACCACCAATCCCAGCAGGGAGTTCAGCCCTCCCACATGAACTGCCTTCACGCCCTTGGTAAGGGCATTGGCAATCAGTCCGAACAGTATCGGCACCATCACCCAGATAAGGATGAACGCCAGCACACAGCCTCCAAACGAAGCCATGCTGCCCGAACCGAATGCAGGTGACAGATGCTCACCGAGCACGCTGTAGAACAGCGCTGCCAGAATCAAGCCCACCACGAAGCCGCACGTAGAGAACAGCTCCTTGATGAAACCCGATTTCCAGCCACGCCATGCACCCCAAAGCAGGATACACACTATTATAATATCTACCGAAGACATCGCTTACAGTTTCTGCTTAACCTCAATCTCCTGGAAGGTCTCGATAATGTCACCCTCGCGGATATCGTTGCAGTTAGTCAGCGAGATACCACACTCAAAGTTGGTGCTTACCTCCTTAACATCGTCCTTGAAACGCTTCAGGGCGTTGATGTCGCCGGTGAAGATAACGATACCGTCACGTATCAGGCGAGCCTTATTGGTACGAGACACCTTGCCGTCCACCACATAGGCACCGGCTACGAGTCCCACCTTGCTGATGCGATAAACCTGACGCACCTCAACCTGGGCAGTTACTTCCTCCTTCACGATAGGCTTCAGCAGGCCTTCCATAGCCTCCTTGACCTCCTCGATAGCATCGTAGATCACAGAGTAGAGGCGAATGTCCACTCCCTGCTTCTCGGCCTCCACACGGGCTCCCTTGCTGGGACGTACCTGGAAACCGATGATGATAGCCTTTGAGGCGGCAGCCAGTACGATATCGTTCTCGGATATCTGACCCACAGCCTTGTGGATCACGTTGACCTGAATCTTCTCGGTAGAGAGGTTGATGAGCGAATCTGACAAAGCCTCTACGGAGCCGTCCACGTCGCCCTTGACGATGATATTGAGTTCCTCAACACCACCCATTGCGATACGTGCACCGATTTCCTCAAGGCCAATGCGGTGCTGGGTGCGGATACCCTGCTCACGCTGCAGCTGCAGTCGCTTGTTGGCTATCTCGCGTACCTCCTGCTCGCTGTCCATCACGTGGAAGGTGTCACCAGCCTGCGGTGCACCGTTCAGACCCAGCAATGTGGCAGCTCTGGAGGGACCTACGCTCTTGATCTTACGGCCACGCTCATCGGAGAGGTCCTTCACACGGCCGTAGCATGTACCTGCTATCACGTGGTCACCGATATTCAGCGTACCGTTGCTCACCAGGATGGTAGCCACATAGCCTCGTCCCTTGTCGAGCGATGACTCTATGACCGTACCTGTGGCCTTGCGGTTGGGATTGGCTTTGAGCTCCAGCATATCGGCCTCGAGCAGCACCTTCTCCAGAAGGTCGTTGACGCCGATGCCTTTCTTGGCGGAGATATCCTGACTCTGATATTTGCCGCCCCAGTCCTCTACGAGTAGGTTCATATTAGCCAGCGAGCCTTTCACCTTCTCGGGGTCAGCTCCGGGCTTGTCTATCTTATTGATGGCGAACACCATCGGCACACCTGCTGCCTGAGCATGACTGATAGCCTCCTTGGTCTGGGGCATCACGTCGTCGTCGGCAGCGATGATGATGATGGCTATATCCGTAGCCTGTGCACCACGGGCACGCATAGCGGTAAATGCCTCGTGACCCGGAGTGTCGAGGAAGGTGATATGGCGACCGTTCTCTAGGGTAACATTGTAAGCACCGATATGCTGGGTAATACCACCTGCCTCACCGGCAATCACGTTACTCTTGCGGATCCAGTCGAGCAGCGAGGTCTTACCGTGGTCCACATGACCCATCACCGTAACGATGGGATCTCTGGGCTGCAGGTCTTCAGCCTCGTCCTCCTCTTCATGCACAGCCTCTGATACTGAGGCGCTGACATACTCGGTCTTGAATCCGAATTCCTCGGCTACCAGATTGATAGTCTCCGCGTCCATACGCTGATTGATACTGATCATCATGCCGATGCTCATGCAGGTACTGATAACCTTGGTGACCGGCACGTTCATCATGCTTGCCAGCTCGTTGGCGGTCACAAACTCGGTCAGCTTGAGGGTCTTGCTCTCATTAGCTTCCTCGCTTGCCTGCATCTCCATCTGCTCACGTATCTGGTCGCGCTTCTCACGGCGATACTTCGCACCGCTGGCAAAGGCTTTCTTGCTCTGCAGACGGGCCAGGGTCTTCTTTACCTCCTTTGCTACATCCTCGTCGGATATCACATTCTTCTGCAGGGGTGAGCCCTTGGCATTGCGTTTGTTACGACCGCCGCCCTTGCCACGATCTGCTGCTGCACGCTCCTGACGTCCGTCGTCAGTCACCTTCTTAGCCTCGGCGTTCACGTCAACCTTGTTGGGCTGGATGCGGTTACGCTTCTTCTTACCGGCTGCAACGGTGGCTACACGTTCCTGACGCTTCTCGTCGCGCTCCTTCTTGCGTTCTTCGCGGCTCTTCTTCTTGGGACGGGTATTCTCGTTGATGCTCGACAGGTCTATGCTGCCCAGCACCTTCGGTCCTTCTATGGTCTTGGTCTTGACCTGACGGAAGATTTCCGGCTCGTTGCTGTCCGCCTCTTCCTCCTCGGGAGCAGTTTCCTCCTCGGGCTCTGGTGCGGGCTCGGGAGCTGTCTGAGGCTCTTCGGGCTCTGGTGCGGGCTCGGGAGCTGTCTGAGGCTCTTCGGGCTCAGCTACGGGCTGGGGCTTCTCTTCTTCCACCACCGGCTCCTCCTTCACGGGCTCGGCAGCAGGCTTGGGCTGTGCTTTAAGCTTGTCGAGGTCCACCTTGCCCACAGTCTTAAACTTAGGCTCCTCGGGGAGCACGGTCTTGATCTCCTCGATAACCGGAGCGGGCTTAGGCTCAGCTTTCTTGGACTCGGCACGCTTGGTAGTGAGGCTGACCACAGGCTTCTTCACGGCCTTGTCCTTGCCAAACTCACTCTTCACGACCTCATAAGCCTCATCGGAGATCTTGGCATTCATGTCGTTGTCAACCTTGATGCCTTTCTTCCCGAGGAAATCCACTGCTGTCTGCAGGCCAATATTGAATTCCTTTAATACCTTATTTAATCTTACACTCATGCTGTATAATTTTCAAGTTTCAAGTTTTAAACTGAACTTAGATCTAAAGCCGGTCCGTGACCGTTCATTTTTTTCGTCAAATCGTGAAATGGTTAAATTGTCAAATGAAAAAATGGTCAATGCTCAATGTTCAATGGCATTACTCTGCCTCGTCTTGCTCAAACTCAGCGAAGAGCACCTTCAGAAGATGGTCTACGGTGTCCAGTTCGAGGTCTGCCTCCTCAGCCAGCTGCTCACGCGACACAGCCATTACCTGACGTGCTGTCTGGTAGCCTTGTTTCTTGAGGGCCTCGATTACCCACTCGTCCACCTCGTCGGTGAAGTCATCGAGATAAACATCGCCCATGTTGGGATCGTCCACATCTTCCTCAGCCTCACGGAATACGTCGATGTTGTAGCCCGTAATCATACCGGCGAGCTTGATGTTCAGACCGCCCTTACCGATGGCCAGCGACACCTCTTTGGGCTTCAGGTAAACCTGAGCCGACTTGTTCTCCTCGTCAATCACGATGTTGGAGATAGTGGCAGGAGCCAGCGCACGCTGTATGAACAGCGAGGGGTTGGCGGTGTAGTTGATGACGTCCAGATTCTCATTACGCAGCTCTCTCACGATGCCGTGCACACGGCTGCCCTTCACGCCCACTACGGCTCCCACTGGAGCGATGCGGTCGTCATAGCTCTCCACAGCGATCTTAGCTCTCTCGCCGGGGATACGTGCAATACGTCTAACGGTGATCAGGCCGTCGTTGATCTCAGGCACCTCGGCCTCCAGCAGGCGCTGCAGGAACTCGGGAGCGGTGCGGCTGAGGTAGATCTTAGGATTGTTGTTGGCATTGTCCACGCGGTCCACAACGGCCCTTACAATGTCGCCCTTGCGGAAGAAGTCGCCCGGAATCTGCTGGCTCTTGAGCATTATCAGTTCGTTGCCCTCGTCATCCACGAGCATGATTTCGTTCTTCCATACCTGATAAACCTCGGCGCTTACTACGTCGCCCACGCGGTCCTTGTACTTGTTGTAGAGTGCGTCGTGCTCCAGCTCCAGGATGCGGCTGGCCAGTGTCTGACGCAGGTTGAGGATGGCACGGCGGCCAAACTTGGAGAAGTCGATACGCTCACTCACGTCCTCACCCACCTCATAGTCGCTGGCTATCTTCTGAGCCTCGCTCAGAGAGATTTCCCTGTTGGGATCGGTCACTTCATCGTCAGCCACAACCACGCGGTTGCGGTAAATCTCGCAGTCACCCTTGCCCGGGTTGACTATCATATCATAGTTCTCATCAGAACCATACATCTTGGCAATCACGCTGCGGAAGCTCTCTTCCAGCACGTTTACCATCGTAGCATAGTCGATACTTTTGGTTTCCTTGAATTCCGCAAAAGTATCAATGAGGCTAACTGTCTCTTCAATCTTTTTTGCCATTGTATATATTTTTTTGTGTTAATGTTCAGAACTTAATCACCGCTTTCACCTCTTTGGCATCGGTGTAGGCCAGGGTGATGTCCTCGTCCACCATCTTGGGACGCTTTGCCCCTTCGGGCTTCACCTTCTGCTGTACGGTAACCACGAAGGTGTCGTCCTCCACGGCCTTGAGCACCCCTTTCAGTTTAGTGCCCGTTGCGGTGAGCACCTCCACCTCGTTACCCACGTTGTTCACGTACTGCTGTCTCACCTTGAAAGGCTGGCCTATACCGGCGCTGCCCACTTCAAGCTCGTAGTCCTCCACTTCGCGATCCAGATTAGCTTCGATAAATCGGCTCAGCTCCACACAGTCATCAATCCACACGCCCTCTTTGTGGTCTATCTCCACCACGATACGGTCGTTGTCATCAATCACAAGGTCGGTTAGGAAGTAGCTCTTACCTTCCAGCCACTGGTCCACGAGGGCCTTAACAGTTTGTTTTTCGATCATTGAGTTAAGATTAGGTTGTTATTTAAGAAGAAGTGAGAAGCCCGCTTGAGCCTCTCACCTTCAAAGTGCGCTGCAAAAGTAGGCATTTCTTTTCAATCCACCAAATTTTTTCCCTCTTTTTTCACTTTTCTCCCCTCTATAATCCGTTGTTTGCCGCCAATCATCAGAAAAATGTTCCATTTTTATACTAGACTTAGATTAAAATTCCGGTCCGTGACCGCTCAATTTTTTCGTCAAATCGTGAAATGGTTAAATTGTCAAATGAAAAAATGTTCAATGTTCAATGTTCAATGTTCAATATTTTTGTTACCTTTGCAGCTGCAAATCCGTTTATTATCCATTATCAATCAGATTTACAATGAAAAAGACATTCTCCCTTTTCATAGCCCTGTGGACAGCCAGCCTGCTCACATCGATGGCTGCAGTTAATATCATCCCCAAGCCCTCATCCGTTGTTGAGCGGCAGGGCACGTTCGTCCTCAAGGACGGTCTCACCATCGGGTACAACGACCCCAGCCTCGCACCCGCAGCCAACTATCTGCAGGAGATGCTCACCCGCGCCACCGGCCTCCGCATCAAGACCGGCAAGAAGGGCAAGATACAGCTCAACCTCGTCAATAATCCTCAATCCTCAATGCTCAACGGTCAATCTTTAGACGAGGATTACGAGTTCGTCTCCGACCCCACCGGCGTTCTCATCACCGCCACCACCTATCGTGGCATCATCAATGGCATCGCCACCCTGCGCCAGCTCCTCCCCAACGAAATTGAGTCATTTCACAATTTCACAATTTCACAATTTCACAATTCAAATAGTCAAATAAGTAAATCGGCAAATAGTCAAATAGCTCAATGGTCCCTCCCCGCCGTTGCCATCAAGGACAGCCCCACGTTCCACTGGCGCGGCCTGATGCTCGACCCTGTGCGTCATTTCTACTCCGTGGAGGAGACCAAGGCCCTACTCGACCAGATGGCACTCTACAAGTTCAACAAGTTCCACTGGCACCTCTCCGACGAACAGGCTGTGCGCGTCGAGATCAAGGGCTATCCCGAGCTCTCTGCCGACAGCTTTGAATACCGCACCTTCAACTCCCACGACCGCCGTTGTCTTGAGCGTGCCGGCAAGGAGAACAACCCCGACCTGTGCCTCCCTTGGAAGTACTTCAAGACCATCAACGGCAAGGAGATGTACGGCGGCTACTACACCCAGGACGAGATTCGCGACGTGGTGGCCTACGCTGCCGTGCGTGGCATCGATGTCATCCCCGAGATCGATATGCCCGGCCACAACCATGCTGCCTGCCGCATATACCCTTGGCTCAGCTGCACCCAGGACGGTGTGGAGCCCCTCTGCCTGGGCCGCAACACCACCATTGAATTTGCCAAGCGTGTCTATGACGAGATCTTCGAGCTCTTCCCCTATGAATATGTGAGCATCGGAGGTGACGAGGTCAACCGTGGCCGCTGGTCAGAGTGTGACGAGTGCAAGCGTCGCATCCGTGAGGAAGGACTCAAGGATGTCAGCGAACTGCAGGCGTGGTTCACCAAGCTCATGGAGAAGTATTTCAATGCCCACGGGCGTCGCATCCTCGGCTGGGACGAGATCCTCGAGGGTGGCCTCTCCAAGACAGCTACCGTCCACTGGTGGCGTGGTGACCATGCTGATGTGGCTCAGCGTTCCACAGCTATGGGCAACGAGGTAGTGCTCTGCCCCACCACCTACTGCTACTTCGACTACGGTCAGGACGACAAGACCCTGCGTCGCCTCTATGATGGTGACATCGTGCCCACCGACCTCACCGCTGAGCAGCTCAAGCTCGTCAAGGGCATGCAGGCCAATATCTGGGGCGAGTATATCCCCTCAGAGGCCCGTATGCAGTGGATGGTTTTCCCCCGTGCCCTCGCCCTCGCCGAGAAAGCCTGGACACCCCGCTCCGAGCAGCACTGGGACGACTTCCTGCCCCGCCTCGAGCAGCACCTCAAGCGCCTCGACGTCATGGGCATCAACTACCGCCCACTCCACACCAACAGAAAGTAAACAACAATTTCACATTCAATACTATGAAAAAGACATTCTTCTTCGCAGCAATGCTCATCTGCAGCGCAGCTAGCGCACAGGTCAACACCAAGTATGATATCACCGGTGACGGCTCAGTCAACAGCGCCGACGTGGTTGCCATCTACAACTACATCATCAACGGTGACCCCGAGCCGGGTCCAGGTCCCGACGACTACTATGACGCCAATCAGGATGGCCATAAGGGCAGTTCCCATCTAGTATACGGTAATAGAACGGGTGACATCGAAGGAACCCCGTGGAAATTTGAGCAGTGGTACTCAGGCGGCAACACCTCCATGACCTACTACGACAATGGCACCTTTAAGGCCAGCTGGTACAATGTTTCAGAGTATCAGTGCAGAGTGGGCTATTATTACAACTCCAATGGCATCGACCGCAACTCCAAGCTCTTCACCGGCGATTACCGCTACACCAAATCCGGCTCCGCACAGTACGGCTATATCGGCGCATACGGCTGGACTAAGGAGCCGTTGGTAGAGTTCTATATCGTGGATGACTGGTGGGGCAACAAACCCATCGAGGGTGCTCACGGCACGAAAATCGGCGAATACACTGTCGATGGCGCAACATATACCATACTTGCCACAGCGATGATGAACATGCCAACCATCGATGGTCAGGGTAATTTCTTGAAGATATGCAGTGTACGTGAGACTGCGCGCCAGGAAGGGCATATCGACATCTCCGCCCATTTCGCCAAGTGGGACGAGATAATGCAAGGCCAGGCAGAGGAAATACACAGCTCCGCTGGTGGAACGACATCATGGAACCTTGAAGTCGGCAACAATCTGGTGTATGTGACCCTCCAAAGCGAGGTGGGCGGCAATGCCAACGGCTCCATCGACTACACCTACTTCAACATGACAGCCAAGGATGCAAAGTAAATAACGACACTGACCAGACACACCTACAAAGCAACCAAAATAACCCCAGCGACAAGGGCGGATGCATTAGCACCCGCCCTCTTTTTTGCATTGTTCTGCCTCCCAAGACCAGTGCGTTGCACCCCCTTCCAGAGGCAAGACGGTTCAAAAGTTTCAGGTTTCAAGTTCCAGGTTTCAAACTGGACTTAGATCTAAAGCCGGTCCGTGACCGGTCAATGTTCAATGCCTTGCGCATTGCGAACCGAAGCAAGCTCGGTCGCTGCGTCTCGAAAGAGCTGGGGAGCTCTTTAGCAGCGGGTGCTGATAAGCGGAGGTGAGAGCGCAGCGGCAATGTTCAATGCTCAATGAAATTAGTCGTCCTGACGTGCAGGAACGGTCTTGCTTGCCACAGAGCTATAGGCGCCGTCCTTGTAGGCGATCACCTTCAGGTGGGCATCCTCGGAGTAGGACTCGTTGGCCACGATAGTGCCGTTGGCGGGCACTGCGGTGCTCTGATTGGTAGGATCAGCGGGGTCGCTGTCCATTCCTACGGTGTAGTACATCTGAGCGCCGTCGGTTGCACAGGTCACGTGAACAGTGCCGTTGGCAGTGATGTTGGCGTCATCGGAGATCACAGGAGTAGCTACGCTCGTGGTAGTGGAACCACTTGAACCACTTGAACCGCTGTTACCGTTCTGGTTTTGGTTTTCGTTTCCTTGTCCTGAGCCTGTCGAAGGATCGTTACCAGAGCCACCTTGCGTGTCATCCTCAGGATTGCCGTTGAAGCCTCCACCGCCTGCGGTGTTGTCACCAGGAGCTGCGGTGGGATCTGCCCACTTCTTTCCGAACACCGTCTTGGTGACGTCGAAATACTTAGCCCCCTGCAGCTGCTCTCTCAGTGCTGTGCAGGGACGGAAGCGGACGTACACGCCCTTGATCTCATCGCTGCTCACGTCATCCATGCTGGTCTTGCCTGCGGACTTCCATTTCAGCGAATCGTTATCCCAGATGCCGGTTCTGGCGGTCAGTCTGAAATTGCCGAGGCCACTGATAGTGATGGAGTGGCCGTTGAGCACGAAGTCGTAGATAGCCTGCGTCAGTGCGGCAAAGCCGGCTGCGAGGTCCTGTGAGTTGATGTTGCTGTCGTTGAGGGCGAGGTTCACCACCGCCTCTTCGCTCAGCTTGCTGTAGGGGACGAGCTTCACGGAGTACTTCACTGTGCCCGCGTTTTCATTCTCAATCTTGCAAATTCTGTATCCAAGTTTCATAGTCTGTCATTTTTTCGGTTAAACATATTGGTTATTAGTCCTCGACGAGAGGTATTGCACTGAATCTCACGCTCTTACAAGCGTTTTTGATGCTACTCTTTGGAGTGTAGCGGATTTTCACCCTCTTGATGCAGTCTGGACCGGCGTCCTTCTTCAGAGCCACCGGTTTGGTGATGGCTGAGAGGGAGAACGTGCCCAGCTGCGGTATCTGGACTGTGTGTCCGTTGAGCAAATAGTTTGTGAATAGAGCTCTCAGGGCGTTGACTGCGGCGATAGCCACTGGCTTGTTGATGCCGGAGTTAGTTGCCAGATACTCAACCAGTTGGTCGTTGCCAATGTTGCTGAAGCTCACGATGCCCGGGTAGAATTTTTGAGTGTCAGTGCCCGGCGCGTTACGTCTGGTGATAGTTGTTTTAAGTAAAGCCATAATTTTTTTACATTTTAAAGTTAATAATACTTTTTTTCTTTAGGAAAACTTTCCCTTACTTTTTAATCTAGATCTACTGCAAATTTAGCACTTTTTTCCGACATACGCAAGGGGCTAAGTATTTTACTTATAACTACTTAGCGGAAATGTTAAGTGCCGCTCAGATGAGCCCCCTCTCAGCTGCCGATGTCAACCAAAACCGCGTATTTGGGCGACAAAATGGTTGACGCCACCTAAAAAATCACCCTCACTTTCTTGTTTATCCAAATATTATCACTACCTTTGCACCGTGTTCCCGTATGGGGCACAAGAGATATTTGCTCAATTGCCTTTGAAATCACCACCTCAAACAATGAGAGCAAACAGAACATGGATAGAGCCGAACCATTTGGGCGTAGGCTTTTCCGTACCATGTTCGGGTTTGTGGTGAACCTCAAAGGCGTATGGCGAATGTCTGCGCCTTTCTTATGTATAGGTCTAACTTTAAATAATAATGGTATGAAAAAAGGGTTATCGTCTGTTGTTCTATTGCTTATATGTACTAATCTCTTTTCTGAAAGTGTCGAAGTCGATGGTATATTCTATGAGCTAAACACTACAGACCACGCAGCTACAGTGACAAAAATGACTTCTGGTAATGTGGGATATTCGGGTGATATAGTTATTCCAGAGGCCATTACATACAGAAACAGAGATTTTAATGTGAAGAGCGTAGGTGCCAGCGCTTTCTCTAGCTGCACTGGGCTGACATCGGTAACTATTCCCAACTCCGTGACAAGCATAGGAAATTATGCTTTCTCTGGCTGCAAAGGACTTACCGCACTAACCTTCCCCAATTCCGTAACGAGCATAGGAGGGTATGCTTTCAAGAACTGCACGGGACTGAAATCGATTACCATCCCCAATTTCGTAACAAGCATAGGTGATGGTGCTTTCGAGAGTTGCAAAGGACTTACCGCGGTAACCATCGGCAACTCCGTGACGAGCATAGGGGGCTATGCTTTCAAGGACTGCACGGGACTGAAATCGATTACCATCCCCAATTTCGTAACAAGCATAGGTGATGGTGCTTTCGAGAGTTGCAAAGGACTTACCGCGGTAACCATCGGCAACTCCGTGACGAGCATA
>JAFZXF010000080.1 GCA_017616915.1 Bacteroidaceae bacterium
AATCGACCCTAATCGACCCTAATCGACCTTATAATAATAATAAATCATCAAAATATGAAAAAAACAATTCTTTTCGTGATTGCAGCAGTTGTGGGAATGCAGATAGGCATGGCCTGCACCAATATCATCGTTGGCAAGAAAGCCAGTAAAGACGGTAGCGTGTTTGTTAGCTACAACGCCGACAGCTATGGAGCTTACGGCGTGATGCAGCACTTCCCGGCCGGCACTCACCCCAAGGGGGCCAAGCGCAAGGTCTTTGACTGGGAAAGCAATAAACTATGGGGCGAGATCGACGAGGCCCCTGTGACCTACAACGTGGTGGGCAATATGAACGAGCACCAGGTAGTAATCACCGAGACCACCTTTGGCGGCCGCGAAGAGATGGTTGACTCCACAGGCATCATCGACTACGGTTCGCTGATCTACATCACCCTGCAGAGAGCCAAGACCGCTCGCGAAGCCATCAAGATTATGGATGAGCTGACTCAGAAGTACGGCTACAACTCCGAGGGCGAGACCTTCTCGGTGGCAGACCCCAACGAGGCGTTTATCCTGGAGATGGTGGGCAGAGGTCCCGGCGGTCACGGAGCATTGTGGGTGGCTGTGAGAGTGCCCGATGATGCAGTCTGTGTTCACGCTAATCAGAGCCGCATCCATAAGTTTATGCAGCTGCCTAAAGACCAGGTGCTCTACTCCAAGGACATCATCGCCGTTGCCCGCAAGATGAAGCTCTTCGACGGTAAGGACATAGACTTCGACTTCGCAAATACCTTCTGTCCAATTGACTTCGGTGGAGCACGCTACTGCGAGGCTCGCGTATGGGCTATATATAATATGTACGCCAAGGGTATGGACAAATACTTCGACTACTCAGCAGGTATCGACCTGACAGGCGAGCCGCTGCCGCTCTATATCAAGCCCGACCGCAAGATTGGTATGGAAGACGTGATGGCAGGTATGCGTGACCACTTCGACGGTACTGTGCTCGAGATGACCAATGACCCGGGTGCCGGCGCTTGGCTCACTCCTTACCGTCCGCGTCCGCTGAGCTGGGAATACGACGGGAAGAAGTATTTCAACGAGCGTCCCGTGGGCACTCAGCAGACCAGCTTCGCTATGATAGCACAGGTGAGATCCAGTCTGCCCAATCCTATCGGCGGCATACTGTGGTTCTCTAACGATGACGCACACACCACTCCCTACACACCGGTGTATTGCTGCGCTACCGAGGTGCCGGCATGCTATACGCTGAAGACCGGAAACGCCGTGAAGTTCTCTTTTAAGTCGGCC
Organism: Bacteroidaceae bacterium; assembly: GCA_017616915.1. Taxonomy (GTDB): domain Bacteria; phylum Bacteroidota; class Bacteroidia; order Bacteroidales; family Bacteroidaceae; genus UBA6382. The sequence continues at coordinate 1,291 of JAFZXF010000080.1, forward strand.
TTCTGGCTCCAGAACTGGGTGAGCAACATGGTTTATCCGCGCTATTCGCAGATGTTCCCCGACCTTAAGAAGGTGCGTGATGAGCTTGACTCCACCTTCGCTGCATCGCAGAAGGCAGTAGAGGGTAGCGCCATGATTCTCTATAAAGAAGACCCCGCAAAGGCAGTATCGTTCCTCACCCTCTATTCCAAGGAGTCGGCTCAGAAGATGATGGACCGCTGGATGGAACTTGGCCAGTACCTGATTGTGAAATACAACGATATGGCCGAGCATGTGGATAATCCCGCCGGTGGCTTCCAGGTAAGCTCGCACGGCACAGATACCATCATGGCTAAGCTCAGAGCCAGTGGCTACGACGACGCGGTGAAGAAAAAGATAATTGATCAAACAGGTGACAGATTTCTTCTTAAATAATTGAACATTGACCATTGACCATTGATCATTAGGTTTAAAATATAATAATATGACAGAGCAGCAAGAACTTATACAGCAGTGTAGCGAGGTGGCCCGCAAGTGGCTCAGCCCCGCATTCGACGAGCAGACCCGCGCAGAAGTGCAGGCGATGCTGGATGCCGATGACAAGACAGCCCTGATTGACGCTTTCTACCAGAACCTGGAGTTTGGTACAGGTGGTCTGCGTGGCATCATGGGAGCCGGCACCAACCGTATGAACAAGTATATCGTAGGTATGGCCACACAGGGCTTCGCCAACTATATCCGCAAGGCTTTCCCGGGCAAGCAGGATCTGGCCGTAGTTGTGGGTCACGACTGCCGCAACAACTCCCGCCTCTTTGCCGAGACATGTGCCGACATCTTCTCGGCCAACGGTATCAAGGTGTATCTCTTTGAGAGCCTGCGTCCCACGCCGGAGATCTCGTTTGCGATCCGCCAGCTTGGCGCACAGGCCGGAGTGAACATCACCGCGAGCCACAATCCCAAGGAGTATAACGGCTACAAGGCCTATTGGGACGACGGCGCACAGGTGCTGGCACCTCACGACACCGGTATTATCGACGAGGTAAACAAGGTGACCATCGACCAGGTGAAGTTTGCACCCAACAAAGACCTCATCCAGATAATCGGCGGCGAGATGGACATCGACTATCTCGAGGCTGTTCATGAGGCATTGGTTGATCAGGAGGTTATCAATCGCCAGAAAGACCTCTGCATCGTTTATTCGCCGCTACATGGCACGGGCCGCGTAATCATTCCCGCTGCCCTGCGCACATGGGGTTTCCAGAATATCAACGTGGTGGCAGAGCAGATGGTTATTGACGGCAACTTCCCAACAGTGGTTTCGCCCAATCCGGAGAACTCCGAAGCTATGACACTCGGTATGGCGCTGGGTACTAAGCTCAATGCCGACCTTGTGCTCGCCTCAGATCCCGATGCAGACCGGCTCGCAGTGGTTTGCCGCGATCCTAAGGGAGAGTGGTGCATACTCAATGGCAACCAGACCGCACTCATGCTTTCCTATTATATCCTGGAGAACAAGAAAAAGCTCGGTCAGCTCAAGGGCAACGAGTTTATGGTCAAGACCATTGTGACCACCGAGACCATTGCCGACATCGCCAAGCGCAACGGCGTGGAGATTCGCGACGTATATACCGGCTTCAAGTGGATTGCCCGCGAGATTAAGCTCGATGAGGGCAAGAAGAAGTATATCGGCGGTGGCGAGGAGAGCTTCGGATATCTGCCGTTCGATAAGGTAAGGGATAAGGACTCACCAGCCTCCATCTGCCTGCTCTGCGAGATAGCTGCATGGGCTAAGGATAACGGTATGACGCTCTACGACCTGCTTATGAAGATATACCTCGATTACGGATTTGCATATCAGAATGCTATCTCCGTAACCAAGCCCGGCAAATCGGGTGCTGACGAGATTAAGCAGATGATGGAGGACTTCCGTAAGACTCCGCCCACTGTACTCGGCGGCAGCAACGTGGTTTGCGTGAAGGACTACAAGACTCTCAAGCAGACGTTCAATGGAGCTGAGAGCGCACTCGATATGCCCGCTACCAGCAATGTGCTGCAGTGGTTCACTGCCGACGGCACCAAGATATCCGTGCGTCCTTCGGGCACCGAGTCTAAGATTAAGTTCTATGTGGAGGTGAAGGGCGATATGCCCACTGCCGCCGATTATGACAAAGCTGTGGCAATAGCTCAGAAGAAAGTCAATGATATCAAGGCAGACCTGAAGATATAGGTCCGCAGGTATGACAATACAAACTTACAAAAAATGCGCTTGCAGTTGATGTGAGCGCATTTTTGTGTGAGATTCCTTTGTCGGTTTAGGAAAAAGCACTAATTTTGCAACTCGAATTTCGAACCGAGGAAAGTTGGCAGAGTGATCGAATGCGCCGGACTCGAAATCCGGTATACTCCTTGTGGGTATCGGGGGTTTGAATCCCTCAC
>JAFZXF010000081.1 GCA_017616915.1 Bacteroidaceae bacterium
ACAAGAAGCTGCGCTGATAACAGTATCAGCCTTGGTCAGCGTCTTGTGGTTTACGTTGAACACGATGGTGGGCAGGTCGTTGCCGGCAGGAGCAGAGATAACAACCTTCTTGGCGCCAGCGGTCAGGTGGGCAGAGGCCTTCTCCTTGGAGGTATAGAAACCAGTGCACTCCAGAACGACGTCAACACCCAGCTCACCCCAAGGCAGCTCGGCAGCATTGGGCTTTGCATAGATAGTGATCTTCTTGCCGTCAACAACGATGTAGTCCTCACCAGCCTCTACGGTGTGCTTGTTCTCACCGAACTTGCCAGCGAAACCACCCTGAGCGGTGTCGTACTTGAGCAGGTGAGCGAGCATCTTAGGACTTGTAAGGTCATTGATAGCTACTACTTCATAACCCTCGGCCTCGAACATCTGACGGAATGCGAGGCGACCGATACGGCCGAAACCGTTAATACCAACTTTTGTTGCCATAATAGTTTAATTTTTTAGTTTGTTAGTGTATAAAATTGTTTATTTTGCTCTATTTTACGGTTAAAACCGCTGCTTTTTACGAAAGTTTCAGAAAAGCGGTGCAAAATTACGAAAAAATTTTTATTTTTGCAGTGCAAATAACCACTAAAAATTATTTATTATGGGATTTATTAAAGAATTTAAGGAATTTGCCATGAAGGGCAACGTTATGGACATGGCTGTCGGTGTAATTATCGGCGGTGCGTTTGGCAAGATTGTCAGCAGCCTGGTTGATGATGTTCTGATGCCTATTGTAGGTAAACTGACTGGTGGGGTTGACTTCACTACGCTGGCCGTTACCCTTGGCGAAGGCGATAATGCCGCCAAGATATGCTATGGCAACTTTATCCAGAACATTATTGATTTCCTTATCATCGCATTCTGTATCTTCCTGATGATTAAGGGAATGAATAAACTCAACAAGAAGAAAGCCGAAGAGCCTGCACCCGCGCCGGAACCTAGCAACGAGGAGAAGCTGCTCACGGAAATCCGCGACCTGTTGGCAAAGAAGTAAAGTAGTAAAGAATAAAATGAGAAAGACGAATAATCTGCTGGTGGCAGTCGTAATGACTGCTGCCAGCATAATGATGTCTGCCCATGAGGTAGACACAGTGAGAGTAGCCGGCCCTTTCATGGTGCAGCGGCCATATATGGTTGACACGGTGGATGTGAAGCAGAAAAAACTGTCGGACAGTTATATGCTTGATACATACGTGTCTCTGGACGCGGTAAAGCAGGGCAAACCGATGGCGTTGAGTCAGCTAAATGCCGATAGTAGCCTTTGTGGCAAGTTGATGATGGCTGCTTTCAGTTTCAAGCTCGGCGGTTATAATAAGGTGGAGATTAAGGCCGAGGGTCCCAAGTATAAGAAAGTGTTTGTAAATGGCAAGGAAGCTAATGGTAAGCAGGGATACCAGCCGGGTTTATATAACGTGGTTGTGAAATATGTGGCTGATACTACTGCTCTGAAAATCAAACTGGAGGCCGATAGCACTAAGACAATGATGAATGTGGAATGCCCAACATTCAACGAAAAGCGCCTGTTCTCTCTTGACGATGTAATGGAGATGAAGCACTACACGGGCCTTAGCGTATCGCCCTCTGGCAAATATGCTACTATTAGCACCTGGTGGTATGACCACGAGGGTAAGACACAACGACGTAATGAGTTGCTTAACCTCAGCAATGGAACCAAGATGACTGCTCCTCAGAGCGGCCTCCGCTGGATGCCCCGGACGGAGCGTTTATTAGGTGTGCGCACCGTGGATGGCAAGAAACAGTTGGTGAGCTATGACCCCGCGGATTTTAGCGAGCAGATTCTCTGCAAAGAGCTGCCGTCGGACAATTATACTATGTCGCCTACCGAGGATTTCGTGATTCTTACTAAGTCTGAAAATGGTCCCGACCGCGAGAGCGGAGTATATGAGGTGCTGATTCCGGATGACCGTCAGCCCGGATGGCGCAACCGCAGTAGCCTGCAAAAGATGGACCTGAAGACGGGCCTCGTGCAGCCTCTCACGTTTGGCAGTCATAGTTCAACACTCAATGCCATCGCAGCTGATGGCAGTTACATAATATTCTCGGTTAGTGAGGATATAATGGGGAAGCGCCCCACAGAAGTTGCATCAGCTTTCCGTCTCAACCTGCAGACGATGGCCTGCGACACGCTCTTCTGGCGTGACGGATTTGCTGAAGTTGTGGGACTTGTTGACGGCACCGACCGTCTGCTTGTGACGGGCAGTCCAGAGGCTTTCAACCGTATCGGATGTACACTGCCTGAGGATCTTGTGCCGAATGCTTATGATCATCAGCTCTTTCTGCTTGACATAAATACGAAGAAGGTGCAGCCCGTGACTCGTGATTTTGATCCATCGATTGAGACTGTCAAGGTGCAGCGCAAGGGAGCGGTGGCTTACTTTACCGCTGAGAACGGAGATTCGGTGAGCCTCTATCGCTATGATGTGAAAAGTAACAGCATCACTCGCATTGAACAACCCTTAGAGTTGGTGCAGGATTTTGCGTTCTCTAACGATGGTTCTACCTTATTATATTATGGTAGCAGTGCATGTGTGGCCGATGAGCTTTATAGTCTGAACACCAAAACCAAGAAGCTCTGCCTCTTAGGTGAAGCCGATCCTGAGCGTATGCAGGAGGTGGAAATCGGTTCATGTCACGGAGTGCGATTTATGAGTAGTCGCGGCTATGAACTGACGGGTTTCTATTATCTGCCGCCTAACTTCGATGCCTCGAAGAAATATCCTGTTATCGTGGACTACTATGGTGGATGTTCGCCCACTTCGCGCCGTTTTGGCGGTGGTAGCCATTATCCTGCTCACTACTGGAATGCGCTTGGCTATGTGGTTTTGTGCTGCAATCCTAGCGGAGCATCCGGCTTTGGTCAGGAGTGGGCCTCCCGTCATGTAAATACGATGGGCGAAGGAGTGGCTGAGGACATCATCGAGACTGTTGAGTATCTCATGAATAACAACCAGTGGGTTGACAGCAAAGCTATAGGTTGTGTCAGCGCCAGCTACGGCGGTTTCATGACCCAACTGCTACTCACCAAGACTGATATGTTCGCCGCAGGCATCAGCCATGCCGGAATATCCGACCATACTAGCTATTGGGGCGAAGGTTACTGGGGTTACACCTATAGTCAGGTCAGCGCTGCCAACTCATATCCCTGGACTCGCAAAGACCTCTATGTTGACCGCTCACCGCTCTACAATGCAGACAAAATCCATACCCCGTTGCTCTTTACTCACGGCACCGCAGATACTAATGTGCCGGTAGGTGAGAGCATCCAGATGCACACTGCCCTCAAGTTGCTGGGCGTGCCGACTGCTTTTGTGCTTGTGGAAGGTGAAAACCATGGCATTATGGATTTCCATAAGCGTAAGAAGTGGATAAACACAATGGTGGCATGGTTTGACAAATACCTCAAGGGCGATTCTTCTTGGTGGGACGCCATCTATACTCCTAAGGATTTGTAAACTGATTCTCAACGGTCAATGGTAAAGGTTCTTTTCATTTGCCTTGGCAATATATGCCGTTCGCCTATGGCTGAAACTATTTTCAAGCACCTCGTGGAAGAACGGGGTCTTGAAAATAGTTTCGAGGTTGACTCTGCCGGACTAATCGACTATCATGAGGGCGAGTTGGCAGACAACCGTATGCGACGGCATGCTTCCATGCACGGCTACTATATCACTCATCGCTCACGGCCCGTAGAGACAGGCGACTTTTCCCATTTCGATTATATAATAGGAATGGACCATCAGAATATCCGGGCCCTCGAGTCGATGCAGCCCGCAGGCAGCCGAGCGCAAATTCTCGACATGGCATCATTCCTACGTGAACACGAGGCAGCAACGGTTCCTGATCCCTATTACGGCGGCGACCAGGGCTTTGAATACGTTATTGCCCTGCTGGAAGATGCTTGTGCTTCATTGCTCGACTATCTCTGCGAGGAATGAAGTCATAAATACCAGTCTTTATTCGTACCTGATGGCTTCAATGGGATCCATTGTAGCTGCCTTCTTGGCGGGGAAGAAGCCGAAGAGAATGCCGATGATGGTGCAGACGGCGAAACTCAAAAGGATGCTCCACATCGGAATGCTGACGGGCAGTCCAAAGTTGGCGCATAGCACTGTGCCCAGCCATCCCACGATGATGCCGAGCACGCCGCCGGTCACGCTTATCATGATACTCTCGATAAGGAATTGAGCGCTGATATCGATGCCGCGGGCACCGACCGACATGCGCAGACCAATCTCCTTGGTACGCTCTGTGACGCTAACGAGCATGATGTTCATGATGCCGATACCGGCTACGATGAGCGAGAAGGCTGCGGCAACTACGAGGATGATGGTGATGGAGTCCATAGTGCTCGACATCGTGTCCATTATCTCCTGTTGCGAGCGGATGGTGAAGTCGTCTTCTTCGCCATCCTTAATCTTGTGGGTTTGCCGAAGGATGTCGGTGAGTTCCTCAGTAATGGCGGAGCAGTTGATGGAACTAAAGAATGTCTGGGCGAGTATACGTTTCATCACGGTGGTGTAAGGCGCGATGATTACGTTGTCCTGGTCCATGCCCCACGAGTTGTATCCTTTACTCTTGAGTACTCCCACGATGCGGAAGGGGATAGACTTGAAGCGGATGGTCTTACCGATGGGCTCGTTAACATTTGGCATGAGCTCATCGATAATTGTCTTGCCCACGACGCATACTTTGGCAGCTTTGCGTATGTCTTCTTCGCTGAAGCTGTCGCCCTGTTCCACGCTCCACTGCTTGATATCAAAGTATTCGAGGCTCTCGCCATAGATGGTGGTGGTAGTATTGTTGGCACCATAAATCACCTGGCCTCCAGCGCTGACCTCCGGACTAACATAGGTGACATACTTCTTGTTCTGGACGATACTCTCGTAATCCTCCTGCTTGAGTGTCTGCATGGCCGATGGGTCTTGCCTTACACCGCCACGCATGTCGGCTCCGGGGCGCACCATGATGAGGTTCGTACCCATCTGGCTGATGTTTTGGCGCACACTCTCTTTGGAGCCTTGGCCTATGGCCATCATGATGATGACTGCGGCCACGCCGATGATGATGCCGAGCATTGAGAGGAATGACCGGAACTTATTGCTGGCTATTGCCTTGACGGCAACTTTGAGTAGGTTTAGGTAGTTCATTTAGTCGTCTTGATTTGCGGGTAGTGCAGCAAGTGCTTCGGCAGCCGACTGGATATTTGGATTGACGATGTCCTGGCGAATCTTGCCGTCGCGCAAGGTGATGTTGCGGCTGGAGTATTGCGCTATCTCGGGGTTGTGGGTAACGAAGATGATAGTGCGTCCTTCGTTGTAGAGTTTTTGGAAGAGTACGAGCATCTCGAACGAGGTACGTGTGTCGAGGTTACCGGTGGCTTCGTCAGCCAGAATGATGGTGGGATTGTTTACCAAGGCGCGGGCTATGGCTACGCGCTGCATCTGTCCACCGCTCATCTGGTTGCTCTTGTGGTAGAGCCGGTCGCCGAGTCCAACGGCCTTGAGCGCCTCTATGGCAGCTTCTTTGCGTTCGCGGGCTGAGTAGCGGCTGTTGTACATCAGCGGCAGTTCCACGTTCTCCACCGCTGTTGTCTTGGGCAGCAGGTTATAGTTCTGGAACACAAAGCCTATCTTGCGATTGCGAAGCAAGGCGCGTTCGTTTTTCTTCATCTTCTTGACCGGTATGCCGTCAAGGTAGTATTCGCCACTGGTGGGAGTGTCGAGACATCCGAGCTGATTGAGCAGCGTACTCTTTCCGGAGCCGGAGGTACCCATGATGGTCACAAATTCGCCCTCGCAAATCTCGAAGCTCACTCCACGCAGGGCATGCACTGTCTCTTCGCCCACCTTGAAGTCGCGCCTCACATTGTCGAGACGTATTACCACTTTGCGGTCGGTGCCCGTTTTTACATCTTTGAGCATGGCGTTAAGGGTTTTGTGTTACTTCGCAGCAGGCTTGCTCTGACCGTTTCCTCCGGAGGGTTTACCCTGGCCGTCAGCGGAGCCTTGCTTCTTGTCAGAATTGCGGTTCTTGAACTTGGGCATGAATGGATTGTTGTCGCCCATCTCCTCCTCGTTGTTCATTACAAATTCGCAGATAATCTCCTGGCCGGCCTTCAGTCCGCTTACCACCTCGGTGAGGACACCA
>JAFZXF010000082.1 GCA_017616915.1 Bacteroidaceae bacterium
CGGCGGAATGAAAGGCCGATGGGGGAAAGACTTTTTCAAGAACGACAACCCCATAGTGCTGGAACTGGGTTGCGGGCGCGGCGAATACACTGTGGGACTGGCCAAGCGCTTCCCCGACAAGAACTTCATTGGCATTGACATTAAGGGAGCACGCATGTGGACCGGCGCCACCGAGTCGTTGCAGCTGGGGCTGAAGAATGTGGCATTTCTGCGCACTCGCATTGAGTTTATCGGTAATTTCTTCGCTCCCGACGAGGTCAGCGAGATATGGCTTACCTTCAGCGACCCGCAGATGAAAAAGCCCACCAAGCGGCTATCCTCCACATATTTCCTGGAGCGGTACCGCCAGTTTCTCGCAGACAACGGTATGATCCACGTAAAGACCGACAGCAACTTCCTCTTCACGTACACAGAACTGATGCTGCAGCACAACAACCTTATGCCGCTCATGACGACACGGGATTTGTACAATTCTCCGGAATTCGCAGAGAATGCACAGTTCTCTCCCCTACTCCAGATACAGACATACTACGAGCAGCAATGGCTCGCGCGCGGCATACCTATTAAATATATATGCTTCCGTCTGCCCCACGATGGGCAACTCACCGAGCCCGAAGTGGAAATAGAGTTTGACTCCTACCGCAGTTATGCTCGCAACAAACGCTCATCACTTGACAAAGGAAAATAACAAAACCTATCATGACACTATATCCGAAGATAATCACAGAAGCCCTGCAGCAGGTGAAATATCCGGGCACGGGCAAGAATCTCGTAGAGGCAGAGATGGTGGACGACAATATCCGTATTGACGGAATGAAGGTGTCGTTCAGCATCATTTTTCCTAAAAATCCCGACCCGTTCCAGAAGTCGGTGGTCAAAGCCGCTGAAGCCGCCATCCACGCCTATGCAGCAAAAGAGGCCGAGGTCAGCATCACCGTTGACTACAGGAAAGTCACAGAAAATAATCCTCAATCTTCAATCCTCAATTCTCAATTTAAGAAAGTAATCGCCGTTTCCTCCGGCAAGGGAGGCGTCGGCAAGAGCACCGTCGCAGCCAATCTTGCCGTAGCCCTCGCCCGGCTAGGATACCGCGTTGGCCTGCTGGATGCCGATATTTTCGGGCCGTCGATACCCACGATGTTTGACATTGAGGATTATCAGCCTATGGGTGAAATGGTGGGCGATCGCCAGCTCATTGTACCCGCTGAGAAATACGGAGTAAAGATCCTCTCCATCGGTTTCTTTGTAAAGCCCGGTCAAGCCACAGTTTGGCGCGGGCCAATGGCCAGCAACGCACTCAAGCAACTCATCACTGAGGCTAACTGGGGCGATCTCGACTACTTCATCATCGACACCCCGCCAGGCACCAGCGATATTCACCTCACCCTGATGCAAACGCTCACCATTACGGGAGCCGTCATCGTCAGCACACCGCAAAAAGTGGCTCTCGCCGATGCACGCAAGGGCGTCGATATGTATCAGAACGAAAAGGTAAACATCCCCATACTGGGACTTGTGGAAAACATGGCGTGGTTCACTCCTGCTGAGTTGCCCGAAAACAAGTACTATATCTTTGGTCGCGATGGAGTCAAGCAACTGGCAGAAAGCCTCGGCCTCAGACTGCTTGGGCAGATTCCTCTCGTGCAGTCGGTGTGCGAAAGTGGCGATAGCGGCCAGCCTATCACTCTTGATCCAGCCACACCTGTGGCACAGGCCTTTCTCAGCCTAGCCTCCACACTTACTTACCTGGCCAAATAAAAGCAAAAATCCCTAAAGCCTCACGACTTTAGGGATTTTTGTTTAACAATCTCCGCCCTACTTCGTCATCGCAACTGATGTGGAGCCTATCATCTGACCATCGACAAACACAAACATGCGGTAAGTGCCGGCGGTTAGCATCTCATTGACATTCACGAACATTGTCACGGGTGTTTCTTCTCCGTTATACTCCACCGTCTTCACAGCAGAGTAACCGAGCTGAGTGCCTTCATAACTGAACGTGCCGCTCTGCCCTAGTACTTCGTTTGTCGGCTTCAGAATACGCAGATAAACACGCCTTTCACCGGTTTTGGCAGTAACATTGCGCGAGATGCGGAACGAAGCTACAAACTTGGCTATGTCCTTAGTCTTCTTTGCAAGCTTGCCCTTCTTGTTTTGGGGCTGCAGACTAAGGCCGGTAGCATCCAACTGCGCTGCAATAGCTACCGTCTTTGTCAGTGTCTGTTTTTCTTCCGTAAGCGTGGATATCTGGGTTGTGGCAGTGGTGTACTGCTGCTTAACCATAGCGTTTTCGTCGCGCAGCGACTGGTTGAGGCGGTTGAGCGAATCCACTTGGATGATATACGAACGCAACACCGCCCTGACCGTAGCCAACTCTTTCTTGAGGCGGGCAATCTCGGCGGCATCGTCGTTTTTGACCTTCTTTAACTCTGCCAACAATGCGTTAGCACGGTTTTGTTCCTGCTCTATGCGGTGGAGGAGAGAATCATTCTTGACAGTGCGCTTCATCTCATCGTACTGCAAAGCAAACTGTGCATACTCGTTCTCCATCTCTTTCTTGTCCATTTCTGCCAGCTTGCGGAACTTGTCGTTATCCTCCTTTTGTTGCTCCAACTGCGAAGACAGGCTATAGATGAAATAGCCTGCAATGCCGAGCAATACTAGTGCCAGAGCACCGAAGATTATTATTTTCACCGATTTCTTCATAATACCGAATAGAATGTTTTTAGAAGGTTTTTTAGCTATATTAGGGCATAAAGCCGCTTTCGAGGTGCAAAGGTAACAAAAAAAGTTCGAAAGTTTGGGAGTTAGAAAGTATATTTTTCGTAATTTTGCAGTAAGAATGGAAATAAGAACTAATAGTATAAGAGCATGGGTGCTAGCAGCACGCCCCAAGACACTTACCGCTGCGCTCATACCCATCATCGTGGCAACGCCCATTGCTGCAGCATCTAAGCTGTGCGAATGGCGAGCTATAATTATTTGCGCTCTCTTTGCAGCACTGATGCAGATAGCCGCCAATCTGATTAATGACCTTATCGACTTCCGCAAGGGAACTGATCGCGAGGATCGTCTCGGCCCCGAACGAGCCTGCGCACAAGGCTGGATCACACCCAGAGCCATGCGCATCGGCATAGCGGTCACCCTTGTCACCACACTCGCCATCGGCAGTCTCATCCTTATCTATGGTCAATGGTCAATGGCCAATGGTCAATGGTCAATGGTCAATGGTCAATGGTCAATGATAATACTCGGCGGTTTGTGTGTGCTCTTCGCATTCCTGTACACAACCATTTTGTCTTATGCTGGTATGGGCGACCTGCTGGTGCTGATGTTCTTTGGCCTTGTACCATGCTGCGGCACGTGCTTTGCTGCAACGGGCGAAATAAGCATCGAGTCAGTAATTGCAGGTTTGATTTGCGGCATACTGATTGACACCCTGCTAATCATTAACAACTACCGCGACCGCGACACCGATCGCCTTAATGGCAAACGCACTCTCATTGCCAGACTTGGAGAGCGATTTGGCCGCTACTTCTACCTCGGCTGCGGTCTAACCGCATGGTTGCTTACCTTAGCTTTCCTGCCTTGGCATGGGCTATGGCCTTCAATTATTACCTTGCCTTACCTATTATTACATTTCATCACATGGCATCGCATGGTAAGCCTGCGCCAGGGGCGCGCGCTGAATGGTGTACTTGGTCTCACCTCTCGCAACATGTTCTTGTTTGGTCTGCTGCTTGCCGCATCTTTGTGCATTCAAAATTGACCTTTTTGCCTTAGAAAAATAAAAAAACTAGTAAAAAACAAAAAAAATCGGATTAGGAAGCCCTCTCTACAAACAAAGTTTACTAACTTTGCATATTCGAGCTTAAGCCCTTGGACTCCAAGGCCACAAAACAACGCAATAAACATCTATCAAAATGCAGTCTGACAGCATTATCATCATCCCGACTTACAATGAGAAGGAGAATATCCGTAATATCATCACGGCTATCTTCAATCTCAACGGACCGTACGACATTTTAGTGATTGACGACGGTTCACCCGACGGCACTGCCGCAATAGTAAAAGAGATGCAAGAAGAGGCTCCTTTTGCCGGACGAATCCACCTGATGGAGCGTAGCGGCAAACTCGGCCTCGGCACAGCGTATATCGCAGGGTTTAAGTGGGCACTTGAAAGAGAACAGTATAAATACATCTTTGAGATGGATGCCGATTTCAGTCATTCACCCCAGGATGTGCCACGCCTCTACGCCGCCTGCCATGATGAGGGCTACGACCTCGCCATCGGCAGCCGTTACGTCAGTGGTGTAAATGTAGTAAACTGGCCTATGGGCCGCGTGCTTATGAGCTACTATGCCAGTAAGTATGTACGCCTGATAACCGGCATGAAGATACACGACACCACGGCAGGATTTAAGTGCTATCGCCGCGAGGTGCTAGAGGCTGTCAACCTCGATGACATCCGATTCAAGGGCTACGCTTTCCAAATAGAAATGAAATTTACCGCCTACAAGCTAGGATTCAAGATTAAAGAGGTATCGGTGGTCTTTGTCAACCGACAGCTAGGCACAAGCAAAATGAGCGGTGGCATTTTCGGCGAAGCCATGTTTGGAGTCATACGCCTTAAGTGGGACAGTATCCGAGGGAAATTTAAAAAGAAGAAGCAATAGGTGTATGGTTTCTGTCATCAGTGGAAATATAGTTAATGAGGGCCGTATCTTCAGCGGGAGCATAAAGATTTGCGGCGACACCATTGTTGACATCATACCCCTGCAAGAAAAACCGCGTGAAGGCGACCCCTACATATTGCCCGGAGTAATAGACGAACACGTACACTTCCGTGAGCCGGGAATGACCGACAAAGGTGATATCGCTACCGAGAGCCGGGCTGCTGCTGCCGGAGGAGTGACCACCTTCATGGACATGCCCAACACATGCCCGCAGACCACTACCATCGATGCACTAAAACACAAAATAGCTATCGCGAAGCAGAGTAGCCTCGTCAACTACGCTTTCTATCTCGGAGCCACCCATGATAACATGGCTGAGCTACAGAACGTGGACACCGCCCTAACACCGGGCATCAAGCTCTTTATGGGAGCATCTACAGGCAATATGCTAGTCGACAGCGATGAAGCGCTCAACTGCATATTCGAAGTCGCCACCCGCAGAGGCCTGCCCATAATAGCCCATTGCGAGGACTCGGCCATGATAGCACGCAACGAGGAGAAACTGCGCAAACAACTCGGCAACGAAGCAGGAGTGGAGTTCCACCCCATAATCAGGAACGAAGAGGTGTGTGCCAACTCCACGCGCAAGGCTATTGCCCTAGCCCGCAAGCACAATGCTAACCTGATGGTAGCACATGTATCGACCGCAACCGAACTGCAAGAAATAGCGGCAACTCAAGGTCATGTCAGAGCCGAAGGATGCCTCAGCTACCTCATGTTCAGCAACGAGGACTACGCCACCCTGGGAGCACGCATCAAGTGTAACCCCGCCATAAAGTCGGCAAATGACCGCCAGGCATTGCGCCAAGCACTTAGCAACGGGGCCATATACGCCATCGCAACCGACCACGCCCCTCACCTGCCCGCCAATAAAAAGGGGGGAGTTTTCCAAGCCGCCTCCGGCATGCCTTCAGTGCAGTTCTCCCTGGTGCTGATGCTTCAGCTCGCAGAAGAAGGAGTGTTGAGCCTACCTCGGGTGGCAGAACTGATGAGCCACAATCCTGCGCAATACTTCGGAGTGTATAAGCGCGGCTTCATCCGCAAAGGATACAAGGCTGATATCGCAGTAGTGAGCCGACTCACTGCTCCTCACATCATAAGCGACAAAGAAGTGCTGAGTCGGTGTGGCTGGACGCCCTACGCAGGTCTCGCCACAAACTGGCAAGTTGAAGCAACCTACTGCAACGGCATACAGATATACACACACAATCAAGGCATCACCGTCTCTCAACCCGCAGGACAACAAGTAGAATTCCATCATGCTGACAACGCGCAGATATAACATTACCGAACTAACGCCCTACATCGATTGGACTTATTTCCTCCACGCATGGAGCATGCCATCGACCGGCAACGAAACGGAAGAGCTGATAGAGGATGCCCGTCATACTCTACGGCAACTCGAGGCCGACGTGGAATGCGTGGCTCTAGTGGGTATATTCAATGCCCACGCTCAAGGTAATGATATAATGATAGAAGGCTCAGAGCCGGTACGCATACCCTGCCTGCGCCAAGAAGGCGCCAACCGCCTCTGCCTCGCAGATTTCATCAAGCCGGCGGACGACCGTATAGGTGTGTTTGCCGCCACAGTGCAGCCTCGCAGTGATGACAATAAGTATGCCGAAGACCCATACCTCCACCTGATGGTACAGACCCTCTACGACCGCCTGGCAGAAGCAACGGCTTGCCGTATGCATGAAGAAGTAAGGAAAGATATATGGGGATATGCCCCTGACGAGCAACTGAGTATGGCCGAACTGCTCAAAGAGAAAAATATCGGCATTCGCCCTGCCGTGGGCTACCCGTCATTGCCCGACCAAAGCATCAACTTCCTCATAAACAAACTCATAAACATGCAGACCATAGGCATAACGCTAACAGAGAACGGAGCCATGATACCACCCGCCTCGGTAAGCGGACTGATGATTGCCAACAGCGAGAGTCGCTATTTTGCAATAGGCAAGATTGATAACCACCAGCTAGAAGACTATGCTACACGACGCGAACTGCCCCTTCAAAGGATGAAACAGTTCTTGCGCGCAAATATTAAAGAATAGAGATATATGTTTTTCTTCATTAGAATAGCATCCGTTCTGCTCCTCATGCAGGTGTTGCCCGCCATCTATCTGTACTTCAGATACCTGCGGCGCAAACCACGCATGCGCAATATCCTGATATGGACAGTCGTGCTACTCGTCATGGGAACCGTGTGGTATATCTCCTATGGGTTCAGAACCGGCAGGCCCGAATGGCTTTGTCATCTGTTCTTCCACCTGCTGTTAGGCATCAGCATGGCAGGGATACTCTTCTGCCTATGCGACCTGATAGCCCTCGCGATAAAAAAGATTCCTTTTCTGAGCCGCACCATCAAAGGCATAGGCCTTGGGTTGGCAGCGCTCGCTTTAATAATTACTGTTATGGCATACATGATCGGAAACAAACGTATTGAGGTCAAAGAGTACACCTTTGCCAGCAAGGACCTGCCCGCCGCATTCGACGGATTCAGGATTGTACATATCTCTGACCTGCATCTGGGAACCTATGGCGAAGACAGTGCCCGAGTGACCCAACTCATTGACAAGACATTGGAACAACACGGCGACATCATTATCTTTGCCGGTGACCTGGTCAATATGGAGTCAAAAGAAGCATTGCCTTTCAAGCAGCAGCTCAGAAGACTGACTGCGCCTTACGGAGTATGGTCGATACTCGGCAACCACGACTATGCGGTGTATCGCAACTATGCAGAAAAGCAGGAACAACTGGCCGACATCCGGCAGTTGGTAGAAATAGAGAAAGACTGCGGCTGGCACCTGCTTCGCAACGAAAATGCCATAATAGAAAAGGATAGCGATCGCATTGCCCTGATAGGAGTGGAAAACGACGGTAAACCACCATTCCCTCATCTTGCAGACATACCCAAGGCTCTCAAGGGACTACCCCAGGATGTAAACTTCAAAATACTTATGACTCACGACCCCAGCCATTGGCGACGCAGTGTCCTCAAGGATACTGATGCCCAACTCACCCTAGCAGGCCACACCCACGGCATGCAGTTCAAATTTGCCGGATGGAGCCCCGCCTCATGGGTCTATAAAGAATGGGGC
>JAFZXF010000083.1 GCA_017616915.1 Bacteroidaceae bacterium
TTGCGGCTCACTATCCTGCGGTTGTTGTATATGATTGAGAGTCCGGTGTTGAGGTATGTGTAGTTGCGCAGCAGCGTCTCTACGTGCTCGCCCCTGAATCGGAAGTTCTTAAACTGTGTGGGGTCCGGTTCGAAGTATATATATGTGCCGTTCTCCTCTTCAGTGGTTCCTTCGGTGTCGCTTACCAGTTTGCCTAGTTCAAACACCACCTCGTGGTATCGTCCCTCGCGGTGGCTACGGGCCACAAACTTGCGGCTAAGTGCATTCACAGCCTTCAGACCTACGCCGTTCAGTCCCACACTGGCGGTAAACACCGAGGTGTCGTATTTCGCACCGGTGTTGAGCTTGCTCACAGCGTTGAGCAGTCCACCAAACGGGATGCCGCGGCCGTAGTCTCTCACCATAGCGCTGAGGTCGTCTTTCACCTCCACTTCTATGCGCTTGCCGAATCCCTCGTTGAATTCGTCAATACTGTTGTCGAGCGTCTCTTTCAGCAACACGTATATACCGTCTTCACGGTTTGTGCCATCGCCCAGGCGGCCTATATACATACCCGGTCTGCGCCGAATGTGCTCCATATCTTCCAGGTGCACTATCGACTCGTCACCGTAATTCGTCTTTTTCAGTTCTTCCGACATATTTCTTGTCCAATTAACTATCTGTTAACTATCCATTAACTCCTTTTTATAGCAGCGCCGGCGCTTATGCATCTTGCTCTCCAGATACTGCCATTGCCCTTGTATTTTGTCGTTAATCTCCAGTTCCGGATTGGTTTCTGCCCATTCGAAGCCTTTCTTAATATAAATAGGTATAAGGTCGGCAAACATCATCGCATTGACGCCTTTGCCCTGATATTCCGGCTTTATGGCGATGAGCAGCAGGTCGAGTACCGGGGGACGCTTGATAAACAGTGCTTTCACCAGGTGCCACCATCCCAGGGGCCAAAGCTTGCCTTTCGCCTTCTGCAGGGCGGTGGAGAGCGAAGCCATTGAGATGCCCACACCCACCGGTTCGTTTTGCTCGTTCTCCACCAGCGTTACCATCTCCAGGTCGAGTATGGGCAAGTATTCGTTAATATATTGGTCTATCTGGCCGCGTGTCATCTCCGAGAAGCCAAACAGGGGTTTGTATGCCTCGTTCACCAGCTCGAATATCTTGTAACCAAGCCCTGTGCGTTTTATTTCTTTTACGCTCTTCAGCTTGCGAATATGCAGGTTGAGTCGGCGGCTAACGATGTTCGCAATCTTCTCGTATTGTTCGGGCAGTTTCTCCGGCACCATCAGCTTCATCTCTACCCAGTCAATGGCCTTGGTGAGCCCCAGCTTCTCCATGTGGACGGGGTAGTAGGGGTAGTTGTAGATTGTGGCCATAGTGCTGAGCTCTTCGTAGCCCTCTATGAGCATACCTTCTGCGTCGAGGTCGGTGAAGCCCAGCGGACCCTCCATCACTTTCATCCCCTTGCGGATGCCCCATTGCTCTACTGCTTCGAGCAGGGCACGACTCACATCTATATCGTCGATGAAATCAATCCAGCCAAACCGTACGGCACTCTTGTTCCACGCCTTGTTGGCGCGGTGGTTGATGATAGCTGCTACGCGCCCCACTATCTTGTCATCCTGATATGCGAGGAAAAACTCAGCCTCACAGAATTCAAAAGCGGGGTTGCGATGCTTGTCAAATGTTTTGAGGATGTCAGAATAGAGATCCGGTACCGAATAGGGATTGTTTTTATATAGTTGGTAATTGAAGCGTGCAAAGCGCTTCAGCTCTTTTTTTGTCGTTACTGTTCGTATTGTTGTGGTCATATTCACACAGAACTTGGATTTTGGTGGATAGCAATACTGTCTTAGCTTGGATATATTTCCTGTCAAAGCCTGTTTGCGCTGCAAATTTACTACATTTTTTCGATATAATCGATTAAATGTATGTGAATATTCCGAAAATAAAAGACGTTTTTTTGTGGAGTAAAAATAAAATGCTATATTTGCAGCGGAATATCCGGAAAGAATCAGAAATCAACTAATAAATGTTTAACTCATTAAATCTTTAAATGCATGAAGAAAATTCTCTCTCTTTTAGTCATCACCTTCGTGGCTGCTGCATGGATGTCCATGAGTGCCCGTTGGGTGATTGGCGAGCGCAAGAACGCCAGCCAGATTCAAGCTGGCGACACTGTGGTACTGCAGTTTGCGGCTAAGGAATCTCAGTCCGACCGCTATCTGCAGGTAGCTGACGCATCTTACACAGATCGTGACCTTATTATCGGTAAGGGTCTGGGTCTTGGTAGCGCTGCTATTATCACTTTTGAGCAGGGTCCCAATGACATTCGTACGGAGGCTCCGACTTTCTACATGAAGTTTGTGGAGAACAATAAGTACATTGAGGCCAAGTATTATGTTTGGAGTGCTCCAGGCATGACGCTCACCGAGTCTATCGACAAAGCTGCACCTTGGCAGGTGCTCAGCTGCGGCGAGCCTATCCCATGGTATAAGGAAGATGACAGCTTCACCCACTGGGAGTTTGCAGATGATGCTATCACCGATGATAACTCGGTGGGCTTCAGTGTGTCACCTTCCGAGACAAGTTTTGCCTATCTCTCATACTGGGTGGCTACTGGCAATCAACTGCCCATCACTTGGGCTTACTGCACAGGCAACCAGTGGAATGTTTACTCGGTTACCTACGAGGAAGATCTGCGCGATGACCTGCAGGAACTGATTGACTCTTACGCAGGCGACGCTGATTATGTGGGTGGTACCGCCCCGGGATTCATGGATCAGGATGCTATTGACTCGTATGAGAGCATACTGGAGAGCGCGCTTATCCTGCTCTACAACCCCGCAGCTACCAACGAGGAGTTGACCGAAGCCTATAATGGTCTGAAAGCAGCCCGCGAGGCCCTCAACGATGCGATTATTCCTATGACCGATGGCTACTATTACATACTCAATGACGAGGAGAGTATTGCCAATAGCGGATTCACTCCCAAGGGTATGTATATCAACGAGGTTTCCAACACCTATTACTATGCAGCGTATGATCCTGATGATATCAAGTTTGTATATAAGGTAATGGCCAACGATGACGATACATGGACCATACAGAATTTCCAGACCGACTCCTATCTCGGTATCGCAGAGGAGTTCTGCGGCAAGTTCTCTCCCACTTATGATAAGAGCAACTATGTGGATCTCTATAATTGGAGAGGTACTGGTTCGTGGTGTATCAAGACCCACAACGGCAAGCGTCTCTGGACTATGACCGCTCATGGTGAGCCCGGTGCAAGTGAAGAAAAGACCGACTATGTCTGGGCTTACAACGGCCGCGAGGTTGAAGACAAGCCCCACAAGGCTTGGGGCTGGCGCTTCGAGCCCGTTCCCAACGACAAGCTCGACTCCTTCCTCGACAAGAAGGCTCAGGCTGACCGCACCAGCGAACTCCGCGATCTTGTCAGCGAGGCGAAAGACCTCTACGCCAAACTGTTTAATTACACCATGGATCCCGACGGCCTCATCAAGGTAGTCGACGGCGATGTCTATGACACTCCGCCTACTGCTGACTGCCAGATCAGTGGTACCCTCAAGGGTGATGGCAAGAGCTACCTCTATATGGCCGGTAAGTATGAATACCTCATCGATGAGTTCGACTCCACCTACATGAAGTGTAGCGATTATATCCAGGTAGATTTGTCCAAGACACCTGTGCAGACAGTGACCTTCAAGTGGGAGACCCGCTGCGCAAGCATGAAGTACGGTACTGCCAACCAGCATACCTGGGGTGTGAACGAGCGTCCTAACGTAGTGGAGATATATGCTACCAACGACACTGTCAATGGCGGCGACTGGGTGAAGGTAGGCGGCAACACCTTCGGAACTGTAACCGAGGAAGACCGCAACAATCCCTTCCCGCCCGTCACCTACACTCTCGACATGGGTGAGCCCTACAAGTTTATACGCTACGTAGTAGTAAGCAATGCAAGCGGAGGCGGTGGCTGCACCCTCTCGTTCTTCCAAATCTATGGAGCTACAGAGGACAAGACCACCTCGCAGTACTACACCACCGAGGGTATGCAGGAAGTGGCTGACGCAATGCAGGCACTAGCCCAGACCAGCGCAGCCATCGTGGATGAGAACAATGCTACCGATCAGGACATCCAGAACATGCAGGCTGCTATCGATGCAGTTAAGGACCTTTATGCTGACACCACCGCATTGGCAGCCCTCATCGCAGAGAGCGAACTGCTGCTGCAGGGAGTGGAGATTGGCGACGGTATGGGTCAGCTGAGCGACGAGACTCTCAAGACCAACCTTGAGAACGCCATCAGCGATGCACGCAAGAACGCCTTCGTTACTCCCATATCACCTACCGTAGTGAAGGCCGCTGAAACCTCTGTACGCGAAGCAATGGTTGCATTCAAGGCAGGCCTCAAGAGCTTCGAAGAGGGCAAGTGGTACTTCATCACCAACCTCGACACCGAGCGCTATGGCGACGCAGGAGCAGAAGACGCCTTCTGTGGCGGTAGCGCTATCTACCTCAATGATAAGCGCCCGGGAGCATCTGTTACCAAGTGGGGTCTCTTCGACCTGGGCAGCATGACACTCAACGCCGACGGCAACCCCAAGGCTATGTGGCGCTTCGTACCCGTAGAGGGAACCGACTACTTCGCTATCCAGAACCTCTACAATGGTTACTATCTCGGCGACTATGCGGGCGACAATATCAACCTGCCTATCAGCGAGAAGCCTGTGCCCTACGATATAGCTTACATTGGCAACGGCCAGTTCAGCCTCACTCCTAAGACCAAGGCCAACACCAAGGGCTGGAGCCTGTGGCCCGAGGGCTATGAGTGCGACGTAGTATGTCACGATCCCGGTACCCCGGCATCCGCATGGACCTTTATAGAGATCGTTCCCGAGGAGCAGGAGGCTATCTCCATCAGCGACTTCCCGATGAACTACATCGATGTTATGGCATTGCCTTACGATATCAAGAATATTGCAGAGTACAACGACGACGTACACACCTATGCTGTCAAGAAGATTACCCAGCAGATAATCGTTGAAGGCGAGGGTGAGGAAGCCACTGAAGACACCGAGACCACTATCGAACTCTACGAGAAGTCCGAGTTCCGTGCCGGCGAACCCTGCATCATCATTCTCGGAAGCCTCGATCCCGAGGTAGAGATGGATCCCTACGATCTGCTAATACCATTCCCCACCGAGCAGGTTGACCACAGCTACAACTTTGTAGCCAACGGCATCGTGGGCGGTCTGCACGACACCAGCTGTCCTGGAGGCGTAGCCCTCAGCTACGACGGCAAGAAGTTCGACGTAGTAGCCGCCGGCGGTAGCGGCTTCGGTGCCCAGACCGGTATTATCGACCTCAGCACCTACAAGGGTGAGGTCAAGGACGTAGAGACAGCCTACACCATCGTGCTTCGTGGCATGACCAAGATGGAAGAGCCCACAGATCCCGCCGATGTTGACGGCAACGGCAGTGTCAACTCCGCAGACGTAGTAGCTGTTTACAACTACATCCTCATCGGCGAGGAGAGCGGCATCACTAAGGAAGCTGCCGACGTTGACGGCAACGGCGACGTCAACTCTGCTGACGTGGTGGCTATCTACAATGCCATCATCGGAGGTTCGTCAGAGAGCCCTTACTTCAAGGCTTTGGCAAAGAAATTTGCAAAACTGTTGACCGAATAGAACGATGAAAAAGTTATTCCTACTCATGGCAGTAGTGTTCGGCATGGCCCTTGCAGAGACTGCCTCGGCACAAGTGCCGTCGATACCGCGTAAGGCGAAGACCACCACTACCACTGTGCAGCGCAACAGTGAGGTAGCTTGGGGAACCCAGTATGACTGGCTCTCCACCCGCTACGCCACCTATGACGATATACGCAACTATGACCGCGGTCAGATACGAGTTCTCAAGAACTCCATCTATGCCCGCCACGGCCGTAAGTTCAAGGACGCCAACCTGCGTAATTACTTCAGCTCGCAGTCCTGGTATCGTCCGCGCTACAACGAGGTTCCGCCTAAGCAGTTCAACAAGTATGAGAATGCAAACATCGCATTTCTGAAGAAGTATGAATAATTTCATGAGTTGCAAATTTTCGAAGCTCTGTGCTGCGATAATAGCAACAATCCTGATGACGGGTGCCTGCGGCAAGCGGGCACCCGTCTATAAGGAGAAGACGCAGCAGGAGCGCCATGAGAGCTATCATCGCGACCTGACTACGGCCGACCTGCGGATGTTTGGACTCAAGGGAAACGTGATGACCCTGACCAGCGGTGAGCTGCAGCTCGAGTTTATGCCCAACGGCATGCTGAGCCGTGCCACGCTGGGCGGCGACAGCCTTACGATAGAACGCAACAGCTCCGGGGAGGTCGTCCGCATGGTAACACCCCAGGGTACAGATGTGAAAGCCCTGTGCTGCGAAAAAGCAAAAGCACAAAAGGGAGAAGCCGTCTATTATTAATAAAGAGAATCCATCATTATTAAAAGGCGAGCAAAAAAATAGGAAGCTGACTCTCCGGTCAGCTTCCTATTTTTATAGGGGTTAGTATAGGGGCTAGCTTCTATTCTTTCATAAGGTTGGCGAAGAAGTCGTCAAGGTCTTGGTCGAGCCCCTCCATGAGGGTGCCCGAGTCGAGCACTACCATCTGGTCATCCACGGTGTAGAGCTCCTCGATGGTCTCTTTCTCTTCGTCAACGAGGATAAAACTATAGGGCTTTAGCAGCGCGAGCCCCTCAATCTCCGATTTGTGTTGGGCGATAAACTCCTTAATGGTGGCTCCCATCCTCTCTATTCCCTCAGAACTGTCATTGCCAATCCACTCCTCCACAACGGCGGAGTAGATCTCGTGGTCGTCATCATCAAATACGGTAAACTGCCCACTATCGGTATTGACCTGCATCAGGATGTCGGTCATCACGGGGTCATCAGCCGACTCGGGCAGCGCATACCGCTTCAGTATCTCGGCGAGCGCCTCATTAAGTATCTGCAAAGTTTCGTTATCCATCGATTATTCTATTCAGCAGTGGCGGGTTGCGGTTCTGGTGCCGGTGCCTCAGCAGGCGCAGGCTGGTTGTTCTGCGGGGTTGCTTCTATCTCGATCTCCTCAGTTGCCTCGGGGAGTACCTCCTCCTCTACCACGGAGCGAATGATGGGCTTTGCCTCTGGCTCTGCCTCCACTCGTGCGGGGGTGGTGTCGGGCGGCAGTTGCTGAGCTACAGCAACGGTGTCCTCTTCTTCAGGAGTGCCATTGAGTGCTCCCGAGGTAGTGATAACGAGAGCTACGCACACGATGGCGAGCACTATGACTGCTACGATGAGTACATAGGTAAGCAGGTTGCGCTGCTTCTTGGGCTCGGGCTCTTCATAGCGGGGCACATAGTAGGGTTGGGGAGCGCCCGGTGTTGACGATTGACGATTGACCGTTGACCGTTGACCATTATCCTCAGGAATGTTGTCGGTAGTCTGCTGAACGTTGTCGGTAGTCGGTTGTACGTCTGCAGTGACGGGTTGAGTATTCTGAACGACCTCGGGAGTGTCGACGTTATCGGAGGTTTGTCCTTCGGTAATCATTTCGAGTGCATCGACGGTAGGAAGGCCGCACTGTGGGCAGTGGGCAGCGCGGTTGGAAAAGACCTTACCGCATTCGGGGCATTTTATCAGAGCCATAGTTAGTTTTTAACTTTAAACTTTGAAGATTTTCGCTGCAAAAGTACTAAAAAGTTTTATAAAACAAGGAAAAAAGGAGAAATATTTTATTTTTCTCGTGGTTCAAAGCGTATCGTACCGTCAACATCGTTGTCATAAATGCGATTGTTGAGGTTGACTCTGCGCACCTTGCTCCGCTCGTCGGTTTCGATATTGGGGGTGCGGCGCGAGTCGATGCAGAAGCTGTTGGGGATATTGCGTATGGTGTTGGCGTAGATGCTGAAATTGCTGGCTCCGTCATCGCAGAAAATGCCCCGATTGTCGCAGGCTCCGTTGTAGTCGTGGATATTGTTGTGGCGAATCACCACGCTGTCGTTCTGGGTGTAGAGATAGATGGCGCCGCTATCCATGAGGGAGTGCCTGCGCCATGAGGCCATATAGGAAGGGGAGTAGGATAGTTGGTTATGCTCCACTACTCCCGTTTCGTCGGTGCGCTTGTTGGCCTGCCACCAGGTGCCGAGTGCGATACCGCAGTACCCGAAGTCGCGGAAGGTGTTGTGGGCTATGTAGTAGTCCTTGCCCGAGCAGCGCACACAGAAGGAGTTGAGGCAGTCGAGGCCCATCTGTGTGAAGGTGTTGCCGGTTATCGTGGTGTTGGTGGAGTAGGAGGCAAAGATCCCATGACGATAGCAGCGGTTGAAGGTGCAGTCGGTAACACTGAGACTGTCGCATCCCAGCGCCTGGATCACTCCGCTGCGGATGGAGGTGAACTTGCAATTGGTAATAATGGTCTGAGCATGGAGTCTGTCGATATTTATAAGGTAGCCGTCGTTGCTGCTGGCGTTGCCTACAAAGGATATGCCGCTCAGGTTCAGACTGTTCAGGCGGGAGGAGGTAATGGTGAGGAAATTGAAAATTGAGAATTGAGAATTGAGAATTGAAAATTGAGAATTGAAAGTTGGGGATTGGCCATTGACCATTGACGATTGACCATTGACCATTGGGGATTTTTCGAGTCGGAACCTGGGCATTACTTCTGCGCCGGGTGCTCTCTTATGGCTGTATCCGTAGTCGAGGTTGACGTTGTAGCACCGGTAGTTCTTGTTGTAACTCAGGTCGTGGGCGGTGAAGTAGATCCATTTGCCCTTGATGCGCACCACCTCATAGGTGACCGATTTGAACCATTGCGTTATGCGGATGTTGGCGTTCGCGGTGCTGTTCACCTTCTGCTTCCCAATGTACACTCTGCAGAGTTTACTCTGCTCATCTACCACCTCTATCAGGCGGTCGGTCTGCATGAGCGGGGAGGGCAGCGTGGCGTCCTGCAGTTGGCGCTCGGCGGGAGTGATGATGGTGTTGTTGCCTCGCAGGGAGATGCTGACGTCGTTCCAACGCTTGTTTTTGAGGACGATGTGGTTCTGCTTGAAGAAGAAAGTCTTTCCCTCCAGCAACACATCTACAGTCTTTGCTCCGCCGTTGACGGCAGCCTCGATGCGTGAGCCGATAGCATCAAAATCGCTCTGTGTGTTTATGTGCAAGGTGTCGGCAGACGCGAGAATCGCTGCCTGCACCGCTAAGTAACAAAGGAACAGTCTTTTTCTCATAGTTTAGGGAGTTTACGGATGCAAAAATACGAATATCAGTCGTTTTAGCATAAAAAAGTTGTATTTTTTTTGTCATTTCAGGGATATTGTCTATTTTTGCACCTAATAATTTACGAATCATTAACACAAAACAATATGAAGACAAGAATCAACTACCTCAAATTGTTATTTGCTGCACTGATGTGCATGTTGACCGGTCAGGTGATGGCTTACGACCTCGCAATAGCCAATGCCGACGGTATAACTATCTACTACAACTACATCAACGATGGTCGTGAGTTGGAGGTGACGTATAAGGTTCGCGGTGACGGTTACATGAATCAGCCGGACTATATGCCGTCAAACCACGAATCGGGTTATGCCCAACCCAATATAAAAGTGATAAACGTACCTGAAGACGTTACGTATATGGGGCGTTCCCGCAAGGTGACGGCGATAGGTGATTTTGCATTTTGCCCTGCAGACAGTGATACGTTGATGTCATTGGTGGAGGTGACCCTTCCACGCTCGGTAAAGAGTGTTGGCATAGGTGCCTTTGCGATGAATGATTCCCTGAGGAGGGTGCCAGGCTTTGAGTATGCCTCAACGCTGGGTCATAGCGTCTTTTATAGATGTTCAAATCTGGAGGAGATAAAGCTGTCGGATGAGATGACCGAATTGACTGGCAGAACATTCCACTTGTGCACTTCATTGAAGGAGGTCATAGTACCCGATAATGTTAAGAAAGTAGGTAACTCTGCCTTTCAGGGTTGTAGTGCCTTGCAAAAAGTATCGCTCCCAAAAGGATTGAAAAGTATTGGAAGCGATGCTTTTAGGTGGTGTTCGTCATTATCTGACATCGCTTTGCCTGACAGCCTTGTTGAGATAGGATTTACGGCTTTCTTGGATTGTACGTCCATAAAATCGATAAAGATTCCATCGAGTTTAACATTTACATTGAACGGAAAAGTGGCATGGGGAGTTTTTAATTCCTGCTCAGGCTTGGAAACAGTAGAACTCCCGGAAGGTCTTACCAATATACCAAATGAGACTTTCCTGCAGTGCACAAGTCTTTCATCAATTAAGTTGCCCTCAACCATAGAGACTATCGGACGTAGAGCCTTTTATCGGTGCAGCGCCTTGACCTCTTTTGAGATTCCTGCTAAGGTGCAGGTACTTGAGGAACAAACTTTCGTTTTATCGGGCCTTACGTCGATAGTTATTCCGCCAACGGTGAAGACTATTAAAAATGATTGTTTCCATAGTTGTTATAAATTGGATAGCATAGAGTTCTGCGAAGGATTGGAGGAAATAGGCCCGAATGCATTCGCTATGGATAATCTTACCTGGCCAGAATATAAGATTAGAGCCGTAGAGCTGCCGTCAACATTGAAGGTGTTAGGTGATGGTGCATTTGCTAGGAACATTAACCTCAATGCTGTAACTTTCTATGGACCTACGGAGCTGGGCGATGGTATCTTTGAACATTGTACCAATCTGACGACGGTGAGTTCGTACACCGACGAGCCGAAAGCCTTTCATGGATTTGGCGAAGAGAAAATGGGGTTCACCCAAGACCAGTTCTATAATGTAACTCTCCAGATTCCATACGGCACAACCGAGACCTATAAGGCCACCAATGGTTGGAAAGACTTTATCTGGGTAGATGAAGTGGAGCCTACGGGAATTGCCAAGTTGCCGACCGACGGTGGACAGCGCAAGGGCAGCGAGGCAACCTATGACTTGCAAGGACGCAAGATCTCAAGCTCTAAAGGACTCAAGGGTATTCACATCGTAGGCGGAAAGAAGATTCTTGAGAGATAAGATGGCGATGCATATCCCGGGAAGATTGCAGCAATGGCTGAGTCTTATCGTCAGTTTTCTGCTGATACTTGCTGTGAGTATCCGCAGGGACAGTAAGGTCTTGGGCCACAACTTGCAGACCAAGCAAGACAGTAGTGACGTGGTCCGCACACTTCCCGACGGAACGATTGTAATCAGTACTAAGACTCTGGCCGGCGATATCATAGGCTATTCAGGCATTGTGCCTTTGGAGATATCGGTAAAAGAGGGCATAATAGTGGGAGTAGAGGCTCTGACAAATGCGGAGACGCCGGAGTTTTTTGAAAATGCATCCCAGCTGCTGCCCCTATGGAACGGACTGAGCATCGCTGAAGGTCAGGCTCTCGAGGTGGATGCGGTATCGGGAGCTACGTTCTCATCCAAAGCTATCATCGGCAATGTGCAGCGAGGGCTGGAATATGCGGAAAAAGAGTTTCAAGCTCCAAGTTCCAAGTTTCAGGGTTCAAGGTTTAATGGTCAATGGTCAATGATCATGGGCTTGGTTGTGGTATTGATGGCTGCGATCGTGCCGCTATTTGTCCGCAACAAGGTTTACCGCTTGGTGCAGCAGGTGCTGAATGTGTTGGTGCTCGGATTGTGGTGCGGTTCGTTTCTGAGCTATAGTGCGCTAATCAGTTTTATGTCGAACGGCATAAATGTGTTAGTGGTGCCAATAGCTGCGGTGATGCTTATCACCGCCTTAGTGTATCCGCTGTTTGGCAAGCGTTCGCATTATTGCACTCATGTTTGTCCGTTCGGCTCACTACAGGAGCTTGCCGGACGGTGTGTGGGCTATAAACTTAGGATCAGTGCCCGAGTGCTGAAGGGTCTGGATATCTTCCGCCAGGTGCTGTGGGCATTGTTGATGGTGTGCTTGTTGACCGGCGTGTGGGCTGACTGGATAGACTACGAACCGTTCTCAGTCTTCCTCTTCGAGTCGGCTTCTTGGATAGTGATAGCTGTCGCTATCGTATTCATGCTGTTGTCAACAGTGGTAATGCGCCCTTACTGCCGGTTTGTTTGTCCTACAGGAACAATCCTGCGTTTAAGGCTGTTTAATATTAAATAATCCTTTTTCCCACTATGGGAATACTGCGTATCAGTACGCAGCAAAGGGCCACACCGATGAAGGAGATGACGGCTGTAGCGAGAATCTCTACCGGCGTTGTCCAGATACCCATGCAGCCATCGGTGCCAATACCCCAGGATGAGCGCAACCATCCGGAAACAATAGCCAGCAGGAGCATGTGGGTGAGATACATCCCGTAGCTGGCTTTAGAGACAGGCAGGAGCAACTTGGTGACAACTGTTGAGCGGGAGGGTTGCGTGTGGTTGGAAATGAGCTTTCGGAAGAGCAGCACCCATGCGACAGTCATCAGCGCAACACCGAAGGTGTCGTTGAGCCAAGGACCTTCCCACAATGCAGCGAGACCTACGGGACCTTCGATGGGAAAGACTCCGTGGGAATCAGCCCACACCTGTGACAGAAATCCGCCGCAGCAGATGGCAAAGCCCACGAGGAAGGCAGGGAGAGCTATACTTAGCGTCCTGCCCCACGACAACCGGCCCACAAACTTGCGGAAGTAGAGCGCCAAGAGCATAACGCCTACGAAGCCACTGAGGTAGTAAAA
>JAFZXF010000084.1 GCA_017616915.1 Bacteroidaceae bacterium
ACACCTCGCTGCGCAAGTACAGCAACTCGGAGGGAGCATACGACAGATACACCTACTTCGACTACAATATTGGCATGAACAGCAGCGTGGAAGTATGTGCCGCAGTCAAGGTGGGAGTTGACGTCACCCTCGACGGCAAGAACGGCTACCTCCAGGCCGACATGAACAAAGACCGCTGGCTCATGGACCTCTCCGTCGCCATCCGCATGCTCCGCGGCAAGGGCACGCTCACCCTCTCCGCCATCGATGTGCTCCGCCAGCAGACCAACCGCTCGTACTACGTAGGTCCCAGCTCACGCTCCGAGACACGCACCTACGGCCTCACCGACTACTACATGATATCCTTCAGCTACATGTTCGGCAAGCCGAAGAAAAACTAATGGTATTGTCTCAACAGTCTATGTCTTATAAGATAAATACACAATCCTTGTTTTATTCCATCCTGTTAGTGTTTGTCACTACAGAACTGATTGTAACCGCGGGTCAACTGATCAGCGGTTATAATTTGTCGTACGTGAAAGGAACGACAACGGGCTTCGTGGAGTTCTCCCTTTGTCTGGCCATGTGTATGCCTGCACTGCTTCACCTGACCGTTAAGTTGTTTGCACGCAAGAAGCCTCGTTGGTTCTCGCGGACAGTAGGAGGTGTTACCCTGCTTTACCTCATTTGCATTGCCGCTATAATCATTGCCTCACGCAGCCGCGCGTCATGGGTGGCCGCCATTATGGGAGGAATGGTGGTAGGCTTCTTTCATCTATCTTCCAGACTGAACTTTCATCTGCGAGTGTGGCATAAAATAGCCCTCTTGTTGTTACCCGCCCTACTGGCAGGCGCTTTTTACTCGATAAAGAAAGACTCCGCCGACGGACGTATGCTAATATGGAAAATCACTGTGCAGGAGCTTACATCAGGCAATATCACTCTGTTGCCGCGGGAGGATAACTTCTCGGCATTTATCGGACAAGCGCAGGAAGAATACTTCTCTGCGAAAGAACGTCCCTGGCAGGAACAGAAAATCGCCGGATCACCGGATGATGCATACAATGAATATCTGCAGATACTGGTGGAAGACGGCCTTGTGGCTTTCATGGCCGTACTGCTTCTACTGCTTCTGCTCGCAAATACGCTAAGAAAATCGAGGGAAGAAACCAAGGTGCCGCTGGCAGGCAGTTTCGTGGCCATAGTGATTCTGACATTTTTCTCCTATCCTTTGCGGTGTACCACCTCTCTCACCTTGGCGGTGGTTTTCCTGATAACATGTGGTGCTTTGGCCTTGCGCCAGGAAAAGACCCGCATCGTATCTCTGTGTTTTGCATACATCGGGGTGATATGCTGGTTTGCATATCAGTTAAGAGAGGACAGGCGTCTTGAGCGTGCCTTAGACCAAAGCCGGCATATAGAGATACTGTGTAACTCCAAGGTGACCGATAACCTGCTACGCTGCTATTACAACCTGTTTCCTTTCCTGAATGACAAGCCCGAATACATAATAGCTTACAGCAAGGCTCTGCTTGATCAGAAGAAATACAAGCGTTGCATCAAGATGTTGCACCAGGCCAAGCATCTGTCAGGCGACCCCGTTTTTCCTATCGTGGAGGGCAAGTGCATGGAGCAGCAGAAGCTTTATGCCGACGCGGAGAGACTATATCTTAAAGCATATTACCGTGTACCTCACAGGATATACCCTCTTTATCTGCTGATGAGCATGTATAGGGACCAAGGACGTATCGGCAAGGCAAAGGTTGTAGCGGCAAAGATCAGCAGGATAAGGCCAAAGATTCCTTCTGCCGAGTTCAGCGCGATGCAAGACTCCGCCAGAGTGTTGATGAGCCTACGCTAAAGTGTCAGTTGCCAATAATATCGGGATAAATAAACCTCTGCCTACCGCTCCTGTCAATTAGGAACGGCAGTTCTTCCTGTCCCTTTGTTATGTCACGGAGCCAGTAGAGCCTGTTTGCCGGGATATTACCGAACTGCAGGTATTCGTATTCGGCAGTCTGAAGTCCGCATAGTCTCCAGCTATTCCCGTCCCAGTAATAGAGTTGGTAGTCATCGCCCGTGTTTATCACATTGTTTTCATGCACCGCCATCAGCCGCACCGCCTCCACTCGCTGCGGCTTTTTCAGCGTCAGCGTGATATTTTTCTTGCCTCCTGCCGAGGTGAGGGGATTGCCGTCATACTGAGGCAGTTTCTCCATCTCCCTTATCTTGGCGTCGCGTAGTTTTACCAGCTTTGCGTCGGTTGCAGTTCTACCTCTCTGCTGCGGTGAGGTGACTGAAGTGCGGCTTGAGGGAAGCACATCCGCATATCCGTCTCGTTTTGTCAGCCACTCCAGATGTGAAATGGTGGAATGGGGATAATCCTTTGGTGGTTGCAAGCGATAATATCTGTAGTGGCTTGTGCGGCTGAAGCGATATTCTTTCAGGTACTGGGTGGGTGCAGTTTTCAGAACCAGCAGAGTATCGGCCTTGACGAAGTTGGAGTCGTTGCTTCCGAGGAACACAGTGCCTATCATTTGCTACGCCTGTGTCTGCATACTATGTTTCAGCGGATATTAACGCAGTAGCAGGACAGTCTTCTCTCCGCCGCCGTTTATGGGAAGGTAATGCCTGGTCAGTCTCCCCTTGTCCCTGTGCAGATAAAACGGCTTGCCGAAGCTCACGGCATGGTTGTCAGTATAGTATATCGGGAAATAGAGCACATCAAGCAGAGCCTTGCGGAAAGTTACCGTTTGTCTGCCCTTGTCTATCATTCCCCACGTAGTGGCGAGCAGCCCATCTTCTGCGCTGCTGCTGAATGCCGCGAGGTAAGCCAGGCGGTTGTCGGTGGCGGCTGTGAAGGGCAGCGTCACCTCGCAAACTGGCATGTACAGTTCGCTCACATCCTTCATGCATGGCTGGTTGAGATGGCCGGGCACATATTCATCTTTGTTTCGAAGAAAGTAGGGCGATTCCTTCTGCGCTGCGTATGTATCTCGGTATATATTCAGCACCGGCGTCCCCAGGAAGTCGCTGTCGCCTGGCAGCGAGCCTTCCGCATTGAATCCCTGCCATTCTTTTCTCTCCGCGTTGTATAGGCAGCAGAAGTAGTGGCGGTCGGGCAGTTGACGGAATCCCACCACGTGGTCCACCACCGTGGGCACGCCGTAAGCCCTAAGCAGCATACATCCGTAGTGGGCGATGTCGAGGCATCCTTCATCTCTGGAGTACAGGCTCATGATGCCTTTCGTGGCCTTGTCACCCATGGTGCCGTTTATGTCGCGCAGGTCGCTGATAACCCTATGGTATCGGTGCACTATGCCGCGAAGGTCTTTCTCTTCTGCCAGTCCCTTAAGTATCGGCATCAACGCCCGCAGTTGTTCCGGCGACTGAAGCCTGCCATAGGCTGGTATGCAGCAATAAGGTAGTATGCTCTCTTCAAACTCGCAGATGCTCATGTCCTTGGCGAATGGTGAACTCTGCCAGACGGCATAAGCCTCGTCAATCTGACGGATGAGGAAATCTGAAGTGATAGCCTTTGCATCAGGAGCAAGACCGTCTGCTCCTTCCGCGATTTGCGGGTTGATATTCTGTTGTGCCCATTCTATGGATTTGCGGCGAATCTTATATATTATCGTGTCTGCGGGAATGCGGTCCCACCCGTATGTGTCGGCAAGATAGCCATACACACTGTCTGTCCGATGTTTCACCGCCTTTTGTTCGGATGTCAAAGCCTCGTCGCCATACAGCGAAACATGGTATTTCATATTGTCAAGCAGAAAAACCGCGCATCTGAACTTGCCGATGTTGAAATCCTTGAAAAGATAATGATAAAGCACATCCGCGTGCCCGTGCCCTTTGTAATGAATATAGACAGGCACGGAAAGGATTGCGAACAACAAAAAGACAATTATTATACCTTTGCGCGAAAGTCTCATGTTACAGCAACCTTTTCTTTCAACTCCTCAATCAAAGATATATCTTCGTAAGGAAACATCTTATGAAAGAGTTCGTACTTATACTTTTGTTTTCTGCGGCAAAATTACTACCTTTTTTTTATATAAGCCTCATTTTGTGAGTATTTTTCAAAAAATGGCCTCACCGACTATTACATGATCTCTTTCAGCTACATGTTCGGCAAGCCGAAGAAGGATTGAAAAGTAATCTTGGCGGGGTTCTGATTTATGAGAGAGCCAATTAAAATTCTCTTTCCCCCCTACGCGCGTACATTTTTACCGATGTACGCGCGTTGTTTTATATCTCCCCGTTTTACTCTAACGTTCAATGGTTAAAATTTGGTTCTCGCGGTGCGAGTGGATGGCGTCGTTGATGGCGATGTGTATCCAGTCGGGGCCGGTGAGG
This sequence comes from Bacteroidaceae bacterium, assembly GCA_017616915.1. Lineage (GTDB taxonomy): Bacteria > Bacteroidota > Bacteroidia > Bacteroidales > Bacteroidaceae > UBA6382. The sequence continues at coordinate 4,342 of JAFZXF010000084.1, forward strand.
GTGCCGTACTCCCAGATAATCTGGCGGCAATGGATGCGGCCGGCGTTGGCGAGGGTGATGATGATGTCCCACAGTTCGCGGTTGTCGCTGAGGCGGTCGCTGAGCGAGTGGATGTCGGCTGCGCTGGCGGTCATGTGCTGAGAGTTTGAGACGCCTCCTACGGCCTTGTTGAGCTTGGGGCATCGGTATCCGCTGCCGACGATGATGGGTTTGCCGTAGGCGTCGCGTATGGGCTGCAGCACGTTGGTGCAGAGGTTTATCATGTTGGGGCGGAGCGATGCGGGGATGGTGTTGTCGAATCCCTTGCGCCTGGCGGTTGCGGAGGCCTGCATCTCTGCCCACGAGAAGTTTCGAGTGATCATAGTTTTATTTGACGATTTTACGATTTAACAATTTGACGATTTAACTATTTGACGATTTTACGATTTAACAATTTGACGATTTAACTATTTGACGATTTTACGATTTTACAATTTGACGATTTTGCGATTTAACTATTTGACGATTTTATGATTTAACAATTTGACGATTTAACAATTTGACGATTTAACAATTTGACGATTCAAGTTTCAGGTTTCAAGTAATAGAGGGACAGCGGAATCGAGTTCCACTATCCCTCTAATTTTCAAGGACCCCCCACTAACTCCCCCGAGGGGGAGA
>JAFZXF010000085.1 GCA_017616915.1 Bacteroidaceae bacterium
CCAAACTGCTTGCGGTCCTTAGCGTAAGCGAGAGCCTCGTTGTAGGCTGCCTGGCTGATGCCGACGCTCTGTGCGGCGATACCGAGACGGGCACCGTTCATCAGAGCCATCACATACTTGATGAGACCGAGCTTGCGGTCGCCGCAGAGCTCTGCCTTAGCGTTCTTGTAAACGAGCTCACAGGTGGGTGAACCGTGGATACCGAGCTTATTCTCGATGCGGCGCACGGTGACACCGCCCTGACGCTTGTCGTAGATAAACATCGAGAGGCCGCGGCCATCCTTGGTGCCCTCCTCAGAACGGGCAAGCACGAGGTGGATGTCGCTGTCGCCGTTGGTGATGAAACGCTTGCAGCCGTTGAGGCGCCAGCAGTTGGCCTCCTCGTCGAAGGTGGCCTTGAGCATCACGCTCTGGAGGTCGGAACCGGCATCGGGCTCGGTGAGGTCCATCGACATCGTCTCGCCCTGACTAACGCGGGGGATGAAGCGCTGGCGCTGATCCTCGTCACCAAACTCATAGAGGGTCTCGATGCAGTCCTGGAGCGACCAGATATTCTCGAAACCGGCATCGGCGGTAGCGATGATCTCGTTGATGGCGGTGTAGGGAGTACACGGGAAATTGAGACCACCGTAGCGGCGCGGCATGGTGACACCGTTGAGGCCGGCCTTGACAGTAGCGTCAAGATTTTCGTAGGTCTTGCTGGCATAGCGTACGCCGCCGTTCTCACAGTGGGGACCTTCAGCATCCACATCCTCAGCATTGGGGGCGATGATATTCTCTGCGATGTCGCCGGCCAAGTCGATGACACGGTTGTAGCTGTCGAGGGTGTCCTCAAAGTCCTGCGGAGCATAGTCAAACTCGTCCTTGTCGGCAAAGTTGCGCTCCTTCAGCTCCACGATGCGCTTCATGAGCGGATGGGTGAGCTGAAACTTAATCTCGTCGTTATAATAGTTGGCCATATTATTTGCTATTTTTCTTGTAATACTTGATGAGCTTAGGAACGACCTCCTCCACGGTGCCGTTGATCACATAGTCGGCGATGGTGTTGATGGGAGCGTTCGGATCGCTGTTGATAGAGATGATGATGCCTGCGTCCTGCATACCGGCGATGTGCTGGATCTGACCGGAGATACCACAGGCGATATACACCTTGGGACGAACGGTTACACCGGTCTGACCAATCTGGCGGTCGTGGTCAACAAAGCCGGCATCAACGGCTGCACGGCTGGCACCTACCTCAGCGTGGAGCTCCTTAGCCAGCGAGAAGAGCATGTCGAAGCCCTCCTTGCTGCCCATGCCATAGCCACCGGCTACGACGATAGCAGCGCCCTTGAGATTGTGCTTAGCCTTCTCAATGTGGCGGTCGAGCACCTTAACGACATACTCGGTCTCGGGCACGAACTTAGCCACATCGTGACGGATTACCTCGCCCTTGTAGTTGGGGTCGAGCACTTCCTTCTTCATCACACCCTCGCGAACGGTAGCCATCTGGGGACGATGCTCGGGGTTAACGATGGTAGCCACGATGTTACCACCGAAAGCGGGACGAATCTGATAGAGCTGGTTGACATAGTGCTTCTTCTCCATCTCACCGGCGGCATTCTTGACATTCATGTCGAAGTCGCCAATCTCGAGCTCAGTACAGTCGGCGGTAAGACCGCTGAAGAGAGCGGAGCTTACGCGGGGACCGAGGTCGCGACCGATAACGGTAGCACCCATGAGGCAAATCTGCGGCTTCTCCTGCTTGAAGAGGTTAACCACCAGGGCGGTGTGAGGATTGGAAGTGTAGGGGAACAGACCTTCGGCATCGAAGACGTGAACCTTGTCAACGCCGAAAGGCAGCACCTGCTTCTCCACGCCGTCGAGCTTGCTGCCGGCGCAGATGCATTCGAGCTGCACACCCAGAGTATTGGCCAGCTTGCGGCCCTTAGTGAGGAGCTCCAGACTTACGTCAGCAACGGTCTGGCCCTCAATCTCGCAATATACAAATACGTTATTCATAGTTTGTTAGCCAATAATCTTTTCGTTCAACAATTCCTGAATCAGGTTATCAATCTCTTCATCGCTGCCTGTCATGGTGCGGCTCTCCTTTGCCTTGAACACGATGTTCTGAACCGTCTTCACATTGGTGGGCGAACCGGCCTTACCAATCTGAGCGGGGTCAGCATCGATGTCGGCAGCACCCCACTGAGTGATGTTGAGGTAAGGCTTCTTCTCGATAACGGGAGCGAGAGCCTCAGCCTGCTCGGGAGTACGCTCAGCGGCGGCAGTGGCGTTCTTATACTTCATGACGCGCTTGGCATTGCGGGGCCGACAGGGAGCGGCGCTTCCGTTGACGGTGACAACCAAAGGCAGAGGAGCCTCTACGGTCTCTACACCGCCATCAATGTGGCGCTTGATAACTATCTTCTTTGCAGCGGGGTCGAGGCTCAGAATCTCCTCAGCATAGGTGACCTGGGTGAGGCCGAGCTTCTCGGCAATCTGAGGACCAACCTGTGCGGTATCACCATCGATAGCCTGACGGCCGCCGAGGATGATATCATACTCGCCAATCTTCTTGATGGCCTGAGAGAGGGTGTAGCTGGTGGCCAGGGTGTCGGCGCCGCCCAACGGACGGTCGGTAACCACATAACCCTGGTCAGCGCCTCTATAGAGGGCCTCGCGGATAACCTCTGCCGACTTGGGCAGACCCATGGTGAGTACGGAGATAGTAGAACCGGGGAATTGCTCCTTGAGACGCAGAGCCTGCTCAAGGGCGTTAAGGTCTTCGGGATTGAAGACGGCAGGAAGTGCAGCGCGATTCACGGTGCCTTCGGGGGTCATAGCATCGGGGCCCACGTTACGTGTGTCAGGCACCTGCTTGGCTAAGACAACGATTTTCAAACTCATAGTTTTCAGGTTTTTGGTTTTGAGTGTGCAAAATTAAGAATTGTTTTCCATATACGCGCATGAAAGCAGCAAAAATTACACAGTCAGGGGCGAACTTGTGCAATTTACGCAACTGCAGTAAGCAAAAATGAAGGGGAGTAGGAGCCGAGAGCTAACACTATTTCTTACTGTCATTCTCGCGGATTTCCACACGGCGAATCTTGCCGCTGATAGTCTTGGGCAGAGCGTCCACAAACTCAATGATGCGGGGATACTTATACGGAGCAGTGGTCTGCTTGACATGCTCCTGCAGCTCCTTGATGAGGTCTTCACCGGCACGGCTCTTCCAGTCGGGACGCAACACCACGGTAGCCTTGACCACCATACCGCGGAACTCATCGGGCACTCCGGTGATGGCACACTCCACTATGGCGGGGTGACACATCAGCGCACTCTCCACCTCAAAGGGGCCAATCCTGTAGCCGCTACTCTTGATGACATCGTCGGTGCGGCCCACAAACCAGTAGTAGCCGTCCTCATCGCGGTAAGCCACATCGCCGGTATGGTAGATGCCATCGTGCCACACCTGCTTGGTAAGCTCAGGATCGTCAAGGTATTCGCGGAACAGTCCCACCGGCTTGCCCGAAGCGGTGCGGATGCATATCTCGCCGTTCTCATTGTCATCACACGGCGTACCGTCGCTGCGCAGCAGGGCGATATCATACTGCGGATTGGGCAAGCCCATGCTGCCCGGCTTGGGAGTTACCCACGGCATCGTGCCAAGAGTGAGAGTGGTCTCGGTCTGGCCGAAACCCTCGTGAAGGCTGATGCCCGTGGCGGCCTTGAAACGCTCAAAGACAGAGGGATTGAGGGCTTCGCCGGCAGTGGTACACCACTCCAGCGAACTGAGGTCATAGCCCGACAGGTCTTCATGCACCAGGAACCTATATACTGTAGGCGGGGCGCAGAAGGATGTGATACGGTATTTCTCGATGGCTTGCAGCAGACGCGGCGCACTGAAGCGCTCCTGGTCGAGCACAAACACGGTGGCACCGGCAAACCACTGACCGTAGAGCTTGCCCCAGGCGGCTTTGGCCCAGCCTGTGTCGGCTACGGTGAGGTGGATGCTGCCCTGATGCAGATTGTGCCAGAAGACACCCGTAACAAGATGACCGATAGGATAAGAGAAGTCATGAGCCACCATCTTAGGCTCACCATTGGTGCCGCTGGTGAAATAGGCCAGCATGATGTCGTCGTTAGCGGTTCGCTGAATCTTGAACTGCCCAATCCGAACGGAGCCTATCTCCTCATGCCAGTTGTGGAAACCGTCGGGCACCACAGGCCCTACGCTGACGAGCACCTTTACCGACGGGCTGTCGGGCAGCGATTTGCTCACCTGCTCCACCACGTAGGAATCGCCCACACAGACGATAGCCTTTACGTCGGCCTTGTGGTTGCGATACACGATGTCGCGCCAAGTAAGCATGTGGGTGGCGGGAATAGCCACAGCCCCTATCTTATGAAGGGCAAGCACGGTGAGCCAGAACTCATAGCGGCGCTTGAGGATAATCATCACCCTGTCGCCACGGTCGATGCCTAAGCTGCGGAAATAGCTGACCACGCGGTCGCTCTCTTCCTTGATCTGGGCGAAAGTCAGGATTTTGTGCTCACCGCTTTCACGAGCCCATATCAGCGCTGGCTGGTCGGGCGTCAGCTCTGCCCACCGATCCATTACGTCGTAGGCAAAGTTGAAATTCTCGGGCACCGTCAGCTTCAGGTTGTTCCTGAAGTCGTCGTTGTCCTTGAAGGAAGTGCGGTTTATAAAGCGTTCAATCATTGACTTTTGTCCATTTTCTGTCGCGAAATTACGAAATAAAATGAAACAGCGGTCATAAAAGTGTCATAAATTAAGAAAAAAAGAACATTTCCGCACACACCGCAATATGAGTGTGCAGCGAAAGACTCCATTTTGCGAAGCGAGGATAAAAAAACGCCAATCGCAGCAAATGGTGTGCCGCCTTATCCCGTCACAGCAGTTGGATCAGGCGGTCAACATCGTCAGGCTGGGTAGCCCAAGAGGTGGCGAGACGTATGGTGACGTTGTTGCCGCAGGGCGGTTCCCACTCGCCGTAGGTGATGTGTTGCTTGAGCTCCGCGGCGCGGTCAAGGGTGACTCTCACAAACTGCTGGTTGGTGGGAGAATCCACGGGCAGCTCATAGCCCTTACTGACTAACGCCTGGCGCAGACGCATAGCCTCGCTGACGGCATGACGGCATATCGTGAAGTAGGGCGTGGAGGTCAGCGTGTCGCCTTCGAGCAGGGTGTCAAACTGCAGCGCGGCTATCCAGCCTTTAGCCAACAGGGCTCCGTGACGCTTGATATGGGAGAAGAAGCGGTTCTCGCCTCTGGGACTCCAGGTCTTGATATTTGGGAAAACTACGGCTTCGCCAAACATGGCGCCACACTTGGTGCCGCCGATGTAGAAGGCGTCACACAGACGGGCTATGTCGGGCAGAGTCGGAAAGCGGTCGGCGCCAGCTGGTTCGGCAGCCAGAGCATAGCCCAGACGGGCTCCGTCGAGATAGAGCGGAATGCCATGCTTGTGGCACACGGCGCTTATCTCCTCCAACTCGCTCAGGCTGTAAAGGGTGCCGTACTCGGTGGGATGAGTGATATACACCATTCCCGGCGGCACGATGTGCTCCCAGTTGGGGTCGGCGTAATAGGTCGTCACATAGTCGTCCACCTGCTTGGCGGTGAGTTTTCCGTCGTTGGGAGGCAGCGTGAGCACTTTGTGGCCGGTAAACTCCACTGCTCCCGACTCGTGGATGGCGATGTGGCCGGTGTCAGCAGCGAGCACTCCCTCGAAGCTGCGTAGCAGGTAGTCGATAACCACCATGTTGGTCTGGGTGCCGCCGCCGAGGAAGTAAACATCTGCGTCGGGACACTGGCAGTGGCGCCGTATCTTGTCGCTGGCCGACCGGGTGATTGCGTCGGTGCCATATCCGGGCAACGACTGCCCTTCGGTCTGTGCCATGCGCTGCAGGATGAGCGGATGGCAGGTGTTGGTATAGTCGCTATCGAAGTGCATTGGTCTTTATTCTTTTTATAAAGGTAGCGAGCTGGTCGGCATCCTTGCGGTCGATGATATCGATGAGGTCTTTCAGCTCCTGGCGTATCTTGCTGACCTGCGGAAGAGTGTAGGGATTGAAGAGGATTTCGCGCAGCAGGGTCTCATCCTCGTTGAGCACGCCCTTGGCTATCGCCATGTGGCGCTTGAAGGTGGTGCCCGGCGCATCCTGAGGCTTCATGACGGCAGCAAATACGAAGGTGCTCACGAAAGGTATGCTCAGCGAGTAAGCCACTATCTCATCGTGCTCCTGGAAGGTGTATTCGCAGATGTGGAGCCCCAGCTTGCGGTAGAGGTCCTTAAAGAAGATGCGACCCATGTAGTCGCCGTCGGTGATGACGATGGCGTTCTCGTTGCTCAGCGCACCGAGGTTGGCAAAGGTGGGGCCAAACATGGGGTGGGTGCTGACAAACGGGTGGCCGCACTCCTTGTAGTAATCGAAGAAGTCGGTCTTCACCGATGCTATGTCGCTCAGTATGCAATGCGACGGCAGATGCGGAGTAACCTGACGGAACACATCGAGAGTGTAGCGCAGCGTCACCGCGTTGATCACCAGGTCGGGCTCGAAGGCATCTATCTCATCGAGGGTGGTGAACCGCTGAGTGTTATACATAAACCGTAGCCGCTTCGCGTCAACGTCATATACCGCTGTCTCATGCTCAAAACTGAGCAGGTCAACGAAGAATGAGCCCATCTTACCGGCTCCAAGAATCAGGATCTTCATAGAATTGAAAAGTTTAATAATTTAAAAATGGAAGTTTTAACACCGCTAAGACTTCAATCTTTCAGTTTTTCAATTTTTCAATTTTCAATTTTCAATTTTACTTATTAATCACCTCCATCTGCTGCCGCACACTCTCCTCGTGAATATGCTCAAAGATGTTTTTCACACATTCGGGAGCTATGCCGAGCAGCGAGCCCTGTGCTCCGCGCTTGTCGAGGATCTCCGTGTAACGCTTGGGCTGCACGATGGTCATGCCGTTTTCCTTCTTGTATTCGCCCATCTTGCGGGAGATGCGCATACGGCGGGCCAGCAGTTCGATGAGGTCATTATCCACTTCGTCGATTTTCTTACGCAGCGAGGCGAGTGAGTCGCCCAGATCCACCTTGTCGCGGATTACCAGCATCGAGAGGATATAGTCGAGGATGTCGGGGGTCACCTGCTGGGCAGCGTCGCTCCATGCGTCGTCGGGTGAGCAGTGGCTCTCCACGAGCAGACCGTCCATTCCGAGGTCCATCGCCTGCTGGCAGAGAGGTGCTATCAGGTCACGCCGACCGCCGATATGGCTGGGGTCGCAGAAGATGGGCAGAGCCGGCACGCGGCGGTGCAGCTCGATGGGGATCTGCCACATGGGAGCGTTGCGATAGAGCTTCTTCTCATAGCTCGAGAATCCGCGGTGTACTGCGGCAAGGCGGGTGATGCCGGCCTGGTTGATGCGCTCCAGCGCTCCTATCCACAGTTCGAGGTCGGGGTTGATAGGATTCTTCACCAGCACCGGGATGTCGATACCTTTCAGCGCATCGGCCAGCAACTGCATCGCAAACGGGTTGGCGCTGGTGCGGGCTCCTATCCACAGCACGTCGATGTCGTATTTCAGCGCCAGCTCCACATGAGTCGGAGTGGCTACCTCCGTAGCTACGAGCATCGCTGTCTCTTCCTTCACTTGCTTGAGCCAGGGCAGCGCTTTCTCGCCGTTGCCCTCAAAGCCTCCGGGCTTGGTACGCGGCTTCCATACTCCTGCTCTGAACATGTGGCAGCCCTTACCCGCGAGCTGCTTGGCGGTGGTGATGACTTGCTCCTGAGTCTCTGCGGAGCACGGCCCGGCGATCACGAAAGGACGTATGTTGTCGCTAGGCAAGTTTAATGGTGATAATTCGAGTTCCATATCCTATGTTATTTAATTCATTTCACAATTTCACGATTTTACAATTTTACAATTTCAAACTGGACTTAGATCTAAAGCCGGTCCGTGACCGGTCAATTCTTCAACTTTAAACTTTAAACTTTAAACTTTTCCACCCTCCCCAGCGCTTCTTGCATCTTGTCGGTCTTGGCACACAGCGAGATGCGAACGTAGCGTTGTCCGTTGCTGCCGAAGATAAATCCGGGAGTGATGAACACATGAGCCTCGTTGAGCACCCGCTCGGTGAGCTCTTCGCAGTCGGCGTAGCTCTCCGGTATCCGTCCCCAGAGGAACATGCCCACTTGGTTCGGGTCGTAGGTGCAGCCCAGCGTCTGCATTATCTGCTCGGCTATGATGCGGCGTTCGCGGTAGAGCTTGATGTTTGCCTGGCTGTGCCACTCGGCGCTGTTCTGGTAGGCCTGTGCTGCGGCGAGTTGCAGGGGGCGGAAGGTGCCCGAGTCGATATTCGACTTCACCTTCACTATCCAGCTTACGAACTCGCTGTTGGTGGCGAGCATCCCCACTCTCCATCCCGGCATGTTGTGGCTCTTGCTCATCGAGTTAAACTCTATGCAGCTGTCCTTCGCGCCGTCCACCTGCAGCAGGCTCAGCGGGTTGTCGTTGAGGATGAAGCTGTAGGGGTTGTCGTTCACCACCACTATCGCCTGGTCCTTTGCAAACCTCACCAGCCGCTCGTAGGTGGCCATCCTTGCGTTGGCTCCCGTCGGCATGTTGGGGTAGTTCGTCCACATCAGCTTCACTCCGCTGAGGTCCATCTGCTCGAGGGCATCAAAATCGGGCTGGTACCCGTCGTCGGCCTTCAGGTCGTAGTTCACCACCTGGCAGCCCAGCAGCTTGGTCAGCGAGGTGTAGGTGGGATAGCCCGGGTTCGGCACCAGCACTTTGTCGCCCACGTTGGCGAGAGCCAGCGTCACATGCAGGATGCCCTCCTTGCTGCCTATCAGGGGCTGTATCTCCGTGTCGGGATTCAGGCTCACCCCATACCAGCGCTGATACCAGTCGGCCATAGCCTGCCGCAGCTGCGGTATGCCTATCGTCGGCTGATAGCCGTGGGTGTCGTCCTTGCGTGCTTCGCGGCAAAGGGTCTCTATCGTGGCGGCCGATGGCGGCATGTCGGGACTGCCTATCGCCAGACTGATGATGTCCTCGCCCTCCGCGTTGCGGCGGGCTATCTCCTTCAGCTTGCGGCTGAAATAGTATTCGCTCACAAGGCCCAGGCGGTCGGCGGGCGTGACTCTATTATTTGAAGGCTTCATATTCTCCGAGTATTTTTATTTGTCGTATTAGCGGACGGATCGCGTCGATGCTCTGTAGGTAGCGGCTGTAGTTGTCGTATGTCAGGTCCACGTAGAACAGGTATTCCCATTCGTGACCGATGATGGGCAGCGACTGTATCTTGGTGAGGTTGATGTGATAGAACGAGAAGATGCTCAGCACCTGCGACAGGCTGCCGCTCTCGTGGGGCACCGAGAAGACTATGCTGCTCTTGTTTGAGCGGTATTTGTCCCTCAGCGTGTCGGCGATGTAGGGGTCCGCCAGCACCAGGAAGCGCGTGAAGTTGTGCTTGTTGTCCTCGATGGCCTCTTCCAGCACCTCCATGCCGTAGATCGGCGCTGCGTGCTTCGAGCAGATGGCTGCGTGGCCGTGGCTCTGCAGCTCGCTTATCTCCGCTGCTGCTCCCGCCGTGTCGTCGGTCTCCACTATCTTCCACTTCGGGTGTTTCTGCAGGAAGGAGCGACACTGCATCAGCGCCACCGGATGGGAGTGGATCTCCGTGATGTTGTCGATATCCTCTCCCGGCAGGGCGAGCAGACTGTGCTCTATGTGCAGCTTATGTTCCCCGATGATAGTCATGTTGCTGTCGCGCAGCAACTCGTAGTTGTGGAGCAGGCTCCCCGCGATGGTGTTCTCTATGGCCACCATTGCCAACATTTCGGGGTCTTTCTTTGCGTTCTCAAACAGTTGCTCAAAGGTGTCGCAGCATGTCAGCGTCACCTCTTCGTTGCTGAAGTACTGGTGCGACGCTATGTCGTGGAATGAGCCTTTGATGCCTTGGATGGCGATGTTCTTCATTTTCCTGTGTATTAAAAAATCCCGCTTCTTGTGTGAAGCAGGATTATATTGTCATCTGTGTGTGTTCAGTTCAGTGCACCAACGGTCTGCTTCACTTCTTGTTAGAGGCAAAGTAATAAAAGTAAAAACCGAAAGTCTGTGCGTAGTACTGCATGTGAGTTACATTTTTCGGGTGCAAAGTTACGTTTTTTGTTTTTATCTGCAAATTTTTTGAGCGAAAAAATGAAATATTTCGCCCCAAACCGTTATTTTGGCATATTCCGAGTGCCTTTTTCCACCGAAATGCTTAATTTTGCAGCCCAATCCAAAGAAGTTATGCCTACGCTCAAGCAGCAAGTTCTCGCTACGATGAAGTCGCATGACACCGAGGGGCCCTTTGAACTCTATGTCACTCGCACCCCAGGGTATCTGTGGGCGCTCCTGTTTCGGAAGATGCAGGTCCACCCCATCGCTGTCACCGTCGTCTCCATGATCATCGGATGCGCCAGCGGATACTTCTTCTATCGCAGTGAGCTCAGCTACAACCTCGTGGGCATGGCCCTCCTGATATGGGCCAACTGGTATGACTGCGCCGACGGGCAGCTCGCCCGCATGACCGGCAAGAAGACACAGCTCGGCCGCATACTCGACGGAGTGGCAGGCGACGCATGGTTCTTCTGCATCTATTCAGGCATCGCCATGAGGCTGCTCCCCGAGTGGGGACTCTGGAGCTGGGCCCTCGTCATCGTTGCAGGCGTCTTCTTCCACGCTCGCCAGTGTTCGCTGGCCGACTACTACCGCAATGCACACCTCTACTTCATCGGCGCCGCCAATGAGCTCGAGCGCTCAGCCGACATCGAGGCACAGTGCAAAGCCCTGCGCTGGTGGTCCAGGAATTGCCTGCAGAAGCTCTTCCTCTTCAGCTATGCCAGCTACACCAGGGGACAGGAGAACCCCACCCCCCAGTTGCAGGCATTATTAAATAATGTACGCGCGAAAGGCACCATCCCCGAAGAACTGCGCACCCGCTACCGCTCCTTCAGCAAGCCCCTCATGCCCCTCTGCCAGATCCTCACCTTCGATGCCCGCGTCGGTGTCCTCTTCCTCTCCATGATAGTAGGACTCCCCTGGCTCTACCCCGCCCTCGAAATCACCGCCTTTGAGGCACTCAGAATATACGTCAACCACAGACACGAAAAACACTGCAGATCAATAGTCAAATCGTTAACACTTTAACGTTATATCGTTATACCGTTATACCGCCAAATAAAATGCCCAACATCGCCCTGATATTAGCCGGAGGTCGCGGCACCCGCTTCAACTCTATGCGCCCCAAGCAGTACATAGAGGTTGACGGCAAGCCCATACTCTCCTACACCATGCGAGCCTTTGAGAAGCACCCGCTGGTGACTGATATCTATGTCGTATGCTCGCCAGAGTGGAACACCTATGTCGAGGCGCAGGCAGGGCACAACGCCTTCGCCAAGTTCCGCGCCTGCATCGCCTCCGGCGAGACCTCCTTCCGCTCCATGAGCAATGGCATCAAGGCGCTCGTCACAATGGGCATCGACCCCGACAGCATTATCATGGTGCACGATGCCGTGCGCCCGCTGCTGTCGCAGGACACTATCACCAACAATATCAACGTGTGTCGCGAGCACGGCAACGCCATCACCGTCATCTATAGCAACGAGGCATATATGAAAGTCTCGGGAGGCATCGAAGCATCCGGCTTTGCCATGCGCGAGGACTATATGCGTGCACAGACGCCCCACACCTTTAAGCTCGGGACCCTGAGCACACTCATCGAGAGCGCAGCCGAGAAGGGCATCAGCTATTCACAGTCGCTCTTCACCCTCGCCAACGAGCTCGGCTATGCACCACTGTATATAGCGCAGGGCAACATGCTCAACTTTAAGATCACGCAGCCGCAGGACCTTAAATTCTTCCGGGTCCTCAAGGATGTGTAATTCCCATTATGAGAGACACAATAATGCGCGACTCCTGTATAGAAGCCGCGCTTTGCTTTTAGATGGTAAAATAGCGGGGGTTATTTCACCCTGTTTCTATTTCACCCAGATCTTCTGTCCCTTGATGACATAGACGCCCTTGGGCAGTTTGCCGAGCTCGGCGGGAGTCACTCCGGCGGCTATGCGCACGCCTGATACGTTATACACATCGACGGGACCGTCCTTAGCTGCTGCCACGGCGGCCTCGATGCCGGTCATATCGTAGTCGAGGTGGTTGGAGGTCAACAGCTGGCCGGTATCGCCGCCGTTGTACTTGATATAGCAGCGCGACGCATAGATCTGCGGCACATGGGATGCCTCGACGAATGCTGCGCTCTGATTATCCTTGGCGATGATTCCATACATTCCCTCCGTGCCCTGCTTCTCGGTTGCTCCTGAGAACTGCACGGTGGTGCCGGTGTTGTCGATAAAGGAGAGCTCCACATCGCCCACGGTGACGTATGCCTCGGGCAGATGGATGGTGCGCACGCCGTCGTCCATAGTGGAATAGAGGATGTAGGGTGTCTTTGCCTTGAGTCCGTCACGCTTGACGTCCTTGAAGTTGAGCTTGCTGGCGGTGCCTGTGCTCTCCACTCCTACGAGTGTCTCGAGACGGCATTCTTCGCCGAAGATCTCGTTGATCTGTGCCTCGGTGAGGCTCACGGGCAGACAGATGGTGTTCCAGCCCTTGTAGATGTAGCGGTAGATGGTGAGGTCGATGGTCTGCTCATCATAGGCTGCCAGGTCCTTGGGACTCACGGTGCTGGTGATAACGGTCTGTGCTCCTGCGTTGACAGCAAGGACCAGCGCCATTGCTGCAAGAAAGACGGTTTTAAGAGTAAAGTTTTTCATAGTTTTATTTTACGATTTGACAATTTGACAATTTTACTATTTAACAATTTTACTATTTTACGATTTATTTAGCGGCTTTTGATTCTGGCGGGTGTGCCGATGGCTACGGAGAGTGGTGGCACACTGCGTGTGACTACTGCTCCGGCTCCGATGACGGCTCCCTTGCCGATGGTGACGCCGGGGAGGATGACTGCTCGGGGTCCGATGAGGACGTTGTCCTCGATGACTACTGTGCCGCGGGTGTTGAGGTCGCGGGCTGCGGGCATGAGGTGGAGTGTCTCGACATCGGTCTTGCCAAACTGGTAGTCGGTGATGATGACGTTGGGGCCTATCTTGACGTTATTGCCTATCTTGACCTCGCGGATGACGCTGATCCGCACATTGCGCTCCACCTGCACATCGTCGCCGATGATGAGCTTGGGGGTGTAGTTGCCGGTGTTGAGACACTCGAGGTGGAGGTTGGGCTTGGAGACGAACCCGCTGCCGATGGATATGTAGCGGTTGCCCTCGGTATATACTGGTCCCTCGATGGCTGCGGCCTTGCCGACCTTGACTCTATGACGGAAACGGAAGGTGGTGAGGTTGTTCTTGAATCGCTTCCAGGCGCGGGTGACGGCGGTGTTGCACACTACCATGACGATGACTGCCACCACCACGGTGAGCAGCTTGCGCAGCACGGTGCCGATGGCTCTGAACACGCGGCCCCAGACGCGCTTGGAGACGCAGCGCTTGAGGGCGGACACCACCGGACGGAAGCCGAGGTTCTGCTTCACGATACTGCGGCTCACCTTTCCCTCGATGCCCTTGATGCCGCGTCGCAGCACGAAGAGGCGGAAGATCTGCGGCAGCATGAAGTCGCTGATCTTGTTTTTCATCTTCATGGTGGTGTAGGGCGAGAGGGGCGAAGGCTTGTCTTCGTACTGGTCGTAGATGGCGAGGAGGTTCTTGACGTATGTCCTCACGGGGTCGTTGGCCTCGGCGACGTAGTCGATGGCTGCATCCTCGTACATGGTGGGATAGTAGATGACGTTTTGCTTGGCGGCGAGGACGATATGCAAGAGCAGGGGCACGGCGGGGATGCCTGTGCCGGCTCCGAACTCGCGAGGATTGTAGCCGCGTATCATATCGGTGCGAAGGATGCAGCGGCTGGTCTCGATGATGCCTATGTTGACGGTCTGGAGGAAGTCGTCGGCGTCGATATACTGGACCATGGGCTTCTTGGCCTGCTCATCGGGTACGAGGTGAACGAGTCCGACCTCATTGTTCTCAAGCATATCGATAAGGGCTCCGAAGTGGCCTACCCTAATGATATTGCGCACGTCGAGCATCCAGATATACTTGCTGCGGGTGGCAATGGCCTGATTGAGGGCGAAGGTGAAGCTGTTGTCCTGACTGAGGTTATCGGTGTTGACGACATAGTGGAACGGCACTCTGCCCTCGAAGAGCTTCACCACGTTGGATGTGCCGTCGGTGGAATCATTATCTACGATGATTATCTCGATACGCTCAAGCATATTGGCCTCAAGGAGCGTTAGCTTCTGCAGCTGCTCCTTGACCAGCAACTCATTGTTGCGCACCCTGATGCATAGTGTCAGAGTCTTACCGTAGCTGAATGTCAATTGCGAGGGCATGGATTATTAAAGTTGAAAGTTGAAAGTTTAAAGTTTAAAGTTATTATTGAGCATTATTCGACTATTGAGCGGAGCTGCTTATCGACGAGGATGATGTCGCGGGGCTGGAGTCGGACGGGGCCTGCTGCCTTGGCCTTGAAGCGGAGTGTGCAGAGGGTGACGTCGCCGAGCAGGGGCATTGTGTCGCCGACACCGACGAAGGTGACGTAGAAGCCTTTCTGTCCACTGGTGTGGAGGCGGTCACGGCTGAAGTTGCGGAGGTCGTTGGCTGCGACGGGTTCGCATGCCACGAACTCGAGTTGCTTCTCGGAGTAAGGCAGGGCGAGACTGAAAGCGTTGACGCTGCTCAGGTCTTTTCCCTTCACGGTGACCACCACTTCCTCGCCGGCCTTGTAGGTGGACTTGTTGGTCTCGACGCTAATCTCGCCACCCAGAGTGGCGGCAGATATCGACGCGGGCATCATGCCGATGGCGGCATTGCTGATGTCGTAGGCATCGATGAGTCCGTTGCCGTTGATGTCGCCATTGCTGACGTAGCCTTCGAAGTCGGCATCGCCCTGACGCAGACCGGTGTAGTTCATGTAGGAGGTGAGGTCGTTCTCGTCGAGGACTCCGTCGTTGTTGATGTCGCCCGGGATGTAGTAGCTGCTGCCCGGCTGGCGGAAGATGTAGATATCCTGACCGGAGCCGAAGTCGCCGTAGGCGCTGCTTACGCTGAGCTTGATGTAACGAGCCTGATGGCCGTTGAGGTCAATCTCCTTGAGCATAGCATCGCGGTCCCATTGGAAGGTGCCGCAGTCGGTCCACTGCTCCATGTTCATGCTGACAGCCACGCTGCCGGAGGTGATGATGCCGTTGTAGCCGTAGTTGCGCGGCAGGTACTGCATCTTAGATAGAGTGTTCACGGAGTGGAGATCTATCACCATCTCGAAGGGCACGGCCTTCTGGTCGTAGTTGGTGTGCCACTGGCTCTCGGGGTCGAAGTCGAAGAGCTTGTCGAGTCCCTGTCCGGGCTGCGACGGAGCAGTGCATGTAGCGGTAACTCCCTTAACGGCATGCTCAAACGGGTCGGTAGCGGTGCGGGCAGTGACGGTTGTCCAATGCTCTTGGAAATCATCGTTCTTTGCATGGGCCTTTACCTTGAACGTATATTCCGTATCGGGCTTGAGGTCTTCAAAGAGGAATTCGTTGTCAAGGATGTTGCAGTAGTTACGCTCTCTATACTGGATGGTGTAGCTGTCGGCACCGTCAACCTTATCCCATGACAGCTTGAGGCTGTAGGGCTTGCGGTCGGCATCCTTCACACCGACATTGGCAGGAGCATCCAGCGAACGGTTGCGGGCAGTGAGGATATCTTCGCGGGCTTCCCGCGCAATCTGCACATTAACCTTATTCTTCGTTACATCGGTCTTGGGCAGCTTAATGTTAATACCATAGGCGGCCTTCATCGGCACATCTTTCAAGCTCTCGTCGGTAAAGAAACGAGTGTAGTCAACACCGTAACCCACAAACCACGCAGGCTCGGCACTGGCCTCAAACTCCTCGAGGCTCTTCACCTCCTTGAACTTAACCTTCTTCCCACCGACAGTAGCCACAATCTTCTTGGGAGTGTACTTGCCTACAATGCGTAGGATCGTGGCTTTCTCCTTTTGGAATCCGTTGTAGTTGCCAGAGGTGGGCTCAACGGTAATATTGAGTTTGTCCTTTACAACATTCTGCGTTATCTTGGTGGTCACAAACTCTCCGTTGCGGTAAGCCTCGGTGGTACCATCGTCATCGTATTCGGTGAAGCTGGCCTCATAAGACGGATATACCTCATAGATACGCAGTCCGCGGTCGATCTCGTTGGGATTGTTGTGGGCGGTGGTCATCGGGATGATGGAACCGGACTTTACGAAGATGGGCAACTTCCACAGCGGGGCGTCGTAGCTATTGAGCACATAGCCGCTGCCATGTTGCTCTCCGCTGAAATAGTCTATCCATTCCCTTGCATCAGGCATATAGATGTTGTGCCTGATATCGTTACCCACATTGTCAGCCTTAGTCTCCTGATAGATTGGAGCCACGAGGAAACTGGGGCCATAGAGATATTCATACTGCGTAGTCTTGTCGAGAGTGAAACCGGTGAGTACGCCTTCCTCCATGAACACCGGCCTGATCATCGGCTTGCCGTCGATGGCCTCGTGGGCGATGCTGTAGGTGTAAGGTATGAGCATGGACTTCATCTTGAGGTATGCGCGGTTGATGCTGGTAGCCGGCTCGCCGAGGGCATGCGGGTACTTGGCATTGCTGCCCCAGCCGTCCATGTTGAGCTGCATGGGGGTGAACGTCTTCCACTGGAACTCTCGCACATTCACCGGCACATTCCTGCCGCCGAAGATGCCGTCCATATCGCTGGTGATATTGGGCTGGCCGGAGAGTCCGGACCCGATAAACGTGGGGATGTGGAAGCGGATATACTCCCACTTGCCACCCGTCTGGTCGCCGCTCCAGATGCCGGCGTAGCGCTGAGTGGCGGTCCATCCGTCGAGACTGATGATGAACGGACGGGCGTTGTTGCCATACTTGGGCATGAGGTTGGCCACATCGCTGATGCCGTTGAGGCCGAAAGAGTAGCCGGCACCGACCCAAGCCACATCGGTCTTGAGCACACGTACACCAGCATCGCGAATCTCCTTCACGATGTCGCGCTGAAGCAGCGGAGCGATAGTGTCGATGGGGTGCAGGTCGCTCTGAGTCCAGAGGCCTATCTCCACACCGTTCTTACGGGCATAGTCGCCAAACTCCTTGAGGTTCTGCACGTTGCCATCGAGAGTGGCGGTCTGGCCATAACCGGCACCATAGCCGTCGTTGGGCAGCACCCAACCCAGCGGCATATCCTGAGCCTTATACCTGTCAACAACGGCACGGGCGGAGAACTGGTAGTTGCCGGCGAGCTCACCGTTGAGGCTCTCGCGGATGCCGCCGTTGTCCTTCTGGTCCTCGCGGTAGTACTTGCCGTCCTCAAACACGGTGGGGAACTTATCGGCACCCGACTTGGCCAAAGCCTCAGGAGTTTCTTCCTTCCAGTAGTCGCGGTTGTAAGCGTTGAGATGACCCTCGTAGAATCCAAACTTGGGCAGCAGCACGGGATGGCCCGTGAGTTGCCAGTAGTCGTTGAGCAACTTGACGGGAGTCTCGTCCACCATCACGAAGTAGTCGATATAGTCGGTCTCGTGAGTGAGCACCACCTTGTCGGCCTCCTTGCTACCGAAATCATAGCATCCAGGGCTGAAAGTGTAGGCCATCAAGCCGTAGCCGCCATTGCTCCAGAAGAACGGTGCGGGCGAACAAACGCCGCCATCCGTCCAGCTGTTCTCGTTAACGATATTGATAGCTGTGCCACGATGGCTGAAACGGCCGTTCTGCACACCGCCGCCGTAGAAATACTCGTTCTCGCCGGCCTTGAGCACCAGGCTCACCTTGCCTTTATCGATACGGGCAGGCTCCAACTCCTCCAGCACGGGACGCTTGTCGCCCCAAACACGGAACAGCTGCTCGTCCTTATATTTGCTGATGCAGTGGTGAGGTTGCTCGTCGGGCATCTGCATGTTATACACCGTCATGAGGCCGTTGGTGCGGTTGATGACAATCTTCACGGCGCTGGTGGAGATCACATACGAAGCCTGTCCTGCATCTGCAGTGATATTAATCTTGCCCACTTCCTTCTTGGCATCAGCCACGAGAATCTCGGCGGGAGGATCTGCCTTGGGGTCACGGAGGTCGCAACTACCGTCGGCGGTCTGGAACACACGGAAGATATTGGGAGCGTAGAACGCCAGTTGCTTCTTGCTTCCATCGACATATTGTATAGTCACCCTATCCTGGGCAGAGAGCTGCTCCACCCGGTCAACTGCGACTTGAGCAGAGACCTTGGTCGTAGGCATTATGCACATCATCAACACCGCGATCAGGGCGGCAAATCGGTATCTAATGTTCATAGCATAGCACATTAATCCATATTACCTTGCAAAAGTAGTAAAAAACTACCATCTACAAGGAAAAATCACATAAATAAATGAAAAAAAACCATTTTTTATTCCATTTTTTTAAAAGATTTATGATTTTTTATGTATATTCGCACCGCAAAAAATTAGAACACCACATGAGGAAACTACTATTATACTGCCTTCTCGCAATGATGACGGTATGCATCAGCGCCGACAAACTGCCGGTGCTGAGAGTGAGTTTCCCCGGCTCTTTTAAAAAGGACATGGATTACATCCACGGCAACATGAGCCTCACCGATGAGAATGGGCATGTGGTGGAACTGCCGGCTAAATTCAAGACTCGTGGCGCCACGGCTCTCAACTACTCTATGAAGCCGTCGTTCAACATGAAGCTACGCACGGAGGACAATGTCGAGATAGACTCCACGCTGCTGGGTCTGCGCAGTTGCTCCTCATGGATTCTCGATGCTATGGCCATCGACCAGATATGCATGCGCAACAGGGTTTGCTTCGACGTGTGGAACGCATTCTCCAAACTTCCCTATCCCACCAGCTACGGCGGTCGCAACGGCATCATAGGCAAATTTGTGGAGGTGTATATCAACGACAAATATACCGGCATCTACTGCCTCAACGACCGTGTGAACCGCAAGTTGCTTGACCTGAAGAAGGTGAAGTCGGGTGAAACAGGCGACACCATCCGCGGAGGGCTCTACAAGCATGGCACCACCGACTATGGCGACCAGAGTACGCCGGGATTCTTCTGCGACTACACGGTGTATGTGCCCGAATGGCACGATGCCTGGGAGCTCACCTACCCCGAGGAACTGGCATGCGAAGCAGCATGGGAGCCACTTGTCAACTACTACAAGAGCAAAAAAAGCTATGCCTACGTCAGCAAGAACTTCTTTGAGGACAATCTGGTTGACTACGCCCTATTTATCGCCGCATTCAGTATCTCGGATAACTGGGGCAACAAGAACAGCTATTTCTCTGTTCGCAACATGCGAAAGGACGATGACAAGGCGTGGTTTGTGGTTACGCCGTGGGACCTCGACACCTCGCTTGGCGGCTCCTACAACGGCTCCAAATACGGCGGCAACTACACGTCGTGGGGAGTGGCCGATGTGTTTAAGAGTGCCTCGCCGCCCTTCTCCACCTGCCTCAGCCAGGCCAGTTTCAAGAATCGCCTCAAACAGCGCTGGATAGAAGCCCGCGAGGGAGCGCTTGCCATCGACTCGGTGGCCGACAGACTCTACAAATACTGCGACCTTTTCTATCGCACTCGTGCCTGGCAGCGACAGCGCACCTGGATGAGCACACTAAAATACAAGCCAAAGCACTGCGACGACCTCCGCTCAGAGGTTAACCTCGTGGTGCAGTGGTACCAGAACCGCTTCGCCGAGATGGACGAGTACTTCGGCGTCACCGCAACCGGAATCAACGACGCTACCAATCCTCAGTCCCTTAAACTGGACTTAGATCTAAAGCCGGTCCGTGACCGGTCAATGGTCAATGGCCTTTATGACCTGCAAGGCCGAAAGATAAAGAATCCCGTGAAGGGCCACCTTTATATCAAGAACGGCAAAAAGATTTTATATTGACAGCTACCCGTTGTCAAAAAAAAGTTGTAATTTTGCAGCCAAATTTTTAGAAACTGAAAATTTCCCTGCAAAAACAAGATTAATTCAAGTATTATGGAACTTGCAAGCAAGTATAGCCCCGCAGAGGTTGAGGGCAAATGGTATGAGTATTGGATGAAGCACGGCCTGTTTCGCTCAAAGCCCGATGGCCGCGAGTCCTACACGATAGTGATTCCGCCACCCAACGTGACCGGTGTGCTCCACATGGGTCACATGCTTAACAATACTATCCAGGATATCCTGGTGCGCAAAGCACGCCTCGACGGCAAGAACGCCCTCTGGGTTCCCGGCACCGACCACGCCTCCATTGCCACCGAGGCAAAGGTGGTAAACCGCCTGGCAGAGCAGGGCATCAAGAAGCGCGACCTCAGCCGCGAAGAGTTTCTGCGCCATGCATGGGACTGGACTCACGAACACGGCGGCATCATCCTGAAGCAACTGCGCCGTCTGGGTGCCTCATGCGACTGGGAACGCACCGCGTTCACTATGGATGAGGTGCGCAGCGAGAGTGTGCTCCGAGTGTTTGTGGACCTCTATCGCAAGGGACTTATCTATCGCGGACTCCGCATGGTCAACTGGGATCCGAAAGCGCAGACGGTGCTCTCGGGCGAGGAAGTGATCTATAAGGACGAGAAGAGCAAGCTCTATTATCTGAAGTACTACCTAACCCCCCAAGCCCCCGAGGGGGATGATATAGTTCCCTCGACGGAGGAGGGTTGTGTCATCCATAAGGACGAGAAGGGCTACTACGCAGTGGTGGCCACTACGCGCCCCGAAACCATTATGGGCGATACGGCAATGTGTATCAACCCCAAAGACCCGAAAAACCTGTGGCTCCATGGTCGCAAGGTCATCGTGCCGCTCGTTGGCCGCGTGATCCCCGTGATAGAGGACCGCTATGTGGACATCGAGTTTGGTACTGGTTGTCTCAAGGTAACTCCCGCTCACGATGTCAATGACTATCAGTTGGGCAAGACTCACAATCTGGAAGCTATCGACATCTTCAATCCCGACGGCACTATCTCAGACCAGAGTCCGCTCTACGTAGGTATGGACCGCATGGCAGTGCGCAAGCAGATAGTGGAGGACTTGAAAGCCGGCGGCCTCTTGGAGAAAGTGGAGGATTACGAGAACAAGGTCGGCTACTCAGAACGCAACCCCGACACCGCCGTTGAGCCGCGCCTGTGCCGACAGTGGTTCCTGTCGATGAAGCATTTTGCCGACATCGCTCTGCCGCCAGTACTGGAGGGCAAGATTAAGTTCCATCCCCAGAAATATGTCACTACTTATCGCAACTGGCTCGAGAATATCCAAGACTGGTGTATCAGCCGCCAGCTGTGGTGGGGCCATCGCATCCCCGCCTGGTTCCTGCCCACCGCAGAGGAGGAGGAAGAGCAGTATGTAGTGGCTCTTACCGAAGATGAGGCTGTGGCCGAAGCCCGCAAGATTAAGGGCTTTGAGACTGTTACCGCTGCAGAGCTTCGTCGCGACGAGGATGCCCTCGACACCTGGTTCAGCAGTTGGCTGTGGCCCATCTCACTGTTTGACGGCATCAACAATCCGGGCAACGACGAGATAAAATATTACTACCCCACCAGCGACCTGGTAACCGCCCCGGATATCATCTTCTTCTGGGTGGCCCGCATGATTATGGCCGGCGAGGAATATATGGGCGACGTGCCGTTCCGCAACGTTTATTTCACCGGTATCGTACGCGACGAGATAGGTCGCAAGATGTCGAAATCGCTTGGCAACTCCCCCGACCCGATAGAGCTCATCGAGAAGTACGGCGCCGACGGCGTGAGAATGGGTATGCTATTGGCAGCTCCCGCCGGCAACGACATCCTGTTTGCCGAGAGCCTCTGCGAGCAGGGTCGTAACTTCTGCAACAAAATATGGAACGCTTTCCGCCTCGTCAAAGGTTGGGAAAGCAGCTCAACGTCAGATGTGGAGCAGCCCGAGGTTTGCAAGGTGGCCATCAAATGGTTTGACGCCAAGCTGGCGGCAGCCGCTGCAGAACTCGACGACCTCTACAGCAAGTATCGTCTCAGCGAGGCATTGATGACTGTGTTCAAGCTCTTCACCGATGAATTCTCCGGCTGGTATCTGGAGATGGTGAAGCCCGCATGGCAGCAGCCCATCGACAAAGCCACTTACGATGCCACGCTCTGTTTCTTCGAGCGCCTGCTTAAGCTGGTTCATCCGTTCATGCCGTTCATCACCGAGGAACTTTGGCAGCATATCTATGAGCGCCAGGAAGGCGAGAGCATAATGGCAACCACCAATGTTCAATGCTGCTTGCGCAGTAGCTCCGAATCTATTTTCCAAGGGCTCAATGCCGATAATACCCTTCTCGCCGACTTTGAGAACGTCAAGAAGGTGGTGGCCGGAGTGCGTGCAGTGCGCAATCAGAAGAATATCGCCAACAAGGAGCAACTGAGCCTCATCTGTCTGGGCGCAAATAACTACGCCGCCTACGATTCAGTTGTGATCAAGATGTCGAATCTCTCCTCCATCGAGGTGGAGACCGAGGCGCAAAGCTCGGATGCTCAGTGTCTGAAATTCCTCGTCGGCACCAGCGAATACGCTGTGCCCATCGGCAACCTCATCGACGTAGAGGCCGAGGTGCAGAAGCAAGAGGCTGAACTCAAGCGACTGGAGGGTTTCCTCATCGGAGTACAGAAGAAGCTCCAGAACGCCAACTTCGTAGCTCACGCTCCCGAACAGGTGGTAGCCCTTGAGCGCAAAAAGCAGGCCGATGCCGAGCAAAAGATTGCAGCCATCAAGGAGACGCTGAAATCATTGAAAAATGCATAAGAGGGAAGAACAGTTGCAGGCATTCAACCGCCTGCTTGACGTGCTGGCCGAACTGCGCCAAAAGTGTCCGTGGGACTCGGTGCAAACAAATCAAAGCCTGCGCTGCAATACTATAGAGGAAGTTTTTGAGTTGTGCGACGCCTTGGCTCGCGAGGACCAGAAGGAAATATGCAAGGAGCTGGGTGATGTGTTGATGCACGTCTGCTTCTACGCCATGTTTGGTGCAGAGAAGGGAGAGTTTGACCTCGCCGATGTGTGTGACCGGCTACGGGAGAAACTCATCTTCCGCCATCCCCATATCTACGGCGACGTAAAAGCCGAGACTCCCGATGCCGTTGCCGACACATGGGAGCAGCGCAAGCAGAAGGAGAAGGACGGCAACCGAAGCGTACTCGCCGGAGTGCCCGCCGCACTGCCGTCGCTCATCAAGGCCTACCGCATTCAGGACAAGGCTCGCCACGTGGGCTTCGATTGGGAGCGCCGCGAGCAGGTTTGGAGCAAGGTGAAGGAAGAGATCTCCGAGTTTGAGACCGAAGTGTCCAATATGGATGCCGATAAGGCCGAGGCCGAGTTTGGAGATGTGCTGTTCAGTCTTATCAATGCGGCGCGCCTATACCACATCAATCCCGACAATGCGCTAGAGCGCACTAACCGCAAGTTTATCAGGCGTTTCAACTACCTGGAGGAAAAGACACTCAAGCAGGGACGCGACCTTAAGCAGATGACTCTCGAAGAGATGGACGCCATCTGGGAGGAAGCCAAGAAGGGCGAACACTGATTTCGCTGAGCACATCTTTGATAAAAAAGTAATCGCCGATACTCGAGGCTCTCGAAAGTATCGGCGATTTTCTTATGCGCCCAGCATGGGCATAAAAAAAATCCAGAGAGCTTCACAGCTGTCCGGATCACATTACTTAACCAATTTTCTTCTTGCAAAGGTATAACCTAAATAAAATAATTTTTTGTGTGCGTCAAAATTACGACAAAATTCTTATTCTGTCCCAACAATTACAACATTTTGTTTTATTTTTTATGAAAATTCGGACGATTAGCCATCTTTTTCAGCACTTTTCGCTCAAACCTTTTCTCCGCAATTTTTACTTTTAGCAGTTTGGCCGCGGGTATCACTTTGAGCATTTTCTTCTGATAATCAAGCTCTACATCCATTATCTTCCGGTCGATGGCATTAATCTGCTCCAGTGTCTTAAGGCTCTTTTTCTCATCGTACTCGCCCTTGATAGCTTCGAACTCCAGGCTCCCCTTCTCGTGCATCAGCTTACGCTGAGCATCCTTCATGGCGTGATAGAGGGGGAAGAATTTCTGCGCTTCCTGCGGGGTGAGCTTGGCCTGCTCGGTGATAAAGCAATCACACTGCTGCTTGAACTCCTGCGGCGAGAACTTATGCGCAGGCGCGGGCTGACAAAGATTGTCGTCAGGCAACCAGTGGGCGGCTGCGGTCAGATGGGCGGGACCCAGCGGAGCAAGAGCTATCACCAACACTATAAACCGATATAATAATTTCCTATTCATTTTTTTATTTTACAATTTCACAATTTTTCAATTTTCTTCAGTCACGCAGGCCATGATATCCTGGTGGCCAATCATCATATAGTCGCAAGCGTCATCGATGTAGTCGTCCATCTCCTGAGCGCTCATCTCGTAGGTGTCATCGTTCTGAGTTGCAGATACTTGAGCAAGTGTTTGTGACTTTTCAGCCACGATGCGCTGCTGATACTTATACACCCAGATGCCGAAGTAGAGACCGCCAAACATAGCTGCCATATAGAGATAGGGCTTGATCTTGGCATACATCTCGGTCTTGTAGAAGGGCACCTTCTTTGCGACAGGTTTCCGCTCCTCGGTGGTAGCTTCAGACTTTTCTATCGCGGCCATCACCTGAGCGGTGAGACCGTCGAAATAGCCATCTGGAACCTGGAACGGGTTGCGCTTGGCATGGGCAGTATTGAAGTCTGGCTTTCTCATATTGCTTTCTTTGTTTTAGACGCTTTAGGGAGTAAAAGGTTTAATCATGTGAGTCAAAAAATTCTTCAATCTTCTTCACAGCTATATGATACGATGCTTTCAGAGCTCCTACTGAAGTTCCTAGAATCTCCGACATCTCCTCGTATTTCAGTTGGTCATAATAGCGGAGGGTAAACACCTGCCTCTGCTTGGGCGGAAGTTCGGCAAGAGCCTGCTGCAGCTGATTCTCCGTCTCATCGCCATCGAAATAAGGGTCGCTCTCAAGCGTATCGCCGAGGTTTAATTCGGCACTGTCGAGCGACAGGTTATCGCGACGTTGCTCCAGGAAGGAGAGGCTCTCGTTAGCAGCAATGCGGAAGAGCCACGTGGAGAGCATCGCATCGCCGCGGAAGTTGTCTAAGGCCTGCCAAGCCTTCAGGAAAGTGTTTTGCAGCACATCGTTGGCATCGTCATGGAATGTCACCGTGTGGCGTATTTGCCAGTAAAGCCGCGAACTGAATTTGGCTACCACAGTCTCAAAAGCCGCGCGGCGCACCGACGGGTCACGTAGCTGCCGGAGGAGTTGGTCATCGCTAGGATACTGTGGCATAGTGTGGAAAAGAAAAAAGCAGTTAGTGAATCACGAAAGTGTGCTAACTGCCTTATATATTAATTAGGTGAAATACATTAAGAAATCGACACCTTGCGTACAAACTTGCCCACCTTAAGCAGATAGATACCCTTTTGCAAGGAAGTGCTTATGGTCTGATCTTCGGTATCGATGCTGTAAGTTGCAGCCTTGGTGCCGGTAACGTAATAAACAACGAGGGTCTGCTTTGCTGCGCCGGTAATACGGATGGTGTTTCCGGAAACGCTAACAAAGATTTCCTGTGCCTCAGGAGCAGCAAGAGCTGCATCAACCGGCTCTGACTCCACAGGTGCTGCAAAGGCAGGCGCTGCGGTCAGGGTCAGGGCTAAACCCAAGGCTATTATGACGCTGTTTATACGCTTCATTTCTTTTGAATGGAATTTTATCGATGCAAAAATAGTACTTTTTTTAATAGCCGCCAAGATTTTACACAATTTTTTTGTGTTTTTTGCGTTGTGGCAGCATTTTTTAATAAAAAGAGATGCTTTTCGGGCTCTTTTCGATGAAAATCTACGAAGTTTGGGCACTCGGCTCCTCAGGCTTCTGCACGTCCTGACTTGGGCTGTTACCAAATCGCATAAGCACAAGTCCGATAATTATCCATATCACTTCGCGAACACGGGTAATGAGGCCCGTATATACTCCAAAAGCACCGCTGATAGAGAGTGCGCTGACCGAGAGGGCAAAGCCGCCTTCACGGGCGCCGAGCTGCATCGGCGAGAAGAAGAAGATGTTGCCAAACAGCGATGTGAACGCCATGATGAGCACGCAGTTAAAGAAATTAACCTCGCTGGTGAGGATGCACAGTATGAAGAATATCTCCAGCGCAGTGAGCACCCTCGCACAGAATTCAAAGAGGAACGAGGCATAGAAGGTGGTGCTGTGCTTGGAGTGAAGTTCGGCAATCTGGCTGTCGATCTGCAGCAACTTCTCGTGCTTGCTCTCTGAGAAACGCATAGCGTACTTGCCCACCCAGGGAATACGGCTGAGCACTCGCAGGGTCTTGATTATCATGCCATGCTTGTAGCCCTTGATGAAGAAATAGATGGCCAGCAAGCAAAACACCGTCACCGCCGCGAGCAGGAGCCACATCATGAAATCGGGCGTGTACATTATTATATATAGCACCACCGACGCAAGCCAGAAGCAAATATGGCTGAAGATGTGCATCATCACATAGAGTATCACACTGCTGGTGGCCCGACTGGAGCCGATAATAGGCGTCAGCTCCATAATTCGGTAAGGCTCGCCGCCCATCAGTCCGCAAGGAGTAGCGTAGTTGAGCGCAAAGCCGGAGATAGTCAGTTTATAGACCTTGCCCAGCGAGACGGGCGACGGACTCTCCCCGTTGCGGATGATAAAATACCAGCTGACGGCGTTGAAGAAATATATCACGACCCACACTCCTACCACCGCGCCAAACCACCATCCGGCTCTGCGGATATGCGACCACAGCTCTTTGTAGTCCATATCGAAGGTGAGCAGCATGATTACTACGGCTACTGCGCCGAGCAGGAAGAATATATTGCGATAGAGAGGTTTCATCCTTTCCCTCCTTCCTCTTTTTTCCTTACTTCCACCACCATGCCCTCATCGGCGGCGATGGTGTTGGCAAACACTTCGCGAGCCTGGTTAAGCAGCAGGGATGTGTCGTAGTAGGTGGCTGAATAATGACCTATCAGGAGCTGGCCTACTTCCGCCTGCTTGGCGATGCTTGCCGCCTGGCCTGCGGTGGAATGCCCATGCAGCTTGGCCTTGATCTCCTTACTGTTGTCATAGGTGGTCTCGTGATAGAGCAGGTCTACGCCTTTTATCATCTCTACCAGCGATGGCAGATAGCTCGTATCTGAGCAGTAGGCATACGAACGCGGAGGATAGGCCGGAGTTGTCAGGCGGCTGTTGGGTATCACTCTGCCGTCGGGCATCGTCCAGTCTTCGCCCGCCCTGATCTTGCCCAGATAACACTTCGGTATCTCGTAGCAGTCGGTCATCTCGCGGTTGATGTGCCGCTGTCCCGGCTTCTCCTTGAAGAGGAAACCGTTGCACTCCATGCTGTGGCTCAGCGGCAGACTCCACACCTCCATAGTGCGGTCGTCGTAGATCATCGCATACTGGGTGGGGTCAACGGCATGAAAGACCACATTGAACGGCAGCGCGTGACAGGACATCTTAAGCTGCGCATCCAGCATCCCCTCGAGCGGCGCGTGAGCATAGACGTGGAAGTCGCGAGTGCGGCCCAGCAACCCGAAGGTGGAGATCAGTCCGGGTAAACCGAAACAGTGGTCGCCATGCAGATGGGAGATAAACACATTGCGCAGCGCCATGAACTTCTGCTTCATATGGCGCATCTGTAACTGAGTGCCCTCGCCACAATCAATGAGCGTCAGCTTGTCGTGAATATTCACTATCTGTGCCGAAGGATTATGGCGCCGCGTAGGCGTAGCACTACCACAGCCCAGTATCGTTACCTCGAATTTCTCCATACGTTCTCGCGCGCGAACCTTATTATTATAATAAAAATGACCATTGAGCATTAGCTTTGTCCGCTCTCAGTCGGGACTTGGCATAATGGTCAATGGTCAATATTCAATAGCTTATGGGCTTACTCAGCGCCACCCTGCTCGGCCAACTTAGCCTTGAGCTCTGCCAGGGCGTCGTTGTCGGCCAGCGAGGTTGCAGCTGCCTGATTCTGTATCTCAGGAGCGGCCTCTGCTGCCGGCTTACGCGGAGCAGCAGCCTTACGCTCTGCACGCTGCTCATCTTCAAACACACGGCTGTGGCTGAGGATGATGCGACGGGTCATCTTGTTGAACTCCAGAACCTTGAAGGGCAGCTTCTCGTTGAGCTGAGCCTTAGTCTTATCTTCCTTGATGAGGTGCTTGGGAGTAGCGAAGCCCTCGATGCCGTACTCCAGCTGGATTACGTCACCCTTGTCGTGCTCCTCTACGATGGTACCCTCATGTACGGAACCAACGGTGAAGATGGTCTCGAATACATCCCAAGGATTCTCCTCGGTCTGCTTGTGGCCAAGGCTGAGACGACGGCTCTCCTTGTCGATTTCCAGAACTACTACCTCGATGTCGGCGCCAATCTGGGTAATCTCGGAGGGGTGCTTAATCTTCTTGGTCCATGAGAGGTCGGAGATGTGGATGAGGCCGTCAACGCCCTCTTCCAGTTCTACGAATACACCAAAGTTGGTGAAGTTGCGCACCTTAGCAGTGTGCTTGCTACCTACAGGATAGTTGGTTTCGATGTCCTTCCAAGGATCGTCCTTGAGCTGACGGATACCGAGCGACATCTTGCGCTCTGCGCGGTCGAGGTTGAGCACTACGGCCTCAATCTCGTCGCCAACCTTCATGAAGTCCTGAGCGCTGCGGAGGTGGGTGCTCCAGCTCATCTCGCTAACGTGGATCAGACCCTCAACACCGGGAGCCACCTCAACGAATGCGCCGTAGTCAGCCATCACAACTACCTTACCCTTAATCTTGTCACCCGGCTGGATGTTGGGATCAAGAGCCTCCCAAGGATGCGGAGTGAGCTGCTTCAGACCCAGAGCGATGCGCTGCTTCTCCTCATCAAAGTCGAGGATAACAACGTTGATCTTCTGGTCAACCTGTACGATCTCCTTCGGGTCGGAAACGCGGCCCCAGGAAAGGTCAGTGATATGAATGAGACCG
>JAFZXF010000086.1 GCA_017616915.1 Bacteroidaceae bacterium
GCTATCGAGTACATCGAGGCCAACGTCAAGTAAAACATTCTTTATTATCTTATTGAAATTTGAGATTTGAACTTTGAAATTCTTGCCGCGTCTCCGGCTCTGGGAACAGGGAGGATTCAGAGCAGATTTCAAACTTCAAATTTCAAATTTTAAATTTTTGAGAAACGCATGGAACTCAAGAGAGTAGTAGTTACAGGAGTGGGTGCCATTACGCCGCTTGGGCATAATGTGGCCGACACTTGGGCAGCCATCTTGGCTGGCAAGAGCGGTGCAGCCCCCATTACTCATTTCAATACAGAGAAATTCAAGACTCACTTCGCTTGCGAGGTGAAGGACTTCGACCCCAAGCAGTATATCGACCGTAAAGAGGCCAACAAGATGGACCTCTACACCCAGTATGCCGTAGTGGCAGCCACAGAGTGTATAGAAGACTCCAGCCTCAATCTGGAGACTCTCGACCTCAACCGCATCGGCGTGGTGCTGGGAGTAGGTATCGGCGGTATCAACAGCTTTGAGAAAGAAGTGAGCGAGTATGCCATCAGCGGCGAGGAGATGGGTCCGCGCTACAGTCCGTTCTTCATTCCGAAGATGATTGCCGACATCGCTTCCGGTTTCATCTCCATCAAGTACGGTTTCCACGGTCCCAACTTCGTAACCACATCGGCTTGCGCATCCTCCACTCACGCTCTGGCCACTGCAGTGGATCTCATCCGCTTGGGCAAGGCTGACGCCATCCTGAGTGGTGGTGCCGAGGCAGCCATCTGGCCTACTGGTCTCGGCGGTTTCAACGCCATGCATGCCCTCTCCACCCGCAACGACGATCCCGAAGGAGCCAGCCGCCCCTTCAGCGCCAGCCGCGACGGTTTCGTTATGGCCGAGGGTGCAGCATGCCTCTTCCTGGAGGAGCTGGAGCACGCCAAGGCTCGCGGTGCCAAGATCTACGGTGAGGTTGCCGGTAGCGGCATGAGCGCCGATGCTTACCACATCACCGCCTCCCATCCCGAGGGACTGGGCGCCAAGCTGGTGATGCAAGCTGCTCTCAAGGATGCAGGCATGAAGCCCGAGGATATTGACTATATCAATGTTCACGGCACATCCACCCACGTGGGCGACATCTCTGAGGCAAAGGCTATTCAGGAACTCTTCGGTCAGCACGCTTACGAGCTCAACATCAGCTCCACCAAGTCGATGACCGGCCACATGCTCGGCGCCGCCGGTGCTGTGGAGGCTCTGTTCAGCCTGCTGGCAGTGAAGAACGACATTGTGCCGCCAACAATCAATCACGCTGAGGGCGACGAAGATCCCGAGATTGACTATAAACTCAACTTTACCTTTAATAAGGCACAGAAGCGCACCGTAAGGGCTGCCCTGAGCAACACCTTCGGATTTGGCGGACACAACGCTTGCGTTATTATCAAGAAGTACGCTGAATGAACCTTCTGTTAACACGCATAAAGTTCCTCTTTGTAAAGAAAGGGGAACTTTTTGTTTCCCTTAAGGCGATACTCGGTTTCACACCGGGTTGCATAAAATACTACGAGCAGGCTCTCACCCATCGCTCGATGACTCAGCGTGACTCTAAGGGAAGGCGTAACAACAACGAGAGGCTCGAGTTTCTGGGCGACGCCGTCATAGAGACCGTCATCAGCGACATCCTCTACCGCAAGTATCCCGACAAAGACGAGGGATTCATGAGCACTATGCGCAGCAAGCTGGTGGAGCGCAAGAACCTGGGGCGCCTCGCCACCGAGATAGGAATGATGGAACTGCTGCGCACAGACCTCAAGCAACCCAGTCACAACTGCTATATCGGCGGCAACGCCTTTGAGGCACTCGTAGGAGCCATATATCTCGACAAAGGCTACAAGGGAGCGCAGCGCTTCATCGACCGCCTCATAGCCCAAGGGCACATCAACTTTGCAAAGACGGCCCGGGTGGAGGAGAACTACAAAAGTCTCATCCTGGAGTGGGGACAGAAGTATAAAGCCCACGTAAGATTCCTGATTGTAAAAGAAGACGACAGCAACCCGAAGGGAAAGCAGTTTACCTGTGCAATAATGGTAGAAGGGCGCCAAGTGGCAACCGGCAACGGGTTCACCAAGAAGGAGAGTCACCAGATAGCATCGAAGAAAGCTTGGCGCGCTATACACCGCAACCCCAACTTTGAACGCTCGCTGCTGCAGATGCGGTTGGTGCGCTTCGTAGCTGTCGACTTGCTTCAGGAAGTCAAGCAACCCAAGACAGATATTTCAATAGCACGAGAGCCTGAAAGTTAAAAGATAAAATACTTTTTC
Source organism: Bacteroidaceae bacterium (assembly GCA_017616915.1). Lineage (GTDB taxonomy): Bacteria > Bacteroidota > Bacteroidia > Bacteroidales > Bacteroidaceae > UBA6382. Next base: position 2,295 of record JAFZXF010000086.1, read on the forward strand.
CCCGTTTTTGTGTAAAAAAAAGTTTATTTTGCTTTTAACCTTTGCGTAGGATTGGCTGTTCGGATTATTATCACTAACTTTGCCCGTAAATTCAAATAACCGTTGTCTATTTATGGGCATTACCTCAATTGTAAGACCGTATTTCAACAAGAAATACCAACAACTCCGCCAGAGCGAGATGAACGCCGACGCTGAGCAGCGCGAACTGCTCATGCGGATGGTAAGGCAGGCACAAAACACCGAGTGGGGCCGCAAGCACCACTATGCCGAGATACAAAGTTACGAAGACTTCCAGCAACAGGTGCCGATAAGCACCTATGAGGAGGTCAAAGGCTACATCGACCGTATGCGTCACGGAGAGAAAGACGTGCTGTGGCCGGGAAAGGTGAAATGGTACGCAAAATCATCAGGCACCACCAACGACAAGAGCAAGTTTATCCCCGTCAGCAAGCAGGGACTCAAGGACACCCACTACGCCGGCAGCGAACACGTGGTGACCTACTACCTGCACAACAATCCGAAGAGCCGCCTGTTTGACGGAAGAGCGCTCATCCTCGGCGGCAGTCACGAACAAAACTACGATGTAAAGGAGAGCCTGGTGGGCGACCTCAGCGCCATACTGATAGAGAATATCAGCCCCCTCGCCAACCTGGTAAGAGTGCCCAAGAAATCCACTGCACTACTCAGCGATTTTGAGATTAAGCGCGACCTGATAGCCCGCGAGGCGAAGGACAAAAATGTCACCAACCTGAGCGGTGTGCCCTCATGGATGCTGTCGGTACTGACCAGACTGCAAGAGGTGACGGGCAAGCAAGACATCTCTGCCATCTGGCCCAATCTGGAGGTGTTCTTTCATGGCGGAGTAGCCTTTACCCCCTATCGCGAAAGATATAAGGAGATTGTGTCGTCGCCCAACATGCACTATATGGAGACCTACAATGCCAGCGAAGGATTCTTCGGCGTGCAGAACGAGCCCTCCGACACCTCTATGCTACTGCTGACCAACCTTGGTGTGTTCTATGAATTTATTCCTCTTGAGGAAGTGGGCAGCGAGAATCCTCATGCGTTGCCCATATGGGAAGTGGAGACAGACCGTAACTACGCGATGGTCATCAGCACCACCAGCGGCCTGTGGCGCTACCAGATAGGCGATACCGTGAAATTCACCAACCTGCGTCCTTATAAATTCTTCATCAGCGGAAGAACCAAGAGCTTCATCAACGCTTTTGGCGAAGAACTGATAGTGGACAACGCAGAAAAAGGGCTCGCTGAGGCTTGCTCAAAGACGGGTGCAGAAGTGGCAGAATATACGGCAGCACCTGTGTTTATGGACAGTAACGGCAAATGCCGCCATCAGTGGATTATCGACTTCCGCAAAGAGCCGCAGGACCTCAGCGAATTTGCAGAGACTCTCGACAAAGCCTTGCAACGCATCAACTCCGACTACGAGGCAAAGCGGTATAAAGACATCACCCTGCAGCCTCTGGAGATTATAAAAGCACCCAACGGCCTCTTTGACCAATGGCTCAAGAGCAAGGGGAAACTGGGCGGGCAGCACAAGGTGCCCCGTCTGTGCAACGATCGCAAGATTGCTGACGAAATCCTCGCTATGATAAGCAACGATGAGAAATAACTATCAATTTTCGACTATCAAACTCCAACTGATAGCTGCGCTGTCGGCAGCGGTGCTGATGATAGGCTGCGCACGTCCCGGCACTCCGGATGGAGGTCCCTTTGACGAGACTCCACCCCAGACTGTCGGCGCCCATCCTGCGGAAGGAGCCACGGGCTGCAACAGCAAATTGATAGAAATCTATTTTGACGAATACGTGAAGCTGGAGAACGCTTCCGAGAAAGTGGCTATCTCACCCCCGCAGATAAACCAACCGGAAATCTCCGCAGACGGACGTAAGATTAAGGTGAAGCTCATCGACTCACTGATGCCCAACACCACCTACACCATCGACTTTGGCGACGCTATCGTTGACAACAACGAAGGCAACCCAATGGGCAAATACACATATACCTTCTCCACCGGCGACTCAATCGACGGGATGGAAGTGAGCGGCAAAGTGCTCGATGCCCGCAACCTGGAGCCTATCAAAGGAATCCTTGTGGGACTGCATCGCGACACCACCGCACAAGCCTTTACTCAAAAGCCCTTTGACCGAATGGCCCGCACCAACGGTAGCGGCGAATTCACCGTAAAAGGAATCGCTCCCGGCAACTACCGCATCTATGCCCTTAAGGATGCTGACGGCGACTATCGGTTTGGGCAGAAAAGCGAGATGTTGGCTTTCAGCCATCGCATCATAAGTCCAAGCAGTTTTCCCGATGTGAGGCACGACACCATTTGGAGAGATTCCACCCACGTTGACTCTGTGAAATTGGTGAAATATACACACTTCGTACCCGACGACATAGTACTGCTGGCTTTCAAAGAGAGCACTCTCGACCGCCACCTGCTCAAGACCGAACGCAAAGTGCCCGAACACTTCGACATCTACTTCACAGCTCCCTGCGCAGAGAAGCCTATAGTGAAAGGGCTCAACTTCGATGACAGCTTGCTACGACGAGAATATTCTGTTCATAACGACACCCTCATATGCTGGCTCAGCGACACCGCACTAGTGCACACCGACACACTAACCGCCGAGCTGACATATATGGAGAACGACTCACTGGGCGTACTCGTAAGCCGGAGCGACACTCTCGACTTCGTTTCCCGATTGCCCCGAAGCCGCCAACTCAAGATGGAGCAGGAGGTATATAAAACCTGGGCGCAGCAACAAGAAAAACTGCGCAAGAAAGGCAAACCCTATCAGACCGAGATGCCGCCTGCTACGCTCAGCCTCAACTACAATGGTAGCGGTTCACTAGACCTATACGACAATATCACCTTCACGTCGCCAGAACCGCTGCGGTCGGTAGATACGTCCAAATTCCACCTCTTTATTAAAGAAGACACACTCTATCTGCCCGCCGATTTCCTGGTAGAACCCAAAAAGGGCACCACGATGGCATATACTCTTTACGGCGAGTGGCGTCCGGAACAACACTATCTGATGCAAGTGGACTCCGCCGCTTTCATCAGCATCTACGGCAAGGTGTCGCAACGCATAGAGCAACGCTTCTCCATCCCCTCGCTCGACAAATACTGCACCTTTACCGCCTCGCTGATAGGCCGCAACGATACCTCGGTGATAGTAGAACTCCTCAACAACAGCGACAACGCTGTGCGCACCGAGCGAACACAAAAGGGTAAAGCCAACTTCTTCTTCGTCAAGCCCGGCTCTTACTACATGCGAGCCTTTATCGACAGCAACGGCAACGGGCAATGGGACGAAGGCAATTATGCGGAAGACCGACAACCTGAAGAAGTCTTTTATTTCCCCTCATCGCTCAACCTTAGGGCTAAATGGGACCAAGAACAGGAGTGGGACTTCCATCGTACACCCCTCATACGCCAAAAACCTAATAAGATTACTAAGCAAAAACCCGATAAGGAGAAAAAGATACAGCACCGCAACATAGAGCGGGCAAAACAATGGGGAAAATAGAAAACAATGATTAGACACCTTATTATATATAGCTGCATCTTGCTGCAAATCTGCATGTTTCCCTTAACGGGCAGAAGTCAGACAGCCTTTCAGTCGGGCGAAAACCTGGAATATAGCCTTTACTATAACTGGAGTTTTGTGTGGGTAAAAGCCGGCACCGCCACTCTGACTATAAACCGCTCTACCTATGGTGACAGTCCTGCATACCGCACCCGACTGCTGATGCGGGGCAGCAAGAAAGCCGACAGCTATTTCGTGCTACGCGACACCCTTACCAGCTATGTGAGTGTTGACAATCTGATGCCGCTCCACTATAGCAAAATCGACATAGAAGGCAAGAAGCACAAGAAGCGCGAAGTGTGGTATTCCTACCCTGAAGGCAAATGCAGGGCACGACAGCAATATACCCACTCAAGCGGCACCGTCACAAAGAAAGATGAGACACGCGCCTCGCAGATCTACGATATGCTCAGCATTATGCTTAAGGCCCGCACATACAACACCACCGGATGGAAGGCAGGCAAGCGCATCAACTTCCTGATGACCGATGGCAACGGAGTCAGCAACCAAACTCTCATCTATCGAGGCAAGTGTAATGTCAAGATGCGCGACAGCAAAGAAACCTACCGATGCCTGCAGCTTTCGTTTGTTGAAAAAGACGATGACGGTGATGAAGATGAGGTTATCACATTCTTCGTTACCGACGATGCCAATCACCTGCCCGTTCGACTGGATATGAATCTGAAATTTGGCACCTCTAAAGCATATTTAACAAGCTGCAAAGGACTCAAAAACACCAGTGGAGCACAAATCAAATAGATTTGTGCATTTTTTATATCTAAAATTATCTGTAATCCATTTGTTTTTATTATTTTTGCACACAATTTAAGTAGAACAAAAATAAAAAACAAATCACATGGCATTCACACGTATTACCGCAGCCGAAGCCGCCTCTTATGTAAAGAACGGCGAGACCATCGGACTCAGCGGATTCACACCGGCAGGAGTACCTAAGAGTGTACCTGCAGAGATTGCAAACAAGGCAGAGGCAGAGCACGCTGCCGGCCGTCCCTTTGTCATTAACATCCTCACAGGAGCCAGCACTGGTCAGAGTTGCGATGGCAATCTTAGTAACCAGCACGCCATCAGGTTCCGTGCACCCTACACCACCAACTCCGACTTCCGCCGTCACGTCAACGCTGGCGAGATAGCCTACTCCGACCTAAACCTCTCCAATATGGCCACCCAGATTCGTCAAGGTTATCTGGGCGATGTACATTGGGCCATTCTCGAGGCTTGCGAGGTGGAGTCGGTTGGCGATAAGGCTCGCATCTACCTCACTGCCGCAGGAGGCATCAGCCCGACTGTAGCCCGTCTGGCCAAGAATGGTATTATCATCGAGCTCAACGCTTTCCACAGCAAGGACAGCATAGGTATCCACGATGTGTATGAGATAGAGGATCATCCATTCAGAACCCCCATCAACATAACCAAAGCCAGCGACCGCATCGGCAAACCCTACATCGAGGTTGACGCCAGCCGCATCGTAGGCGTAGTGGAATGCAACATCCCCGATGAGGCCCGCGCCTTCAAGGATGCCGATCCCATCACCAACCAGATAGGCCAAAATGTAGCCGATTTCCTGCTCGACAACATGAAGAAAGGTCTCATCCCCCCAACATTCCTTAACCTGCAGAGCGGTGTGGGCTCTGGAGCCAACGCTGTGCTCGGAGCACTGGGTCATTGTCCCGAAGTTCCCAATTTCAATATCTACACCGAGGTGTTACAGGATGCTCCCGTTGCTCTCATGAAGCAGGGTCGTGTACTCAGTGCCTCAGCTTGCTCGCTCACCGTTACCAATGAATGCCTAAAGGATATCTACTCCAATATGGATTTCTTCCGCGACAAACTGGTGCTACGCCCCAGCGAGATATCCAACAATCCCGAAGTAATCGCCCGCATCGGCGTATGCTCTCTGAATACCGCTATAGAGGTTGACATCTACGGCCACGTGAACTCCACCAAGATTTGCGGCA
>JAFZXF010000087.1 GCA_017616915.1 Bacteroidaceae bacterium
ACTACTCAGGCTCTCAGGCTCTCAAAGCTCTCCGTGAGGAGGGTATCAGCTCAGTGCTCATCAATCCCAACGTGGCCACCATCCAGACCAGCGAAGGCATTGCCGACAAGGTCTATTTCCTGCCCGTCAACACCCACTTTGTTACCGAGGTAATCCAGAAGGAACGTCCCGATGGCATACTGCTCGCCTTTGGCGGCCAGACGGCCCTCAACTGCGGTACCGAACTTTATCAGAGCGGTGTGCTCAGTGAGTATGGAGTCGAAGTGCTGGGCACTGGTGTAGAGGCTATCATGGACACCGAGGATCGTGACCGCTTTGTACGCCGCCTTAACGAGGCCGACCTCAAAGTGCCCGTAAGCCAGGCCTGCGAGACAATGGATGATGCGCTTGCCGCTGCACGCCGCATCGGTTATCCCATCATGATACGTTCAGCCTACGCCCTCGGAGGTCTCGGCAGTGGTGTGTGCCCCGACGAGAAGACTTTCCGCGAAGTTGCTGAGAGTGCTTTCACCTTCGCTCCGCAGGTGCTCGTGGAGGAGTGCCTCAAAGGCTGGAAGGAGATAGAGTTTGAAGTTATACGCGATGCCAACGACCACTGCTTCACCGTTGCCTCGATGGAGAATTTTGACCCGCTCGGCATCCATACCGGCGAGAGCATCGTTGTAGCCCCCACATGCTCGCTCACCGAAGAGCAGGTGAAATATCTGCAAGACCTTGCCATCAAGTGTGTGCGCCACCTCAACATTGTGGGCGAGTGCAACATTCAGTACGCCTACAACGCTCAAACCAACGACTATCGCATAATAGAAATCAATGCCCGTCTGTCGCGTTCCAGCGCCCTCGCTTCTAAGGCTACTGGCTATCCTCTTGCTTTCGTAGCAGCCAAGATCGCACTGGGCTACACCCTCGACCAGATAGGTGAAATGGGTACCACAAACTCAGCTTATGTAGCTCCCTCGCTCGACTACCTCATCTGTAAGATACCACGTTGGGATCTCACCAAGTTCCAGGGTGTCAGCCGCAAGATTGGCTCCAGCATGAAGTCGGTGGGCGAAGTCATGAGCATCGGCCGCAGCTTTGAAGAGGTCATTCAGAAGGGCCTCCGCATGATAGGCCAAGGTATGCACGGCTTCGTAGGCAACCGCCACATGCATTTCGATAACCTTGACGATGAGTTGCAGAATCCTACCGATCTTCGCATTTTCGCCATCGCTCAGGCACTGGAGGAAGGCTACACCGTGGACCGCATCAGCGACCTCACCAAGATAGACCCGTGGTTCCTTGAGCGTATGAAGAACCTCGTTGACTGGAAGCATAAGCTACAAGGATTCAACAATCTCGACGAGATTGATGCCACCACTATGCAGCAGGCCAAGGAGCTGGGCTTCAGCGACTTCCAGATAGCCCGCTTCGTACTTAGCAACAACGGTCCCGTGGGTGAACGTGACAACCTCGCTGTACGCAACCGTCGCAAGCAACTTGGCATACAGCCCGCCATCAAGCGCATACCTACTGTAGCCAGTGAGCATCCTGACCTTACCAACTATCTCTACGTCACCTACGCCGCCAGCGGCCACGATGTCAACTACTTTAAGAATGAGAAATCGGTTGTAGTTCTCGGCTCCGGTGCCTATCGCATCGGAAGCAGCGTGGAGTTTGACTGGTGTTCTGTCAATGCTGTGCAGACCGCACGCTCGCTGGGCTATAAGAGCATCATGATTAACTACAACCCCGAGACCGTCTCCACCGACTACGATATGTGCGACCGCCTCTATTTCGACGAGCTAACCTTTGAGCGTGTGCTCGACGTAATAGAACTTGAGCAGCCTCGCGGTGTCATCGTGAGCGTGGGTGGCCAGATTCCCAACAATCTTGCGATGAAGCTCTACCGCCAGGGTGTGCCCATTCTCGGCACTTCGCCCATCAGCATCGACCGCGCTGAGAACCGTAACAAGTTCTCTGCTATGCTCGACCAGCTTCATATCGACCAGCCCCGCTGGAGTGCCCTCACCAGCGTAGATGACATCCGCAAATTTGTGGACGAAGTAGGCTACCCTGTCCTCGTTCGCCCCAGCTATGTGCTCAGCGGTGCTGCCATGAATGTCTGCCACACCGACGAGCAGCTTACCCGCTGCCTTGAGCTGGCTGCTGATGTCAGTCAGGACTACCCCGTTGTGGTAAGCCAGTTTATGCAGGAAACCAAGGAGATAGAGTTTGATGCCGTGGCCGACCACGGCGACATAGTGGAGTACGCCATCAGCGAGCATATCGAGTATGCCGGCGTTCACTCCGGTGATGCCACAATGGTTTTCCCCGCACAGCAAATATACTTCTCCACCGCCCGCCAAATCAAGAAGATAAGTCGTGCCATTGCCAAGGAACTTAATATCAGCGGCCCATTCAATATCCAGTACCTCGCCAAGGGCGGCAGCGTCAAGGTGATTGAGTGCAACCTTCGTTCCAGCCGTTCCTTCCCCTTCGTGAGCAAGGTGCTCAAGCGCAACCTTATCGACACCGCCACCCGCATCATGCTCGATGCGCCCTATCAGCGACCTGATAAGAGCGCTTTCGACATTGACCGCATCGGTGTTAAGGCCAGCCAGTTCAGCTTTGCACGTCTCCAGAATGCCGACCCGATCCTCAGCGTGGATATGAGCTCCACCGGCGAGGTAGGCTGTCTTGCCGACGACTATAGCGAGGCACTCCTGCTCGCTATGCTCGCCACCGGCTATAAGATTCCCTCTAAGGACAAAGCTGTCATGATATCAAGTGGTGAAGCCAAGTCAAAGGTCGAACTTCTCGATGCAGCCCGCCTGCTTGCCCGCAACGGCTACACCATCTACGCTTCCGGAGGCACCGCACGCTTCCTCACCGACAACGGCATCCCCGCCACCGCCACCCTGTGGCCTGACGAAGACCCGCAGAGTCCCCTCAACGTGGTCAACCTCATTGCGCAGCATCGTTTCGACCTCATCGTGAACATTCCCAAGAACCACACTACGCGTGAGCTTACCAATGGCTATCGCATCCGCCGAGCAGCCATCGACCACAACGTGCCTCTGATCACTAATGCACGCCTCGCCTCCGCCTTTATCAGTGCGTTCTGCACCGTACCACTCAGCGATGTACACATCAAGAGTTGGAACGAGTTCGAGTAGCGGGCTTTTTGGTCAAGTGAAAAGAATTGTGTAATTTTGCGGCGTAATAAAGTTGCAGTGCTATGGCAAAGATTCTTGCTGTTCGTTTTTCAGCCCTTGGGGATGTGGCAATGACCGTTGCTGCATTGGAGTCGTTTGCCCACTGCTATCCCGATGACGACATCACCCTGCTGAGCCGCCCCTTCATGAAACCGCTGGTAGAGAATCTACCGCCCAATGTACACTTCCGTGCTGTTAAGCTCGACGATTACAAAGGGCTTGGCGGACTGCGCCGACTGAGCCGCGAACTGCTTGCCGAGGACTACGATGTTCTCATCGACTGGCACGACGTACTACGGAGCAAGGTCATCCGCTACTTCTTCCGTAGAGCAGGGCGCAAGGTGGCCGTCATCGACAAAGGACGTAAGGAGCGCCGCATGCTTACTCGACGCAAGAATAAACAGCTGGTTCCGCTGACACCTGTGCCTGTTCGCTACGCCAACACCTTGGCGGCAGCAGGATTCCCGATAAACCTTGAAAGCGCCAAAGTGCGAAAAGGCGACAATGCCGGAGTCAAGGAATCGACAGAAATAGGCATTGCCCCGTTTGCCGCCCACAAGGGTAAGGTGTGGCCGCTGCCTTTGATGAAAGAAACCATTGACATTCTCGCTGAGGATATGCACACCAAGATCTACCTCTTTGGAAGCGGCAGCGAGGAGAGAGAGTGGTGCGAGGCGAGGGAGTCGGAGCACAGCAACGTGGTCTCAATGGTAGGTAAGAGCAAGCTGAGCGACGAACTGTGCCTGATGGGCCGCATGGATGTGATGGTTACGATGGACTCGTCCAACATGCACCTCGCAGCGCTGGCCGGCACCAAGACCTTATCTATCTGGGGAGCCACCCATCCGTTGGCAGGCTTTGCAGGCATGCCGGTGGAGGGAAGCCAGATGATGCAGGCTGACCTGGAATGCAGACCGTGCTCCATCTTCGGCAACAAACCGTGCCGATATGGTGACTACCACTGCCTGACAGCGATAAAACCTAAAGATGTTGCAGAAAGAATACTTAAAATCGTTTCGCCTTGAGTGCCAAGATATTATATAGCATAGTTTATCTCATATCGCTGCTGCCGATGTGGATGCATTACCTGTTCTCCGACATGATGTATCCCCTGGTATATTATATAGTAAGGTACCGGCGCAAGATAGTCAGGAAAAACCTCACCCGCAGTTTCCCCGAGAAAGACATTCGCGAGATTAAGCGGATTGAGCGGCGGTTCTACCGCTTCTTCTGCGACTACTTTGTGGAAAACATCAAGGCGCTGACCATGAGCAAGCAGAATATGCAGAAGCGAATTGTGTTCAGCGGCGAAGAGGCCATACGCCACTCGTATGAGAAAAACAACTTCATTATACTCTACCTGGGCCACTTCTGCAATTGGGAATATGTGGCCTCGGTGCAGTGGTGGTTGCCCGAAGGAGTGCGTAGCGCACAGCTCTACTCCAAGCTCCACAATAAGGCTATGGACCGCCTTTTCTATAACATACGCAGTCGCTACGGAGGCATCAACATCAACAAGAAAGAGTCGCTGCGCCGCATCATGGCTCTCAAGCAGAGTGGCGGCAAATACTTTATCGGCTTCGTGTCCGATCAGGCTCCCAAGCGTGAGAACATACACCTGTGGGTGGACTTCCTCAATCAGGACACACCCGTCTTTACCGGTGCGGAGCGAATAGCCAAGAAGATTGGCGCTTCGGTATATTACGCTAAGGTCACTCGTATCAGTCGCGGTCACTACCATTGTGATTTCCAGCTCATTACCGACGACGCCAACCAGTATAAGGAGCACGAGCTGACCCTGCTTTACATGAAGATGCTCGAGGAAGATGTGCGCCACGACCCCGCTCGGTGGTTATGGAGCCACAACCGGTGGAAGCGACAGCGCACCGACACCGAGCGATGATTCCCCCACCAACTCTAACTACAATTTGAAGATTCCGCATTTATGTTTCGCAAGATAATATACTGCATTGCTCTCATGCTAAGCCTCTGCCCCTCTATGGCACAGAGGCAGCGGCCCGTTGCGGCAAGGGTGACGACATTCAACATACGGATGGACAATCCCAACGATGGACGCAACAACTGGGAGATGCGCTTCCAGAAGGTAGGCAATTTCCTCGCCAAGAGCAAGGCCGACATCATTGGTCTGCAAGAGGTCAGGGATAACCAGCTCCACGATATTGCCACCGCCCTGAAGAACTACGACTATGTAGGCGTAGGCCGCGACGATGGCAAACAGGCCGGCGAGTATAACCCCCTGTTTTACAACCGCGACCGTTTCTCCCTGCTTCGCAGCGGCACATTCTGGCTTTCTCCCACTCCCAACGAGCCTTCCTATGGATGGGATGCAGGCCTCCGCCGCATAGCCACATGGGCCATCCTGCAAGACAAGACCACCATGAAGAGCATCATCGTGCTCAACACCCACCTCGACCACAAGGGGTCGATGGCACGTGTTAACGGCGCCACCCTCATCAAGGAGCGACTGAGCCGCATGAGCAACGAGTTGCCCATCGTCATTACCGGCGACATGAATGTGAGCGATGACGACCCCGCCTATCAGAAGATGACAACCGGCATGTTCCCCATGCAGGATGCCGCCAAGGTATGCAGCAAGGTCAAGGGGCCCGCCTCCACCTTCCACGCTTTCGGTGCTCTGCCCGAAGCTGAGCGCCACAAGATTGACTACATCCTGTTGTCAACCGACATAAAGGTCAAGGCGGCCACCATCCTCGACACCTCGCTGGGCAATGGCTACTACCTGTCAGACCACAATGCCCATACCGCGGACATACAATTTTAGTGTCGATTTCTTCCCGCTTTCAGAAAATAGTGCTAATTTTGCAACCATATTAAAAACAACGTAAAAAAAATAACGCAATGAAAAAAATTCTCATTATCGGCGCCACAGGTCAGATTGGTTCTGAACTTACAATGACGCTTCGCAGTGTTTATGGCGGCCAGAACGTAGTGGCCGGCTACATTATTGGTGCAGAACCCAAGGGCGAACTTCTGGAAAGCGGCCCCGCTGAGATTTGCGACGTTACCGACGGCGCTGCCATCGCCGCGGTGGTAAAGAAGTATGGCATCGACACCATCTACAACCTCGCAGCCCTGCTGTCAGTAGTGGCTGAGGGCAAGCCCAAGCTCGCATGGAAGATTGGCATCGACGGACTGTGGAACGTGCTTGAGGTGGCTCGCGAAAACGGCTGTGCCGTGTTCACGCCCAGCTCCATCGGCTCCTTCGGTCCCAACACCCCCCACGTGATGACACCGCAGGACACCATCCAGCGTCCCCGCACCATGTATGGCGTTACCAAGGTGACCACCGAGCTGCTGTCCGACTATTTCTTCCTCAAGTACGGTGTTGACACCCGTGCCGTGCGCTTCCCCGGCGTCATCTCCAATGTCACCCCTCCGGGCGGCGGCACCACCGACTATGCCGTTGACATCTATTACTATGCTGTACGCGGCGAGCGCTTCACCTGCCCCATCAAGGAAGGCACACTTATGGACATGATTTACATGCCCGACGCCCTCAAGGCAGCCATCGACATCATGGAGGCCGACCCCAGCCGACTCATCCACCGCAACGCGTTCAACATCGCCTCCATGAGCTTTGCTCCGGAGACCATCTACGCCTCCATAAAGAAGTACAAGCCCGAGTTTGAGATGGTTTACGATGTTGACCCGCTTAAGCAGAGCATTGCCGACTCATGGCCCGACTGCATGGACGACAGCTGTGCCCGTGCCGAGTGGGACTGGAAACCCGTGTACGACCTTGACGGCATGACTCGCGACATGCTCGAGAAACTTCCCGCAAGAATCCTGAAATAATGAAAGACAAGAAAACCGGCACGATATGTGTGCAGGGCGGCTGGCAACCCAAGAACGGCGAGCCACGCCAAGTGCCCGTCTTCCAGAGCACCACATTCAAATACGACGACAGCGACCAGATGGCGCGCCTCTTTGACCTGGAGCAGAGCGGCTATTTCTACACACGCCTCGCCAACCCCACCAACGACGCCGTGGCCACCAAAATTGCCCAGCTCGAGGGAGGCGTGGCAGCCATGCTGACCAGCAGTGGTCAGGCCGCCAGCTTCTTTGCCGTCTTTAACCTCTGCGAGGCAGGCGACCACATCATCTCCGCCAACACCATCTACGGAGGCACCTACAACCTCTTTGGCGTCACTCTCAAGAAGATGGGCATCGAGTGCACCTTTATCGACCCCGACAAAGACGATGCCGAGATTGAGGCCGCCTTCCGCCCCAACACCAAGTGCGTCTTCGGAGAGACCATCTCCAACCCGGGTTGTAACGTGTTCGACATCGAGCGCTTCGCCAACATCGCCCATCGCCACGGTGTCCCCCTCATCGTCGACAACACCTTCGCCACTCCCGTCAACTGCCGTCCCATCGAGTGGGGCGCTGACATCGTTACCCACAGCACCACCAAATACATGGACGGTCACGGCACCGCCGTAGGCGGCTGCATCGTTGACAGCGGCAATTTCGACTGGATGGCACATGCCGACAAGTTCCCCGGTCTGTGTACCCCCGATGAGAGCTATCACGGTCTGACCTACGCCACCGCTTTCGGCAAGCTCGCGTTCATCACCAAGGCCACCGCCCAGCTGATGCGCGACCTCGGCTCCATACAAAGCCCGCAGAACGCTTTCCTCCTCAATATGGGCCTCGAGTCGCTCCATGTCAGGATGCAGCGCCACTGTGCCAATGCCCAGCAGGTAGCCGAGTTTCTGCACTCCGACCCGCGTGTAGGCTGGATCAACTATGCCGGGCTCCCCGACAACAAGTACTATCCCCTTGCGCAGAAATACCTGCCCAACGGCACATGCGGTGTCATCGCCTTCGGTCTTAAGGGAAGCCGCGAAGAGGCTATCCGTTTCATGGACTCCCTGAAGCTCGTCAGCATCGTCACCCATGTAGCTGATGCCAAGACCTGTGTGCTCCATCCTGCCAGCCACACTCATCGTCAGCTCAGCGACCAGCAGTTGCGCGAGGCAGGCATCGCTCCCGACCTCATCCGCCTCAGCGTAGGCCTTGAGGACATCAGCGACATCCTCGCCGACCTGCGTCAGGCGCTCGATGCAGCCCTGTAGCTAAGAATACTTTTTCCGAAGAATACAAAGGAGAGCCGCAACTGAGCGACTCTCCTATTCGTATTTCAGAAGACTTCCTTCTATGCTCCGATGATGATGTTGTAAACAGCTACCACGTCGCCCGAGTTCACACTGCCGTTGTCGTCAACGTCGGCAGCTTCTTTGCTGATGCCGGTCTCGGCCTCACCACTCAGGATGAAGTTGTAGATTGCCACTACGTCGGCGGAGTTTACGACGCCGTTATGGTCAACGTCGCCCTTAGCGTACATCCTATTCGTGAAGTAGCCCGGAGCTTTCTTGCCACCGTCGGGACGGGCATAGGTTGCGTCTGTCACATTACTATCGAATGTTGTTCCATTGCCGCCCACGAGCTTCTTGCAGCCGCTGAACATGAGATAGGAATTATCATGTGATATGCCTTCGCTCCAGTCATCATTGCAATAGATGGTGGTCAGGTTGCTGCAGGAGCCGAACATCGTATTCATATCCGTCACATTGGAGACATCGAAAGAAGTCAGGTCGACCTCCACTAACTTATTACATCCCAGGAACATGCCGTTCATGCTCGTTACGTTGGAGGTGTTGAAGGAGCTGAGGTCGAGCGAGGTCAGCGATGAGCACATGACAAACATCGAGTTCATGTCCGTCACGATAGAAGTGTTAAGGTTTTCCAATCCCTGGAAGCTCGTCACATTCTCCAAGTCATACGCCGTAAGTGTCCCCGAATCGAATCCGCCGTATGACATATTCCTGAACGAGGTAAGGGGAGCTTTCTTCATCGACGGGTCGATAACAACCTTGGTCACCTTGTTGTAATAGTCCTTGAAGCGCACGGCATCGGGGGCGTTGATGGGGTCGTAAAGTTCCGTTACGCCGCTGCGATGGGTTCGCCACTTATCAAAGTAGTATGTCAGAGTGCCCGTGCTTTCCACGAAATCCGTATAGACTTCGCTTACTTCCTTAGCACGCACGGCACGCACAGGACATCCGTATTCGCGGCGGCTAGCACCACCGACGCCAATATCGCTGTAGTAATAGTAGAACTGCAATAAACGGGCGTTTGGGCAGAAGCTCTCGTCACACTCATTGGAAAGGTAGCGACCCATGAGCAGCCATTGGGGGTCATCTTTCCAGGCCATGCCGGCGGCAGGGAGAAACATTTTATTTCCATTCGGTCCTGTGAAAAGAATACCACCCACGCCGTTCTGCTCAGTCCACTTTGTGGTACACTGTTTGAGTTCTACCATCTGATCGATTGACGGCGTACACCAGTCTTCACCCATGTTGACTGTTGCGGCATCGTCCTCGGGATCAAGTACCGTCTTGTCGTCGGTGAAGCCGTTGTAGCCGTATGCACTATCAGTGCAGTACTTCGTCAGCGTGGTGTGTGTACCCATGCAGTACTTGTAAGTACTGTATTCGTAGTAGCTCTTGGGTTCAGTTTCGCCCCAGGAAAAGAAGTCGCCGAATTCCTCGGGACTGTTGGCTCCTACATTGCACGTCGCCCAAAGTGTGCCGCTGGGTAGGCCCAGGTCAACATACTCGTATTCGTTCTGTGCATTAACTGTCTGCACGCTGAGGAGCGTCAGCATCGCAGCAAAAAGGAATAAGATTTTTTTCATATCGGTAGTTTTTTAGTTATTATTCTTATATTTCAGAAGACTTCCTTCTATTCTCCGATGATGATATTGTACACAGCCACTACGTCGGCGGAGTTGACTTCGCCGTTGCCGTCAACATCGGCAGCTTCTTTGGTGATGCCGGTCTCTCCCTCACCGCCGAGGATGAAGTTGTAGATGGCAACTACGTCGGCGGAGTTGACTACGCCATTACCGTCAACGTCGCCCTTAACGACAGCGGCTGGACAATCAAACATGACCATAAGGACATTCCTGCCATCTGAATCAGTAGAGCGATTGCTATAGACGGGAGTCTTTATATTATCGTAGTAGTCAAACAATATCTCCACGTTGATATCGTCCGCAAAGTCATATTCCTCGTCAGCACGGAAGGAGGTCATGAGTACGTAATGCGTTGCAGGGTCGTATCTATCACCATTAGACAGTGGCATTAGGCCGTCGCCATCTTCGTTGGCTTTCTCTGCGTAATACCACTTGAAAGATTCCACTTTGAATCCGGCGTCAGAGAGATCCTCGGTACCCCAGCTGGTGGCACCAAGACCATGAGGCATTTTGTCTCCCTTTTCGAGTTTGGACATTCGGGGCGTAAGCTCAAGTCCGATGTAGTCGATAAGTGTCGGTGCCGTCCTTGTGAAGTAACCGGGCTTATCCTTGCCGCCGTCGGGACGGGCGTAGGTCTTATCAACTACCGACTCATCATACTTGGTGCCCTTGCCGCCGACTAACGCGGTGCAGTCCATGAATAATGGACCTTCTATTATATCAAATTTAGACCAGTCTTCGTTACAATAGATGGTGGTCAGGGATGAGCAATTAGAGAACACACTCTTCATACTCATCATATTGTCGGTATTGAAGTTGGTGAGATCCAAGGAGGTCAGTGAAGAGCACATAAAGAACATGGCGGTTATATCCATCACGTTGGCGGTGTTGAACGAGCTGACATCTATTGATTTCAGAGCCTCGCAGCCCGCAAACATCTGGTACATTGTTGTTACGTTCTCGGTGTTGAGATTCTCCAGTCCCTCAATACTCGTCAATTTATAGAGGAATATATAACCACCCGTTTCCTTGTCCAGTTTTCCAAAGAACATATTCTTCGTTGATGTCAGAGGGGCGTTCTTCATCGACGGGTCGATAACGGCCTTGACCACCTTGTCTTTGTAATCCTTGAAACGCACAACTTCAGGGTCGTACACTTCCTTCACACCGGGGCGGGAGTCCATCTGGCCGTCGTAGTAGTAGGTCAGCGTGTTGTTGTCTTCGTCAAACGCGGTGTAAACCTGCAAGCCGTAATGGATGGAGAATTCGAGCGTGGGAATGCCCTCGGAGTTCATTCCGTGCGTCACGCCCGCCGTCCTGCCGTTGAGCTTGGCATCGATGTCGGGGGAGAAGGTGTAGTCGGTCTTGGCGTGGACATACGCGGTGAGGGTGTAGCCTTGGTCGGGGTCGTAGCTGTTGAGATTGCCGCCTGTCCACTTCACGCTGTCGATTACCCATGCAACTCTGTCGTAGAACCTTCCTGTGGGAGAGGTGACCTTTGTGGAGAGGGGCTGGCCCTCCACGGGCTCTTCCACGCTGATAGAGATTGACTCGATGGGCATGCCGCCAGGAGGAACGGGCACCGCGCATTTCTGGATGATGAATGCGCGCTCTGTGCTGGAACGATTGACAACGATATCGTTCTGGTGACCGCAGACAGAGAGTGTCGCGTCATC
>JAFZXF010000088.1 GCA_017616915.1 Bacteroidaceae bacterium
CTGAGTAGTCGAACTCGCCGGCCTGGCCGATTTTGAGTGCGCCGCTACCTAGAACGAGCACTTTCTTGAGTTTGGTCTTCATATTTTGTAAGTGTTTTTATAAAGTCTTAGGGTACGTTAGGGTCGATGAGGGGTTTATGACCGAGGGGGTATGAGTGTGTGGTTTTCTATTTTGCGGGGTACGGGGCGCGAGTGCATCTGACCTGGATTGAGGCTAGAGGGCACAACGCGAGGTGTGATAGTGTCGGGAGCTGAAGCCGACGAGTCGGCAGGTGTTTCGGCAGCAGGCTCCGGCTCCGGTAAAGGTTTGGTATGAATCCTCACGAGAGAGGGAGAGAAAATGAAGAGTAGGTGGGGGCTGACGTTCCACTCGCTTATCATATACAGATATCCGTAAACGCGGCGCAGCGGGCGGCGTGCAGTGGTGAGCGAGAGACTGATGTCACCGCTGCCATATATGTGGCGGAGGGTGTGGCTGATACTGTCGTTGGCGTATTCTACTGCCAGACAAGCTACAGCATGACGGCTGCCCTGCTTCTGCACAAACTGGGCACGGAAATTAAGTAACAGCTGGTCACCGCCCTGAACGATAGTGTCAGCTTTGAGTTCGTAAGTGAATCGGTTGGCGAATCCATTGCCGCTGAGCAGGTAGTAGTTGCGGCCATTCCAAATGTTGGCGGTGTCGCCTGTGGAGCTGAGATTGGAATAGCGGTTTACATCGTTGGTGGCGGCTCCGGTCTGCCCCAGTTCGTTGTGTAGCCGTTCACCAATGCGCTTATACACCTTCTGCAGCACCTCCATGTGCTGGTAATACCACACGAGGGAACTGTCGAACTCGGCTTCGCTGACACCATTGTCGCGCAGCACTGCCAGGATGTAGGCACGCCCCTTGATTTCGGAGCTGTCGGCGCTAAGAGCCAGCCCCTTGGCAAGATGATACTGATAAAGGATTCGCTCCATCTTGCTCTCACTGAGAACGCCGCTTGGCTTGCCGGCTTTGCAGGCCGCCAATATCACGACGATGGATATGTAGAGCAGTTGGCGCATTGGGAAAGGAATTGACTAATCTATGTCGGACTGCCTGCGTGAGAGTAGGCGATTGAGGGTTTTGTAGTAGCAGGTTATGAGGAGTATGCCACCGGTGGTGATGGCAGCATCTGCCAAATTGAATATGGGGCTGAAGAATACGAAGTGGTCACCTCCAACCACCGGCATCCATTGGGGCCAGTCGGTATCGATGATGGGGAAATAGAACATGTCAACCACGCGACCCTCAAGCAGCGAACCGTAGCCCTGACCCAGCGGCACCAGCATAGCAGGAATCAGACCGTTGCTGTCGCTGAAGATGAGCCCATAGAATACATTATCTATAATATTGCCCGCAGCGCCTGCAGTGACCACTGCCACTAGCAGCGTGAAGCCCCACTTCACCTCGGCACGCCGAGTGATGCGCCAGAGGAACCACACAAGGGCCCCGATGGCAGCTATGCGGAAGATGGCGAGAACCACCGTGCCGAAAAACTGCATGCCAAACGCCATGCCCTTGTTCTCGATAAAGGCTATGTACGCCCAATCGGCAAGGCGGATGCTCTCACCGGGCACCATGTGGGTCTTGACCCAAATCTTAAGTGCCTGGTCGGCGATGAGTATCAGTAGCACCACGGCCAGCGCGGCAAGTCTCTTTTTCGTGGCGGGGGTGAGGGCCATCGGTTTAGTCCTGGCGATTCTTCATCTGCTTAGCCTCGATGCTGAGCGTAGCATGGGGCACGGCGCGCAGCCTCTCCTTAGGGATGAGCTGACCGGTAACGCGGCAGATGCCGTAGGTCTTGTTCTCAATTCGGATGAGGGCGTTCTGCAGGTTGTCGATAAACTTCTTTTGACGAGCGGCAAGGGTGTTGAGTTCCTCCTTGCTCTGGGTGGTGTAACCCTCCTCCATCACCTTGTAGGTGGGCGAGGTGTCGTCAACAGTGTTGGCATCGCGGTGGGTAAGCGCTGCAAGAATCTGATCGTAGTCCTGGCGGGCCACATCCAGTTTCTGAAGGATGATCTCTTTGAACTCTTGGAGTTCTTCGTCGCTGTAGCGTTTCTTCTCTGCCATAGGTTATGTGTTTTAAATATATTATTCTATAAGGTATAAGGGCTTCAGATTTTCTCAATGCGGGCGTTGAGGGTGAAGTCTTCAAAGTCAAGCTCGTAGGCTTTTAAGCCGGGTTCAAAGGCGAGGCTGTCGCAAAGCACTTGACTGAGGATAAAGTCGCGATGGGCTTCTACGGCTTCCCGCACTTCGGCGTTGTCCTCCAAGGTGATGCTTATATGGTCGGTAATCTCGAAGCCCTGTTCCTTGCGGTAGGTCTGGATGCGCTTTACCACCTCGCGAGCCATTCCTTCGCGGCGCAGCTCATCGGTGATGGTGAGGTCAAGGGCTACGGTGAGAGTGCCTTCGTTGGCCACGCTCCATCCGGGGATGTCCTGATTGAAGATTTCTACATCGTCGCGGTCGATGACTACAGTCTGTCCTTCAACTTCGAGTGGCAGCTTGCCGTCGGTTTCCAACTGGCTTATCTGCTCCTTGGTGAGGGCGGACACGAGTTTGCTGACGGGTCCCATCAGCTTGCCGAGCTTCTTGCCCATCACGCGGAAGTTGCACTTTACAGTCTTGACGAGCATAATACCGGCCACATAGTCAATCTGCTTGACGTTGAGCTCGCTGGTGATGATGTTTTTCATCGCATCGATGCTGTCCATCTCTTCGCCTGAGTTGACGGGGATAGTGATGCGCTGGAGTGGCTGGCGCACAATTATCTTCTCGCGCTTCCTCAGCGACAGTCCCATCGACACAATCTTCTGCGCCTTCTGCATCTGTGTCTCCAGCGTGCTGTCGATTAGTGATTCGTCAACTACGGGATAGTCTTGCAGGTGTATGCTTCGGTCGCTGCCGCAAAGGTCGCGGTAAAGCTTGTCGGTATAGAACGGAGCCAAGGGCGCCATGAGTCGTGCTACGGTCTCAAGGCACTCAAATAGCGACTGGTAGGCACTGAGCTTGTCTTGGTCGAGGCCGCTGCGCCAGAAGCGCTTGCGGTTGAGACGTACATACCAGTTTGAGAGGTCGTCGATGACGAAGGTCTCCACCAGTCGGCCGGCAGTGGTGAGGTCGTAGTCCTCGTAGCATGCGGTCACCTTCTTGACCAGAGTGTTGAGCGCGGAGATAATCCAGCGGTCAATGCGCTGGCGGTCAGCCACAGCCACCTTGGGCTCCTCTGCAGTAAAGCCGTCCACGTTGGCATACATAGCGAAGAAGCTGTAGGTCTGGTAGAGCTTGCTGAAGAGCGAGCGGGCCACCTCCTGCACTCCCTTCTCGTCGAAGCGGAGATTGTCCCACGGTTGCGAATTGGTAATCATATACCAGCGCAGCGGGTCGCTGCCGTATTTGGCTATAGCATCGAAGGGGTCAACGGCGTTGCCCAGTCGTTTCGACATCTTGTTGCCGTTCTTGTCGAGCACAAGGCCGTTGCTGATAACTGCCTTGTAGGCTACGCTGTCAAACACCATCGTGGCGATAGCATGCATGGTGAAGAACCATCCTCGTGTCTGGTCCACGCCCTCGGCAATGAAATCGGCGGGATAGCAGCGTCCCAGGTCGAGTGCCTCTTTGTTTTCAAAAGGATAATGTATCTGAGCGTAGGGCATAGCGCCGCTGTCAAACCACACATCGATGAGGTCCAGCTCCCTGCGCATTGGTTTTCCGCTGGGGCTTACCAGCACGATATTGTCCACGTAGGGCCGGTGCAGGTCAATCTTGTGATAGTTCTCATCGCTATAGTCGCCGGGCACGAAGCCTTTGTCTTTGAGCGGGTTGCTCTGCATGATGCCTGCAGCCACACTCTTTTCAATCTCATCGTAAAGTTCCTGAATGCTGCCGATGCAAATCTCCTCGCGGCTGTCGCGGTTGCGCCAGATAGGCAGAGGAGTGCCCCAGTAACGGGAACGGCTGAGGTTCCAGTCGTTGAGGTTCTCCAGCCATTTGCCAAAGCGGCCGGTGCCGGTGCTGTCGGGCTTCCACAGGATAGTCTTGTTGAGTTCCATCATGCGCTCCTTCATAGCTGTGGAGCGGATAAACCAGCTGTCGAGCGGGTAGTAGAGCACGGGCTTGTCGGTGCGCCAGCAGTGGGGATAGTTGTGAATGTGCTTCTCTATCTTGAAGGCGGTGCCCTCCTGCTTCATCTCCATGCAGAGCACAATGTTGAGGTCCTCGGTCTTGGCCAGAGCCTTCTCGTCGAGGTCAGCGTACTTCGGGTCGTAGGCATTCTTCACGAAGTCGCCGGCGTGGTGCCAGTAGCTATCATTGACACAAGTCTCCACGAAGGCAGCATCCATATCTTCCTTCACGAAGTACTTGCCGGTGAAGTCCACCATCGGACGGGTGTCGCCGGCCTTGTCGATAACAAACAGCGAGGGAATGCCTGCATCTTTGGCCACCTTGGCATCATCGGCACCAAAGGTGGGAGCGATGTGTACGATGCCCGTACCGTCCTCAGTAGTGACGTAGTCACCCGGGATGACGCGGAAAGCATCCTGCTCCTTGTTGACGGCCTTGCCGTTCTCGAGCTCGCAGGGCTTCACCCAGGGGAAGAGCTGCTCATAATGAAGTCCGAGAAGATCGGTGCCCTTGCCGCGCCAGAGGATTGGGAGCTCCTCGCCTTCTTCAGCTTTGAAGTAGGCGCTTAGGCGACTCTCGGCCAGTATATAGACGGCCTCTTCGCCGCTATAGGGATTGCTGCCTTTTACAGCCACGTAGTCAATCTTGGGACCAACGCAGAGGGCGGTGTTTGAGGGCAATGTCCAGGGTGTGGTCGTCCATGCCAGAATATAGACTGGACATTGAACATTGACCATTGACC
>JAFZXF010000089.1 GCA_017616915.1 Bacteroidaceae bacterium
CATCCACATCGCTGACACCTGTCTGTGCCGGGTCGAGCGGCTGCACCAGGCTGAAATGGTTGCACATGTCGGGTCCCCAGTAGTCACCGCCGCAGGCCATAGCCTTGCCGCCACACAGTAGTAGAAGCATACAGGTCAGTAAGGCAAACTTACTTCTGATCTCCTTACTCCTTAGTCCTTCAATAAAGCTCCTTGATTTCATATTGCTTACCTTTTATAAATTTACTATCAAGATGATATATCACCAGTTGGCTGCACACCCCGCTGCGGCTACGCTCCAGCATATCGCGCACTTGGCGCAGCGTCTCGGTTGACGGCTCTTCGTGGCGGATTATGTCGCCGGGATAGATGCGCTGTCCCTCGGGGTCGGCAATGCCGTCGGCAGGTGCTGCCATGTAGGCGAGGCAGCGGTAGTGGGTGGAGTCCATCTGTGAGAATCTTAGAGTGTCGCTCAGGTCCACGCCCCTCACTATCTGGCGGAAACTGTGGTTTTGGTACAGCAGGTCCCATCCGTATATCGGCAGGGCGGCGCAGAGCGGCAGGTCGTAGTCCTTGAGCTTGGGCAGGTAAGGAGCCACCGCCTCGCTGGTGAGGATGGAGTTCTGCTCTCCCTCGTCGCGGAAGTTGCCCACATTGTAAACCATCAGCACGCCTTCGTCCACCGGCGGCACTTTCTGCGCCAGCTGATGCAGCCTGATGGTGGCCGACAGGGTGCGTCCCTCCTTGTGGAGCAGTTTGCCCAGTTCACTGAGGAAGTTGAAATAGACCGTCTCATCTGAGCCAACCCAGTCGTAGTCCATCTGCACTTGGCTCGTCTTGGCGAGGCCGTTCTGCTCGGTCATCTGGTCGATGCGGTTGAGCACCAGCTGCGCCAGCTCTCTTGCATCTGTCAGGCCCTTCAGGGCATCCGGCTCAAAGAAGATGGTGGGGATCACCTCTATACCCTGCGGCACGGAATCTTCAAACAGCAGTGTGTTTGCCGGATGCAGACCGTCACCTTTCACTACGTCAAAGAAGTGCACATACATCTTGCCCACCTGAGCATCGCTCAGAAAGTGGCGCTCTGCAGAGTCGAGCCTGAGGGTGGTACGCCAATAGTACACAGAGTTTTTGGGATTGTTCACCCCTTGGGGTGACTTTCCACAGGCTGCGGCCAGTAGGGCTGCCACCACCCCTGCTACGGTATAGGCATATATCTTTCGCAGAATTTTCAATTTTCAAAGCCTTTTTACTGGACTTAGATTTAGATTGGAGCATCATGCCCCTTATTGATTGCAAAGATACAACTTATTTCTGAAACAGCCAAATTTTATGGCTAAAAGGGCCATGTATGCGGCATGATTGCAAAAAAATCACTACCTTTGCAGCGTGAAACGATATGACGTGTTAAACAGACTATTCTTTTCGTTGCTTTTGCCGGTGGTGGCGCTGATGCTGTCTTGCTGTGGCGGCAGCGGCACTACTCCCTCCGGCGCTCCCAAGGATGCCAACTATGATAGTGTGCTGGTCATCAATGAGTTGATGCCGCAGAACCGCACCGGTTTGCAAGACTCCACCGGTGAGCCTTCCGACTGGGTGGAGTTGAAAAATATCACCCCCGACAGCGTATCTCTTGAGGGACTTGAGATAAGGGTTCAGAAGGTCGGCAGTTCCAAGGACTCCAAGTTCCCACTCCCTGCTATCAAGCTCGACAGCGGAGCTTGCCGCGTCGTCTTCGTCAAGTTGCCCAAGGAGGGTGCTTGTGTGCAGTTGTTATCTCCCTCCGGTGATGTGATGTCGGAGGTGGAGTATGAGCCCCTTTCCCCCGATGAGTCTTACTGCCGTCGTCCCGATGGTACCTTTGAGAATACCCGCTGGCAGAGCCCGGGTTATGAGAACGATGCCGATGGCTACGAGGCTTATTGTCAGCTCGTTGACGAGCATCGCGGCAGTCCCCTGCTCATTTGGGAGGTGATGAGTCGTGCCGAGAAGAAGTCCGGCAACTGGGTAGAGCTTCGCAATGTCAGCGACTCCACCATCGACCTCTCTGGCTATGCCCTCACCACCAAACTCCCGGATAAGAAGTCGAAAGTTGACAGTTTAAAGTTTAAAGTTCAAAGTTTGTCTCCTCACCAGTCGCTCGTTGTGCCTTTCCGTTTGGGCGATGCCGAGACGGTGGTGCTTACTCGCAACGGGAAGTTCGTTGACGGCGTTTGTGCCAAGCTTACCTATATTGGTACGTCGGTGGGGCGTGTCGGTGGTCGGCGCGGCTTCTTCTACTTTGCTACCCCCACTCGCGGTGCGGAGAACGGCACCGCATACCGCTTCATCGCTGATGAGCCGCGGCTCGTCGGCAGGGCGAAGAAGGATACCGTCGTGGTGTCGTTGACCCCGTCGCGTGCTGTCCATTACACCCTCGACGGCAGCGAGCCTACCGCCTCGTCGCCTCTGCTACGCGACTCCTTGGTGCTTACCAAGACCACCGTGGTGCGGGCCTATGCCGAGGGTGATGCCAACGCTCTGCGCAGCGATGTGGCAACCTCCACCTGGTTTGTCAATGAGCATCACACCATGCCCGTCATCAGCATAGCTATCAACGATGGCGACCTATACGACTTCAATCGCGGCATCTACGCCAAGGGTCCCGGCTACTCTCCCGAGTGGCCCCATCATGGTGCCAACTTCTGGAAACCCTGGACACGCAAGGCCCATGTCGAGATGTTTGATGGGAAAAAGGAGAAAAATCCTCAATCGAAGAACAATGGTCAACGGTCAATGGTCAACGGTCAATGGTCAATGGTCAATGGTCAATGTTTTTCCTCCGATTGCGGCTTGAAGATTTTCGGTGGTTTTTCGCGCTATGAGGCGAAGAAGTCGTTCACTGTGAAGTTCAAGAACTGCTACGGCAACTCCTCGCTCACCTACGATTTCTTCGGCACCGGTGAGCCGGTGAAGCTTAAGGATGTCGTGCTGCGTAGCGGTTCGCAGGACTGGAACCGTTGCATGGTGCGTGACGAGTTTTTCACCAGTCTGATGGCGCCCCAGTGTCCCACGCTGCTCATCCAGTCCTACAGGCCCGTGGCACTGTATATCAACGGTGGTTATTTCGGCCTCTACTACATACGTGAGAAGATCGACAAGCACTTCGTGTCACGCAAGCTCGGTGTGAGCACCGACTCCATCACCATCATTATGTCGCGCGGCTATCAGGAAGAGGGCACCAATCAGGAGTACAACAGGCTGATGGCCTATATCACCTCTCATGATATGACTCAGGGGGAGTGTTATGACTATGTGCGTGAGCGGGTGGATCTGCAGGGGCTTATCGACTATAAACTTGGCGAGATTTATTCGGGCAACACCGATGTGGGCAATATCCGCTATGTTCGCTCTGCCGACAAGGGTTGCGACGGCAAGTGGTACTTCGTCTTCTACGACCTCGATGCCACCTGGGTGGGCTACAAGCCCACGGCCGCCTTCTATCTGCGCTGCGACGGCGAGGCTTCGCAGTCGGGTGTCGGTGTTCACAACCGCATGATCTGGAGCCTGTTGCGCAACAAGAACTTCCGCCGCCTGTTTATGGAGCGGCTCTCTCACCACATGCACCACACCTTCTCGTCCCGCAATGCCACCGCCGTCTTCGATGGCATTGTGCGCACTATCCGTCCCGAGATGAAGCGCAACTGCGAGCGATGGCCCCAGCTGAGCTATGCCCAGTGGGAGAAGAACATCAAGGACTTCCGCGCCCACTTTGCCGATAAACACAAGGTGATGCTCAACGACCTTCGCCAGCTGTTGCAGATCACCCCTGCCGAGGAAAAGCGTTACTTCTCCGACCTGGGGTTCTGACGGGGGGGCTTCACCGTGACTCTCTCTCGGACTTTATCCAAGTAGTGACGGAGAAACCGGTGAACTTTTTGAAAGCGGCACTGAAAGTGCTGTAGCTGCAATAGCCGCTCTGCTGAGCCAACTCCAGAGCGGTGAAGGGACGAAGAGAATCGGAATCGGCACCGATTTGGGCTTCACGCTGACGATATTGGTGAATGAAATGCTCTACGCGTAGTCGGTTGATGTAGGCACTATAGGTGGTGCCCTGAAGAGTGAAATAGGTGCTGAGATAAGTGCGGTTGGTGCCTATGGCTGTAGCCAATTGCTGCAGGGTGATGTCGTGTTGCAGATATAAATGACCTTCCTCGCAGCGCCGATGAAGCAACTCACCGATATTGTCATAAATATGGGGGGGGTATAATTGAGCTTGGGCCCCTCGGTTTCGGGTACCGACGCCTCGCTGAGTTCTTGCAGTGTCTCCACGCGCCAGATAACGAAGCCAACGATGATGAGGGTGTTGACCTGAGCGAAATACTCGGTGGCAAGGGCGCCCTCGTTGGAGGTGTAGGCGATATAGACAATCAAGATGATGGCAAGCAACACTAGGCTCTGCCACACCTCTTTATGTTGCAAGTCGGAATAGTTCTGTCGTAGCCAACGGTCATACTGCCGCAACGCACGTACGTAATAAATAAGGAAAGTAAGGGCGAGAACCAAGCTGTAGCTCTCGGTGAATCTCTCGAAAGCTGAGTTGTGCCCCACGATGCATACAATGGCAATCGCTGCGAAGGGGAGCATGGCTACGCCAATGGGCCATAAGGGGCGGCGGCGATCCTGCAGCATGCGTAGCAGCACAGCCATCATCAAGGGTACAAAGGTAAGGCGGTCAAGGGTGATAGCGACAATATTCCGAACCAACCGGTCATCGGTGAGCCAATGGAGGCCAAGGACATACCACCACGCATGACTTGCTGCCACGGAGAGCATAAATGCGGCTGCCCAGCGGCGCAACGAGGCAGGAGGAGTGATATGGGAAGAAAATGCGTTGCCGCGTGTGAGCAATAGGTAGAGGGCGGCGAGCATGGCCATCAAGGCGGCGCCACCATAAAGCATCAAGAAGAGGATATCGCTGAGTCCTTCGTGTTGGTACATGGCGGTTGGTGAATTTGACTGCAAAGGTAGTGAAAAAATGCAAGCTGAAGCTCTGCCACACTTTCATAATTTACAAATTCTTTCAAAATTTACAAAAAACTGCCTACGTAGCGTCGACAATAGCTGCCGATTCGAAATAAATGAGTAATTTTGCATATATTACTCACAAAAAGATAACTCATTGCGAATAATTGAATACCATATATGAAAACTTTTTTAGTGATTCTCATACTCCTTTTATTGTTCGGAGTAATTGCTTTTTTCCTGTTGAGATCGCAGCGCAACCAGTCGTTTGACCGCCGGTGGGATTTCTATATGCGCGACGCCATAAAAGCCAACAAAGAAAAGGCGAAAAGAGACAACGATAAGGAAAAATAGACAGGTGTCGCGATCGCGACTCCATCCTCGGTCTTCCGATATCTGAGTAAGCTAACAACGGAGCCTGTCCAGGGCGTTTTTTTCACCTTTTTGTGGTTCTTTTCCAGAGACTGAAATTTTAATCGGCGCGCACCAACTTCCAAATTGGCGCGCACCGATAGGAAAAACGGCCGTTATGAAAAAGACCAAAAATTAATCGGTTGCAACCAACTTCGAAATTGGTTGCAACCGATTTCCAAATCGGTAACAACCGACGAAAAAAAGGGGCGGGTGCTGATGATGCGCGAAGCGCAATAGATTATGAATAGGGGAGCATCGTTGTTAGTAGTCGAGCATGACGAAGCGCAGGTAGTCGAGTTCGTCTTCGGTCATGCCGCTCTCAAGCCAGTAGTTGTAGAAACACTGGGCAAGGTCGCCCTCAGGGCCCAGTTTCTTTATATAAGGTAGGAGCTTGCGGAAGCCTACATGGCCGCGATAGCGCTTATGGCCCTTGAAACAGGAGAGCTCGTAGTCGCGACAGAGGTCAACCTCGCCGACACCGAGGACGCCCTCGATGAGGAAGCTGAGGGTGCCGCAGCGGTCACAGCCCACACCGCAATGCCAATCAACGACCTTGCCCTCGCGCAGGCGGTCGAGGATCCAACGAAGAGCCTGGGCATAGACGTAGCGCTGGGAAGAGAGGCCGTAGCTGTCGGCCACGATGCGGGTATAGGTGATGCTGTCGCCAAGCTGCGAGGACCGCAGATGGGGCTCGCGGCGGAAGAGACCGCGAAGGTCAAGCTCGGCGCGTAGGTTCATGTTGTCGACAAAGGCGTGGTAGCCGGCGGGAGTGACATTGTCGAGGTGGCCGCTGCGATAGAGGATGCCGTACTTCAACGGCACGCCAAACTGGGTGGGCCAGCCACCGATGTCGCGGACATTGCTGGCTCCGTCGATGCGCATCATGCGAACCTGCCCCTCGGTGCGGAAAGTGCCGCTGACAAGGGGAGCGACGGTGCCGTCGTAGTGGATCTCCTCAGCCTTGTAATAGTAGGTGCGGTAAGGGAAGAGGTTGTAGATGGTGTAGGAACTGGCATTGGTGGAGGTAGGGAAATAGGAGAGGGAGTCGCGGAAATTGGGCTTCTCGCTCAGGGTGATGCGTATCTCGGCGATATTGTCGGCGGTGGTGGTAGGCACCCAGCTCAGCGCCTTGCCCTGCGGATAGTCGAGGTTGTGCCCATAGATGCTGGGATTGGCGTAGAGGGGGATGACGGTAACGTCGCAGGTGTCGTTATAATAGTAGGTGCTGTCGGCCATGTAGGCTTGCAGGGCGGGGTGTTCAATGTTGACGACCTCGAGGGTATCAGCGTTGACCATTGACCGTTGACCATTGACCGGCATGATGCCGGAATCTAGATCTAAGTCCAGTTTTAAAGCATGGAGAATTGAGAATTGAGCATTGACTATTATGAGGAGGAGCAGGAGAATTTTTTTCATAGTTTTATTTGACAATTTAACTATTTGACGATTTGACAAGGCGTTACAGCTGGGCAAGGATGTCGGCGGAGCGGAGCTTAGGGAACCCGGGTATGTGGAGTCGGTAGTAGGTGAGGATGATGGTGAGAGCCCTCTGCCGCTGCGACGGGGTGAGTCGCACACGGTGCATGGTGGGGTAGGTGAGGCGAAGCATCAAGGGGATGCGACGTGCATCCTGATGGTTGAGGTAGTACTTATGTTCGGGCTGCGTGGCGGTGTACTCGGCGTTGAGCAAATCGAAATAGCGTTGACCGTTGACCATTGAGAATGGGGCGGGTGCGATGCCGAGCTGACGGGCGAGCTGCAGGAGGAAGACCAGGTGGGCATTGGCCGCATCACCGCTGAGATGGTCGATAGCGGTGAGACTGCGATGGATGAAGGGATAGACCTCGCCCTGATGTTCGTAGCTGAGAGCGTGATGGAGCGCTTCGCTGAGCAGCGAGGCAAGGGGTGCCCGCTCGGGCTGAGAGGTGAGCGACGAATAGGGCGCCTCGATCTGCACATCGTGCAGACGCTGGAGGTTAGAAGCGGGGCGATGATCCCACTCCACGGTGAGCAATGCAAGCGGCTGAAGGAGCTGCACCTTGAGACGAGTCTTGGCGCTGCGGGGCATCTTAACGACGAAAGCCACACTACCGGCCTGCTCAGTATAGAGGGTGGTGATGAACGTGGTGTCGGTGTGCCTTACCTTGTTTAATACTATGGCTCGCGAGGTGAGGAACAAATTGGAAATCCTATTTTATTTGACAATTTGACAATTTGCAGATTTGACAATCTATTTTTTGATCTCGGCATAGAGGATCTTGATATCCTCGATGGGGCGGTCGTTGGTATCGGTGGCGACTTGCTGAATGGCGTTGACGACCTCGATGCCCTTGACTACTTCGCCGAAGACGGTGTAGGCGCCATCAAGATGGGGAGTGCCGCCGTAGTGCATATAGTATTTACGAACCTCGTCGGGCATGGTGAACTTGCCGCCGGAGTCCCGCTCCATGCGGGCGGCGAGCTTGTCGATATCCTCGCGGCTGAAGGTCTTGCCCCACACGATATAGAACTGGCTGCCGCTGGAGCGCCGCTCAGGATTGGTGAGGTCGCCCTCACGGGCCGCAGCGAGGACTCCGCGCTTATGGAAAATCTGGGGGAAGCGAATCTCTGCGGGCAGGGTGTAGTCGGGACCGCCTTCGCCGAGCATCTGCCCTGGAGCGGCATCGCGGGAGTCAGGGTCGCCGCCCTGTATCATGAAGTCCTGGATGACGCGATGGAAGAGGAGGTCGTTGAAATAGCCTTCCTTGACGAGCTTGACGAAGTTGTCGCGATGGAGAGGGGTCTCGTTGTAGAGGCGCAGAGTGATCTTGCCCTTGGAGGTGAGTAGTTCCACGATGGTTTGCTTCTCCTTCTTGGCGCTGAGGCTGATACAGAGAAGGAGGGAGAGGAGGAGTGAGATGCGTTTCATAATGAAGTTTATTTTTGGTACTCTTCTTCGTTGACTACGGTAGGCGTCGCTTCCTCAGCGACAGGCTGAGTGTTGTCGGCGACGGCAGGCTCGACAGCTGGGGCCTCGGGTTCACGTTTCTTGGCGAAGCGGCTGATGCTTATCATCATGCCGAAGTAGATGGAGGTCACCATGATAGAACTGCCGCCTCGAGAGACGAGTGGCAACGGCTGGCCGGTGACGGGAGCGATGCCCACAGCAACACACATATTGACAGCTGCCTGCACCACGATAAGCATGGCAAGCCCAAGGATGACAAAGGCGGGGAAACTGCGCTCACACCGGTTTGCGATGCGACTGGCGCGGAAAAGCAGTATCAGGTAGAGCAGCACTATGAGGGCTCCACCCGCCAGTCCGAGTTCCTCGATGATGATGGCGAAGATAAAGTCGGAATAGGCCTGAGGCAGGAAGTCGCGCTCCCTGGAGTTGCCGGGACCGCAGCCGAGGATGTTGCTCTTGGCGATAGCTATGCGGGCATGGCCTACCTGTGGCTCCTTGTTGATGTCGAAGTCCTGAGACGTGAGCTGCTTGGTAGAGTCGGCCTCAGAGCCTCCCGTAAAGCGGTCGATACGCGCCACGAAATTGTCGAGGCGGTGGAGGAAGGGCAGCTTCTCGATGAGCTTCTCAGTGGTGAGCACCTTGGCAAGCAAGATGAAGCCTATCAAGGAGAAGAGGAGCACGAGCAACAGTTTGCCCAACTGCTTGAGGGGAACGCGACCGAAGAACATCATCAGTAAAACTACCGTGAAGAGGATGATGGCGGTGGAGACGTTCTCGGTGACGATGAGGCCGCAGGTGATACAGGTAAAGACAAGGATATACTTGAAAGCGTGCTTGTCGGTGCCTTTATTGGTCTGGTAGGCACTGAGAAGTATGGCCACAATAACTACCAGTGCCCCTTTGGCAAACTCGGAGGGTTGGAAGCGGATGCCCATGATATCAATCCACCGGGCACCGTCGTTGACCTTGTTGCCGAAGATAAGCAGGAAGAGAAGAAAGGCGATAAACACCACCCAGGCAGGCAGCCATAGCTTAAACCATCGACAGGGAATGTTATGGAATATCCATACGCAGACAAAGCCCACAATGAGATTGGCGGCATGACCGAGAATCGGTTTGAAGATGTCGCCGCTCTTAAATGTGAGAGTGCTTGTGGCGCTGTACACCTCAATGAGCGAGATGGCTATCAGGATAAAGAAGATAGCCCAAAGGGTCTTGTCGCCTTGCAGCGACAGGATCTTCTTTAACGCGGCTTTGTCGTTGGGGATGGTCATGAAAAGATAGGTGTTTTTATGTTAGAAGATTTACTTGGTCGCGGAACTGCTCGCCCCTATCCTCCATATTGCGGAAGAGGTCGAAACTGGCACAGCAGGGACTTAGCAACACGGTGTCGCCCGGCTGGGCAAAAGAGTGGCAAGCACGGACTGCATCGGCCATGGAGTGGGTGTCGGCAGTGGGGATGTCAAGGCTGCGGAAAGCCTCGTGGAGTTTGCTGTTGTCGGCTCCCATGAAAACGAGGGCACGACATTTGGTGCGGATGATGCTATGCAAGACGGAGTAATCGTTGCCCTTGTCCTTGCCGCCGAGAATCAAGACTATGGGTGTGTTGACAGCTTCAAGGGCCACATAGCAAGCATCGACATTGGTAGCCTTGGAGTCGTTGATGTAGGTAACGCCCTGAATCTCAGCCACTCGTTCGAGCCGATGCTCCACTCCGGGGAATGTGTCGAGGCAGCGGCGAATGACCTGTTCGTCAATGCCGAGACTCTTAGCCGCATGGTAAGCAGCGAGGGCGTTGCGCTTGTTGTGATTACCAATTTGCGAGAACGTGAGGCCGAGGCGCTCAAAGTCTTCGTCGCGGAATGGCAGCAGGGTGGGATGCCCGGGACGCGCCGGTCGGGATGAGGGGGTGGTAGGTTCAATACATTGACCATTGACCATTGACCATTGAGCATTGAGCATTGAGCATTGGCGCCTCTGGAGCTCAGCATCGATGTGGTCATCCTGCGCCCAATAGATAAAGGTGTCGGCAGGGGTTTGATTCTGGATGATGCGCATCTTGGAGTCAACGTAGTGCTGCATCTCAAACTGGTAGCGGTCGAGATGGTCGGGAGTGATGTTCATCAACACGGCAATGTGGGCACGGAAGTCATACATGTTGTCGAGCTGGAAACTGCTGAGCTCAATCACGTAGTAGTCCTTCGGGTCGTCGAGTATCTGTAGAGCCAAACTTCGACCGATGTTACCGGCGAGTCCCACGTTGAGCCCCGCCTGGCTGAGGATATAGTAGATGAGTGAGGTGGTGGTGGTCTTGCCGTTGGAGCCAGTGATGCAAATCATCTTGGCATCGGTGAAGCGTGCGGCGAACTCTATCTCGCTGATTATCGGAATGTTGCGGCTGATGATGCGGCTGACGATAGGTGTCTCGTCGGGTATTCCCGGGCTTTTCATCACCTCGTCGGCATTGAGGATGAGTTCTTCGGTATGGCCGCCGTCCTCAAAGGCTATGCCGCCCTGCCGGAGCATCTCCTTATACTTATCCTTTATCTGGTCGAAATCCGACAGGAAGACATCGTAGCCCTTTTGCTTTGCCAGCAAGGCTGTGCCTACGCCGCTTTCGCCTCCTCCCAATATGACAATGCGCTGACTCATAGGGTTTATCGGATTTTGAGGGTTATGATGGTGGCTGCGGCAAGTAGGATGGTCACAATCCAGAAGCGCAGGGTTATCTTGGCCTCGTGATAAGCGCCGCGAGGCCAGTTCTTAAAGAGAACAGTGCTCTCGCTGTCTATCTGGTTGGGCAGCACGCGGAAATTGTCGTGAATGGGCGTTCGCTTGAAGATTCGTTGCCTGCGGCCCCGGCGCTTGCCAAATTTGAAATACTCCACTTGCAGTATTACGCTGAGGCTCTCCACCAGGAACACGCCGCAGAGTATAGGGATGAGCAGCTCCTTGCGGATGATGATAGCCATCACTGCAATGATGCCGCCGATGGACAGACTGCCCGTGTCACCCATGAAAATCTGGGCGGGGAAAGCGTTGTACCACAGGAAACCGATGAGGGCTCCCACAAAGGCGCTGCTGAACACCACTAGTTCCTCGGAGCCCGGCACATACATTATATTAAGGTAGCCGGCATATTCTATGTGACTGGAGACGTAGGCCAATATGCCTAGCACCACTCCTATGATGGCAGAGTTGCCGGCAGCCATTCCGTCCATTCCGTCGTTGAGGTTACAGCCGTTGCTCACAGCGGTGACTACCAGTATGGTAACGATTACAAACAGTATCCAACCGGCAGCCTCCTTGGCGTTATCCCCAACCCACGACATCAACTCGCTGTAGTTGAGGTTATTGTTCTTGAAGAATGGGATGGTGGTCTGCGGCGACTTAACCGGTTCGCTCTTATGAACCACGGTGGTTACTTGACCATCCTTAACAATCTCCACGTTCTGGCGTATCACAGCATCGGGGCTCAGATAGAGTGTAAGTCCTACAATAAGACCGATGCTGACCTGTCCGATAATCTTGAACTTGCCGCGGAGTCCGTCCTTCTTCTTGCGGAAAATCTTTATGTAGTCGTCGGCGAAGCCCAACGCTCCGAGCCAGATGGTGGTAACAATCATCAGGAGCAGATAGATATTCCTGAGTCGACCCATCAGTAGCACGGGAATAAGGATGGATACGATAATGATGATACCGCCCATGGAGGGAACACCTTTCTTCTCTACGCCGTAGGGGTCGATTTTGATATCGCGCTGTGTTTCAGAGATATGACGCGACTTCATCCACTTGATAAAGTGCTCGCCAAACCATGCAGAGATAACTAGAGCAAGGATAAAGGCCAGCAAGGCGCGGAAAGATATGTACGACCACATGCCGGAGCCGGGAATACCGATGTTTTCAAGCAAACGGAAGAGATAGTAGAGCATATTTCTTTAGATTTCGTTGTTTCGTTATGACGTTATATCGTTATATAGTGATGACGCTATTTCGGTTTTTGGGTTAAAGGCCGAAAGCTTCACTCACCACCTCTTTATCGTCGAAGTGATGCTTGACGCCGCGTACATCCTGATAGTCTTCGTGGCCTTTTCCGGCAATGAGTATCACATCGCCAGGCTTGGCGATAAGGGCAGCTGTGCGGATTGCCTCGCGCCGGTCAACGATGGAGAGAGTGCGTGGCTTGTCATCGTCCTCCAGTCCGGCCAGCATATCATTGATGATGTCCTGCGGCTCCTCAAAACGTGGATTGTCGCTGGTTATGATGACCTTGTCACTCATGCGGGCAGCAATCTTTGCCATCTGTGGACGCTTACCTTTGTCGCGGTTGCCGCCCGCACCGCATACGGTGATGATTTCTCCTCTGCGCTGCAGCACTTCATGGATAGCATCAAGCACGTTCTCCAATGCATCGGGAGTGTGAGCATAATCCACGATTGCGGTAACGCCTTTCGGTGAGCGCACGGCTTCAAAGCGGCCGCTCACGGAGCGTAGCCCGCTCATCAGAGTGAGCACCTCCATCGGGTCGCGGCCCAGCATCACGGCAGTGCCGTAGATAGCCAGTAGGTTGGATACATTAAACTTGCCCACAAGCGGCACATGCACCTCCTGGCCGTTGATGCGGAGCAGCATTCCATCAAAGCCCATCTCGATAATCTTGGCATGGAAGTCGGCTGTTCGGGTAGTGGAGTAGGTCTTCACTTCCGCCTTAGTATTCTGCACCATGAAGTCACCATTCTTGTCGTCGGCATTAGTCACCACAAATGCATCCTTGTCCAGCGAGTCGAAGAACGCCTTCTTAGCATCGCGGTAGTTTTGGTAGGTCTTGTGGTAGTCGAGGTGATCGCGGGTCAGGTTAGTGAATATTCCTCCAGCAAAGGTGAGTCCGCCGATTCGTTTCTGCTGTATGGCGTGACTGCTGCATTCCATGAATGCATATTGGCATCCTTCGTCGGCCATGCGTCCCAACAGCGCGTTGAGCGTGATGGGGTCAGGCGTGGTCTGTTCGGTCGGGAAGGCTTGGTCTTCAATATAGTTGCATACCGTGGAGCAGAGTCCGCACTTAAAGCCCATGAGTCTGAACATGCGGAAAAGCAGCATGGCTATTGTCGTCTTGCCGTTGGTGCCAGTTACCCCTACCAGTTTGAGCCGGCTGGTGGGGTCACCGTAGAAGACGGTAGCTATCTTGCCCACCGCATCCTCAGTGTCGGCGAGTTGCACGTAGGTGATTCCTTCGATCAGATTGTCAGGCATCTGCTGGCATACGATGACCGTTGCTCCGGTCTCTACAGCTTTGTCTATAAAGCGGTGACCGTCGGTCTGGGTGCCGCAAACAGCGATGAAGGCGTTGCCGGCTTCCACCTTTCGTGAGTCGATATTGACTCCTGTGACGTCAATCTGCGTGTTGCCCACTATCTTGAGGGGCGACACTTTGCTGAGGAGTTTCTGTAGTTCCATTATTGTTATCAATTAGAGGCTTAGCTGCTTGATGCCTGGGCGCCTTTGCGGTGCCAAGCGTCAGAATGATAGTTTCATTAGGAGTAATCTTTCTGCCGTATGGAATACTTTGGCTTATCACTTTGCCTACACCATGCAGGCGTACTTTCATGTGGCGTTTCTCCATTAGGTAGAGAGCATCTCTTGGTCCCATTCCTGTGAGGTCGGGCACGATGTCTTCTGCCACCCTTTCAGGAGTGATCTTTGCGTGCTTATCGTCGGAGACACTGACGCTGCCCAGCACGTATTTTCCGTTGCCGTTGTCCCACGAGGCGGGCACTACGAAGTTGAAATCGTTGAGCAGACGATTGCTGTAGAGCAGATTGGTGAAGTCGAGCGACGGAGGTATGCTGTGCAGGCTGTCAATATTGTCGCGGATGTCGCTCTGGTTGCCTTGCGCCATCACGTATTCTGCAATCTGCTTAAACACCGGGCCGCACATGCCGCCGCCTGATCCGCTACCCGCTTTACGCATACATACCACACAAGTATAGCGAGGGTTCTCAACGGGGAAGAATCCTACGAAGGTCACCAGATATTCGCCCATGTGTCCGGCCTGCTGCACTCGTGCGGTACCGGTCTTGCCAGCAACGGTGAAATGAGGCGAGGCAGCCTTGCCTCCCAGTCCGTCGCTGACTACCCAACGCAGACATTTGGTAATGTCGCGGGCCGTCTCGGGCGAACACATCCTTTCTTTGATGGCACGCGGCGGTATATTCTTTATCACTTCGCCGTTGCGGGTAATGTGAGTGACCAGTCGGGGCCTCATCATCTTGCCGCCATTGGCGATACCGTTATAGAAGGCAATGAGACTTATTGGCGGTACCATCGTGGAGTATCCTATACTCATAGATGCCATCGAGGATGCCGACCAGTATTCGCCCATCGACTTCGGGCTGGGGATGCGGGCGCTGACGTAGCCTGGGATATCAAGCTGCATATCTTCGGCAATACCTAGCTTCATCACGTCATCACAGAACTGCTGCTGCGTGGCTTTGTTTTCGCCGTATGCTCGGGTGATGAGCTTTATCACACCCACATTGGAGGAGTAGCCGAGCACTTCGGGCACTTTGAGTACTTTACGGCTGCGACTGGAAGCATCTTTGATGGTGTACCCGCCTACGCTTACGCTGCCCGCGCTACAGTTTACAGAGTCACCGATGTGGATGCGGCCCGCCTCCATTGCGGCGGTTAGCGAGATGGTCTTAAACACCGAGCCTGGCTGCATCAGCTGGCTCACCGCCAGATTTTGTATGTCGCGATACACTCCGTCATCGCAGCGCTGCATATTGGCAATAGCCTTGATATCGCCCGTCTTGACTTCCATCAGAATAGCCACTCCATACATACCATCAATCTCTTTGAGCTTCTCCACCAGAGCGTTCTCGCAGAAGTCTTGCATGTTCACATCTATGGTGGTATATACGTTGGCTCCTGCCACGGGTTTGCGGTCGATGACGGGCAGGTATTCATTCATGGTCTTCACCTTGTGAGCCAGTCCCGGCACGCCGGCGAGCAGCGAGTCAAACTGTTTCTGCAGACCGGAGATGCCGCGTCCGCTACTTCGCTCGACGTCGCCCAATGTGCGTGCGGCAAGTGAGCCGAATGGTTTGTCAATTTTATTATAGACCTCGGTGTGAAATCCCGAGAAGTTCTTCGACAGATTAAAGAATGGCAGTTTTTTCACCTCTTTGTAGTCGAGGTAGCTGATTCGCTTGGGGTAGATAGACCAGTGTCGCTGGCGACCTCCGCTTTTTGTGGGTGTGTCGAGTCCTTCCTTTATCTTATCCTTGAACCATTGTGCCGATTTGTCAGGCAGTATGGCGTGGAGTCCTTCTCCCAGGCTGTCAAGCTTGCTAAGGAGCACAGAGTCTTTCTTGTGAGTCAGCTTGGCACGACGGGTGGAGTCGTTGTCGTAGATATTATAGTCCATGAAGAGTTTGTACTCCGGCACGTAGGTGGCCAGCAACTGTCCGTCGGCGCTGATGATATCGCCTCTGTTGACGGAGATGAGCGTGCTGTCGATGACGCATGTCTCTGCTATCCTTGCCCACATGTCCCCCTGTGCAAACATGATGTATGCGGCTTTGCCTATAATGGCAATGCCGAGCAGTACGCCCAACCATGCGATGAGCATATATTTGTTGATGACTTGTTTATAGGGGAAGTTCTTCATTGAGGATTTCTAACTTGTCGTCTATTGCTATTCGACCACGGCGGGCTGGTGGTCGGGCATCGTCAGGGTGCTATTGGAGTCCGACAGCTTTTCCACTATGATGCTGCGCCTGCAGTTGCGCATCAGCTGTGAGGACCGCGCCATTGCATCGTAGTGCATTTCGCGGAGTTCATTCTTGAGGTGATTGTTGTGTATCTGTTGTTTCTGTGCGTAGTAGCGGTTGCTGACATATATGAACGCCATTGCTACGACCATTACCAGCCACCATATCTGTCGTCTGAGCCACTGGGTGGTAAGAATGTCGCCTCTGAGCACATGCGGCAGACTGAAATCCACGCGCTCACCTTCGTCGTCGGCAAGGCTCTCTATCAGCACACGGCGGGCTGATTTGCCATCCAAGTCATGGTCTTCCTCATTGGCCGTTTGTATATTCTCTTTGAGATTGGAGTCTGTGGTCGAAGTATTGTCTTCTGGCATCAGCAGCGGTAGCAACTCATCTTCGGGTTGCATGGCTCTGTCAACGAGTTCGTTAATTTGGCTGTTATTCTTCATTATGTGTCGA
>JAFZXF010000090.1 GCA_017616915.1 Bacteroidaceae bacterium
GACTCTGCCAGTTGAACTGAAAATGCCAACCTTCATCGAGGAAACTCACACCTGCTGGATTATAATACACACCATCGATGTCAATAGCAGCATCACGCGATGGATTTCTCAAAAAACCAATACTCTGATTTGTGTTTGTCAGGTAGTCTCCTGCCCACACCTCAGTCGTCACAGCGCCTAGCGTCAAGCACATGGAGCACAATGCAATAAATTCTTTTCTCATAATCAATCTTTTTTCATTGTATTGATGTTCTTAGGTTTGTTTTCTTTGCGGAAAGTATTAAATTTGTTTGCAAATATAGTAATTTTTTCACAATTGACAAGTATTTTGGGGCGAAATTCTATATTTTATTTAACATTGAGCATCGAGCATTGAATATTTTTCAGTTTTTCCTGCTATTCGTACACAAAGTGAAGCTATTCTCCCGCAAAGTAAGGCCGTCCGCAAACAAAATTATAGCGTACTCACACCGACAAAGCACGTGAAGAAATAACTAAACTTAGATCTCGCGGCGACAAAGAGCGTGCGGAAAAATTTTCTGTGCCCTTAGAAATGGAATTGAAAGGGCATCCAAATAGAGTTGAAAGGGCATTCAAATGGAATTGAAAGGGCATAGAAATTTTTTGAGAACGTGATAAGCTGAAAAGAGAACGCAATGAAAATTTTTGAGTTCGCAGTTCGTCCGTTTCTGTAGGCTGTGATTTATGGCAAGGTGGCGCTTTGTCGTTGGGAGCAAGCACAAAAAAATCGGCACCTCCTTGTGGGAGATGCCGACTATGCTACTATGCTAAAGGATTAAGCTTCTTCGCTCCAGTCCTCGCGGGTCTTGCGAACATAGCTGCGGTAGCGGCGCTGCGCTGCTGCCTGGGTGGCGTCATAGAGCTCCTGAGCCTCGCCGGGATATGCCTTCTTTAGCGACAGGAAGCGCACCTCTCCATCGAGGTATGCCTGGAACTTCTCCCACTGCGGCTCCTTGGAGTCGAGAGTGAAGGGATTCTTGCCTTCGCTGGCGAGGGCGGGGTTGTAGCGCCACAGGTGCCAGTAGCCACACTCTACAGCCTTGGCTTCCTCAGCCTGGCTCTTGCCCATGCCGCCCTTAGCCTTGAGGCCGTGATTGATACAGGGTGCGTAGGCAATGACGAGTGATGGGCCGGGATAGGCTTCTGCCTCGCGGATGGCTTTGAGGCACTGTGCCTGATCTGCTCCCATAGCTACCTGAGCCACATAGACGTAGCCGTAGGTGGCCTGCATGAGTCCAAGGTCCTTCTTGGTAATGCGCTTGCCGCTGGCTGCAAACTGTGCGATGGCTCCGATAGGTGTTGCCTTGGATGCCTGGCCACCGGTGTTGGAATACACCTCGGTGTCAAGCACAAGGATATTGAGGTCTTCGCCGCTGGCGAGCACGTGGTCGAGTCCGCCGTAGCCGATGTCATAGCTGGCGCCGTCGCCGCCGATGATCCACTGGCTGCGCTTCACGAGGTAGTGAGAGAGCTCCTCAAGCTGCTTGCATACGGGGCAACCGTCGGCTGCGCTCTTGGCGATAATCTCGGTGAGGCGCGGAGCGATCTCCTTGGTCTTGGCGGAGTCGTCCTTGTTGTCGATCCATTGCTGAGCGAGCTCCTTATATTCGGCGCTTACACGGTCACTACCAATCATCTGCTGCAGGAGGGCGGCGATACGCTCGCGCATCTTCTTGTTGGCGAGCACCATACCGAGTCCGTATTCGCAGAAGTCCTCAAAAAGGGAGTTGCTCCATGCGGGACCCTGTCCCTTGGCATTCTTGGTGTAGGGAGTGGAGGGGATTGATCCTGAGTAGATGGACGAGCATCCGGTGGCGTTGGCTATCATTTGACGGTCGCCGAAGAGCTGGCTGACGAGCTTCACATAGGGGGTCTCACCACAGCCGGCGCATGCACCGCTGAACTCAAAGAGCGGGGTAGCGAACTGGCTGACGCGAGGATTGGAGGTGATGTCGATGAGGTCCTGCTTGGAGCTGACGTTCTTGACGCAGTAGTCCCAGTTGGCTGCCTCGCCGAGCTGGCTCTGCAGGGGCACCATCTTGAGGGCTTTCTCGACCTCGCCGGTCTCCTTGTTCTTCTTACCCGGGCAAACGTCGGCGCAGTTGCCGCAGCCGAGGCAGTCCATCACGCCGACTTGCATGCGGAACTTCATGCCCTTGAGCTGGGCAGGAGCAAGCATGTCGAGCTTGGCGGCATCGAGGCCGGCAGCCTCCTGATCGTTCATCACGAACGGACGGATGCAGGCGTGGGGACAAACGAAGGCGCACTTGTTGCACTGGATACAGTTGTCGCTGACCCATGTGGGCACGAAGGCTGCTACACCGCGCTTCTCATAGGCGGCTGTGCCCTGCTGCCAAGCGCCGTCAACGCTGACGTTGTAAGCGGAAACGGGCAAGAGGTCGCCATTCTGTGCGTTGATGGGACGAACGAGCTTGCTGATGAATTCGGGCTCGTCGCGCTCCACCTCGGGATCGGCTGGCAGGCTGGCCCATGCGGGATCGATGGAGAGGGTCTTGTACTCACCGCCGCGGTCAACGGCTGCGTAGTTCATGTTGACTACATCCTCGCCCTTGTTGCCATAGGACTTAACGATGAATTTCTTCATCTGGTCGATGGCAAGGTCAACGGGGATTACCTCGGTGATGCGGAAGAATGCTGACTGGAGGATGGTGTTGGTGCGGTTGCCCAGGCCAATCTCCTGTGCTATCTTGGTGGCGTTGATGTAGTAAACGGTGATATTGTGCTCAGCGAAGTAGCGCTTCACATTGTTGGGCAGATTGTTGACGAGCTCATCGCCCTCCCAGATTGTATTGAGCAGGAAGGTGCCGCCGTCGCGGAGGCCGCGCAGCACGTCGTACATACGCAGATAAGCCTGAACGTGGCATGCCACGAAGTTAGGGGTCTTAATCTGATATGTGGAGCGGATGGGGGTGTCGCCGAAGCGGAGGTGTGAACAGGTGAAGCCGCCCGACTTCTTGGAGTCGTAGCTGAAGTAAGCTTGGCAGTACTTGTCGGTGTTGTCGCCGATAATCTTCACGGAGTTCTTGTTGGCTCCCACGGTGCCGTCGGCGCCGAGGCCGAAGAACTTGGCTTCAAAGATGCCTTCTCCGCCGAGTGCCATCTCCTTCTCCAGAGGCAGCGACTCGAAGGTGACATCATCGACTACTCCGAGTGAGAAGTGATTCTTGGGCTCGGGCAGCAACAGGTTGTCAAAGACGGAGATTATCATGGTGGGAGTGGTGTCGGCAGAACCGAGTCCGTAGCGTCCGCCCACGATGAGCGGTGCATTGGGCTGTCCATAGAATGCGTCCTTCACATCGAGGTAGAGCGGCTCGCCATTGGCTCCAGGCTCCTTGGTGCGGTCAAGCACGGCGATGCGCTTAACGGTCTTGGGCACAGCTGCGAGGAGGTGGCGGATGGAGAACGGACGATAGAGGTGTACGCTGACCATGCCGACCTTCTGGCCATTGGCGTTGAGGTGGTCGATGGCTTCGCGGGCTGCCTCGGTGGCGGAACCCATAAGGATGATAATGCGGTCGGCATCCTGAGCGCCGTAGTAGGAGAAGAGCTTATACTCGCGTCCGCAAATGCGGCTAACCTCTGCCATATACTGCTCTACTATCTCTGGCAGGGCATTGTAGTAAGCGTTGCAAGCCTCGCGGTGGGCGAAGAATGTCTCGGGATTCTCGGCCATACCCTTTGCCTCGGGATGCTCGGGACTGAGGGCGCGCTGACGGAATTCGCTGAGTGCCTTCTGGTCAACGAGGGGACGGAGGTCCTCCATATCCATAGCCTCAATCTTCTGATACTCATGAGAGGTGCGGAAGCCGTCGAAGAAGTTGATAAACGGCACGCGGCTCTTGATGGTGGCGAGGTGGGCAACGGCGGCGAGGTCCATAACCTCCTGCACGGAGCCTTCGCAGAGCATAGCGAAACCGGTCTGGCGGCATGCCATCACGTCGCTATGGTCACCAAAGATACAGAGCGAGTGGGTTGCGAGTGTGCGGGCCGAGACATGGAACACGCTGGGGAGCAACTCGCCAGCAATCTTATACATGTTGGGTATCATGAGCAGCAAACCCTGTGAAGCGGTGAAGGTGGTGGTGAGAGCACCGGCCTGCAGCGAACCGTGAACGGCTCCGGCT
Source organism: Bacteroidaceae bacterium (assembly GCA_017616915.1). Lineage (GTDB taxonomy): Bacteria > Bacteroidota > Bacteroidia > Bacteroidales > Bacteroidaceae > UBA6382. Next base: position 4,167 of record JAFZXF010000090.1, read on the forward strand.
GCTCCGGCCTCCGACTGCATCTCCTGCACGCTGACAGTGTCGCCGAAGAGGTTTTTGCGATTTTTACAAGCCCATTCATCTACATGCTCGGCCATAGGGCTGGACGGCGTGATGGGGTAGATAGCTGCTACCTCGGAGAACATGTAGGCAATGTGCGCGGCGGCCTCATTGCCGTCGCAAGTAATGAATTTCTTTTCTTTAGCCATTGTATTGTTTGTTTTTTATAGGGTCGATAAGAGTCTTCTAAGGTCGATTAGGGTCACTTAGGGTTGGGGAAGCGACATACCTTATTATTAATATAGGAATCCGAAGAGCCAGAGGGGGATGTCGCCGTCGTGTGCCACCTCGGTGTTGTAGCGGGCGAAGTAGGTGCCTGCATCCTTAAGGCGCTTCTTGGTTGTCTTGTCGCAAACACAGATTTGCTTCTCGCCGTCGATAAGATAAACATTTGACTTGCGGGTTGTCTCCACCTTGTGGTGGCGCCAGATGCTATTGGTGAAGAAGGTCTCCATTATCTCCTGGTCGGACGGTGCGCCGCTGAGGATGGCGTAGAGCAGATTGGTGTTGTGGGTAAGCACTCGTGCGGGCTTCTTGGGGCCGACGCTGTGCTGCTTGTAAATCTGGTGGATGAGTCGTGCCTCTTCCAAATTATTGATGTAGTTCATCACGGTAGCTCTGGAAGTGTTGATTTCCTTGGCGAGGTTGCTTACGTTGGGTGACTCGCTGCCGTTGAGCACGAGGAGGTAGAGCAGTTTCTTGAGTCGGCTGACATACTTCACGTCAATCTGCTTAGTAAACAGCACGTCAACTTCTATCATGGCATTGATAGACTTGAGTAGGTTCTCGGTGAAGTTGCGCTTCTCGATGTAGAAAGGATAGTATCCGTGGTGGAGGTAGCTCTGGAGGAAAATCCAGGGCCTCACCTTCATAAGGATGCTCTTCTGCACGTCCTCAGTGTTGTCGAGTATGTCCTCAAGGCTTACTCGCGGAATATCAAAGCCGGCCTGCATGTTGATATACTCGCGGAAAGAGAATCCGTGGAGCACATAGAAACGTGCCAGTCGGGAGAGTTCGTCGTTCTCGGTGCCGGGATCTTCCACCGTGGTGGTGGCAAAGATGATTTGAAGCAGGGGGAGGTTGTGGTAGCACTCGCAAAGCTCGTCGCGCCATCCGCTCTGCTTAAAGAGCTGGTCAACGATAAGCACTCTACCGCCGCGCCTTACAAACTCCTGAGCAAAATCCACCAATCCGCGTCCGCGGAAGTAGAAGCTGTTCATGTTAACATACAGGCACCGCCCTACAGAGTAGCTGTAATTCTTCTTGGCATATTGCAGTAGGAAAGTGGTCTTGCCTACGCCTCTTGGGCCCTTGATGCCAATCAAGCGGTACTTCCAATCTATATCATTCATGAGGGGTCGCGTCATCGAAAGGTCGGTATGCTCCAACAGATACGCGTGACGTTGAAAAAAGCTTTCCATATCGGGCTATTTTTAGGATTTGTGTGCAAAAATAGTAAATTATTCCGAAAAAAAAGGTATTTTATACCTAAAAGTAGCAAAAAACATGTAATTTTGCCCCCGTGAATAAACAATTCCTCAATTTTTCGCACGATTTGGCACTGGCACATGACTGTGAGCGCTATACTCCGCCACTTAATGTTCAGATGATGGAGCATGACCTCGCAGAGCTGGTAAATTTGTTGCCCCAAACGCAGATTTGCTATAGTGAATATGCTCCTGTGTGGGGGTGGAATCGCAGTTTTGTGAATAAACTTAAGGGCCTGCCCGGACTGCCGACCGACGAGCAACTTGCCGACATCCGTAGACTATCGTCTCGTCGCACCGCAGTGGAGATGCTGCCCGCCATACGAAAACAATTGCCCGAAGGCACCACGATAGGGGAGAGTTGGTTCGTAAAGAATGAGCAGGATTTGGAAAAATGCATTAAGGACAATTATCGGCGCATGATATTTAAAGCACCGTATTCGGGGAGTGGCCGCGGATTGCGACTGGTAGATAGGGACGAGCTTGGAAGCCTAAATCTAAAAGTCCATAAATCTCAGGGTGGCGTGGTGGTGGAGCCATATTACAGTGGTAAGGTTGCCGACTTTGCGCTGGAGTACCTGTGCACTCCTTCGGAAGTGAGTTTTCTGGGACTCTCGCTATTCAGTACTGATGAGCGCAACGTATATTCGGGCAATGTGATAGCTCCGCAGTCGGTGTTGTGGCAAAGGTTGAATAATGTGGTGCTAAGCTTTGATTTTGAGCAACTTATTAATGTTGTGAAAAAAGAGTTAGCTTGTCGCTTCATAGGGCATTATCTTGGTCCTATAGGTGTGGACATGATGATTGTACAGGGCGAGGAAAGAAGTGCAAAATATTATATCCATCCATGTGTGGAGGTGAATGTAAGGCGCACAATGGGTGAGCTGTCGCTGCATTTGCTGTCACTACTGGCAGAGGGGGCGGAAGGGTTCTTCCGTCTTATCTACAACAAAGACTCTGATACTCTGCGCCGGATGGTGGACGATATGCCTACAGCCGAGTATGATAATGACGGACGGCTGGTCAGCGGCGTACATCTGTTGACACCGCTGGCAGAGGATACTCATTTTGTTGCTTTGCTTACCGTTTAGTATAGGTTTACTTCTTTTTTCCCACGAGAGAATCAAATTTCCTAGGCACATAGGGAGTGTTGAGCTCCAAGGGCTTACTCTCATGACCGTAGCGGTCGATGGCTGTAACGGCATAGTAGGGAAGCCACGTAATGCTCATGGGAAGAGGAATGGTGAAGTGGGTGTCGGTAAGACCTACCTTATATATATTGTTGGGATCTTGGGTATCAACGGGGTATGTCTCACTGCGATAAAGAACGTAATACGATTGATCATTAACCCAACTTAGTGTTATTCCTTCGGCTGTTTCTTCGATTTTACCATTAGTAGGAGCTGAGGGCGCTTCCTTGTTGGGTTCTATGAGTGCGGGAGGAAGTGCCGGAGTGCTGTAGAGATTGTTGCGTAGCAGGTTATATACTCCTTTGGTATTGTCAGTAACGAAGCGTGAACGGAAGAATACTTGTCCGCCGAGATGGTGTTGGCGGCAGTAGTTTATCTCACTCTCCATTACCGAGAGTGGCCAGTTCTGTTGGTTTCGGTCAATTTGATATACACCCAATCCGCTGGCAATAGTTCGTCCGTAACTATCCTCCTGCCAGTCGAGTGCAAATGGGTAATAGTTTTTCCCTCTGAAGTACATCATGGGCATGAGGATGTCCATCCATCCCTCGCGGAGCCACAGTTTGGCATCCTGACTAACGGCGTTAAGGGCATTCCATCCGCCGGCGGAGTATCGGCGTGTGTCGGCGTACTTCCCTACAGGACTGCAACTGATGGCGATCCATGGTTTGATGGCTTTCACCCGATCGTGGATGGTCTTGACGATACGGTTGGTGTTGCTGCGTCGCCAGTCAGCGAGGCTTTGTCCGCTATCTGCGTATTTGCGGTAAGTGGCGGCATCGCTAAAGCGTACCTCTTTCTCAGGATAGCGGATATAGTCGAAATTGATGCCGTCAATGTCATAGTTGCGTGTTATCTCCTCGCAGATAGATGCGATGTAGTCGGCCGTCTCGGGTATTCCCGGGTCTAGCATATTGCCATCGCTGGTTTTAAGGATGAGGTGGGGCACGCGATGGCTGAGACTGTGAGAGCCGAGGGCTTTGATTTGATCGGTTTTGTTGCCGGGAATTGCTACGAGCCAGGCATGGAGTTGGAGTCCACGTTTGTGGCATTCTTCAATGGCAAATGCGAGCGGGTCGTAGCGGTCGCTGGTAGTTTTATCCGAGTCGGCTATCGGGGCGACGAACTTGCCGGTGATGCAGGCATCCATCGGTTCAATCTTTGACGGATATATAACGGTGCCCCTGATGCGGGTTTGCAAGACTATGGCGTTGAAATTGGCAGCCTTAAGTTGGTCGAGGATGTTGCGTAACTCTTGTTTCTGCTTTTCTATGCCGTGTGGACTGGTAGCCTTGGTGTCGGGCCAGTCGAGCGACTTGATAGTGGTCAGCCATACGGCTCTTAGCTCTCGTTTAGGCATGTTGCTGACGAGCTGAGCTGTTGCTTCCATGCAGAAGAAGAGCAGTGCTGTGACAAAAAGGGAAAAACTTATGAAAAAGTGGTAATGAGTTCGCACAGGAAAATGGAGAATTGAGAGTCGAGAATTGTGAATTATGAGCTTATCTCTATTATTTTCTGCAAAATTAGTATTTTTTTTTGATTTTATTATGCTGTTAGCCGAGAAATGTGTAATTTTGAAACCGAAAAACACATAAAAAAGACAATGATATGAAGAAAATTATCTTGGCAGCGCTAATGCTGTGTAGCTTTGTAGCAGGCAAGGCTCAGTTTGAGGCAGGCACCAGATATTTAGGTGCTTCGGTTACTAACGTTGGTTTGTCCTACAGTTCAGAGGAAAAACTCCGCTTTGGTCTGGAGGCCACCGGCGGCTACTTCCTTTGGGACGATATCATGCTCAAGGCCAACGTAGGTTACAACCATCGACCTCACCTAGATGACATCACTTTGGGCTTGGGTGGCCGTTACTACTTCGAGCAGAACGGTATTTTCCTCGGCACCGGTGTTGAGTATTGCCACGAGGCAAAGAACTACAACGACCTGCGTATTCCGGTGGAGGTGGGTTATTGCTTCTATGTAAATCA
>JAFZXF010000091.1 GCA_017616915.1 Bacteroidaceae bacterium
CAATGGTCAATGCTCAATCCAACTACAACTACACCGTTGACAACCCCGGTACCGAATACGAGGCCGTGAGCATCCCCGCCGTCCTCAACCTCGTCAAGCAGTGGGACCAGTGCCACACCCGCTCCTCCATCAGCGCCATCGCCAAGCTCTATGCCAGCGTGTGCCTCTACTACGGCACCGACCAGACTCGCGACTTCGTTGTGCAAAACAAGCGCGACTTCTTCGTCAAGCACCCCAACTACAGCCAGCGCATCGATGACATCCATGTTGACGTCTTCAACAGCGCCACCGTCGATGTGAGGTTCACCAAGTATGTCCGCACCGACGGCACCGGCCAGTGGAAGAGCTACCCTGCCTACCTCCACCTCATCGGCAACACCGACGACTGGTATATCAGTTGGGAGAGCGACGACACCACCGACGACAATATCCAGCAGCGACTCCGTCGCAAGCCCCCCACAGAGCTGTATATCGACAACACCACCCCCCTCGAGGCCTTATTCAAAGACCGCAACGTGGGCAAGGAGATCACCACCTCCTATTGGGACCTCGTCGGCTTTGAGGACGGCGCCACCGAAGGCCCCCTCGCCGCAGCCATGATCAGCGCCGGCACCATCGGAGCACGCAACACCATCAGCGGCATCCTCCGCAAAGGAGATCCCCGCCAATCCTCAAATGGTCAACGGTCAATGGGCAATGGTCAATTCTATTACTGCGGTGGCACCTGCTCCGGCGGAGAATACACCGCCCGCGCACTGTGGATCTACAACGCCAAGACCCGCACCCTCGAAGTCTATCCCAACTTCTCCGGCGAATAGAAAATGCAACACCTACTTAGCACAAACAATTTTCAATTCTCAATTTTCAATTTTCAACGTTCAATGTTCAACGGTTAATCGCCAAAAACCGCTAACTTTGCATTCCCAAACCCCAAACAATTACAATTAGTCAAATAATTAAATTGTCAAATTGTCAGATCAAATAATGGTCAATGGTCAATGGTCAATTAATCTAAAACTTTCAACTTTAAACTATAAACTTTAAACTTTCCAAATATGGTAGATTACAAGAAAATCGGTCTCGTCAACACCCGCGAGATGTTCAAGAGAGCCATCAACGGCGGTTATGCAATCCCCGCCTTCAACTTCAACAACATGGAGCAGCTCCAGGCCATCATCAAGGCCGCTGCTACCCGTAAGAGCCCCGTTATCCTCCAGGTTAGCAAGGGCGCTCGCCAGTATGCCAACCAGACCCTCCTCCGCTACATGGCAGAGGGCGCTGTAGAGTATGCCAAGGAACTTGGCTGCAACCATCCCGAGATAGCCCTGCACCTCGATCACGGAGACACCTTCGAGACCTGCAAGAGCTGTATCGACATGGGCTTCAGCTCAGTGATGATCGACGGTTCCGGCCTCCCCTATGAGGAGAACGTAGCCCTCACCAAGAAAGTCGTAGACTACGCACATCAGTTTGATGTAACCGTAGAGGGTGAGCTCGGTGTTCTCGCCGGCGTAGAGGACGAGGTAAGCCACGCTGAGAGCCACTACACCAAGCCCGAGGAGGTTATCGACTTCGCCACCCGCACCGGTTGCGACTCCCTCGCCATCTCCATCGGCACCAGCCACGGCGCTTACAAGTTCACTCCCGAGCAGTGCACCCGCGACCCGCAGACCGGTCGCCTCGTGCCTCCTCCCCTCGCCTTCGACGTCCTCGACGCCGTTATGGAGAAGCTCCCCGGCTTCCCCATCGTGCTCCACGGCTCCAGCTCCGTACCTCAGGAAGAGGTTGACACCATCAACCAGTATGGTGGCAAGCTCCCCAACGCTGTCGGCATCCCCGAGGAGCAGCTTCGCAAGGCCGCCAAGAGCGCCGTTTGCAAGATCAATATCGACTCCGACTCCCGTCTGGCCATGACCGCTGCTGTTCGCAAGGTCTTCGCCGAGAAGCCCGGAGAGTTTGACCCGCGCAAGTACCTCGGTCCTGCTCGCGACAACATGCAGAAGCTCTATGAGCACAAGATTGTCGATGTCCTCGGTTCCGAGAACAAGCTCGCCAATCTCGACTAAGCCATCCCTTCTCACTTAATACATACGGCGCTACCCCTGCGGGCGGCGCCGTATTTTTTGGGGCGGATGCTTTCATTAGCCGCCCCTCTTTACATTCCCTTTCGAATATTCAAATTTCAATTCTCAATTCTCAATTTTACCCAAGGGGGGTGAAGTGTGTGTATAGGGGTAAGCTCTCTCGTCAAAAAGTAGGACAAAAATTTGGTGCGTTCGAAGAGTTATCAAGCGGCTGCAAAAAAAAATGTTAATTTGTCCGTTGTGAAATAAAATAGTCGTACCTTTGCACCCGAAAAGAACATCAAACATAATCAACGATGAAAAACTGGACTCTGAAATCGGTTGTCGCTGCGGTGGTGATGATGGCATGCATCAACAGCAGCGCACAGATCACCTTCTTCGAGAAATACCACGGCAGCAAGACGGCTATATACGTGTATCTCAACAAGACTATGATACAGGCGGTGGGGACGAAGAACTTCTCCGAGGACCAAGAGGTTAACGACGTCCTCAACGGCATAATACAAAAAGTGAACACCATGCAGGTGCTGGAGTCGAAAGACTCGCTGACAATCACCCAGATGAATAACGACTTCGCCAACGAGGTGAAAGAAAAGAACTACGAGCTGATAATGAAAAGCAACGACGAGGACGGCAAACTGACGCTCTACTCGCGAGAGACAAAGAAAGAGACCTACCTGCTGATAGAGGGGATAAAGGAGAAATCGACGAACATCATCGGCATGGTGATTGACGGGAAACTCTCCGCCAAGGAACTTGCCAGATTGGTGGACTTGGAGGATAGGAAGGTTGAGACGTTGAACATTGAGCATTGACTGGTCACGGACCGGCTTTAGATCTAAGTCCAGCTTGAAACATTGAAAAATTGAAAAACGATAACGTTAACGAAAATGAAGAACAAACTTACTCTGATGATCATGGCACTGGCTCTGTGCCTGACGACGAACGCAAAGAGCCCGTTCGCGAAGCTCGCAAAGATAGCGGGCGTGGAGTGCATGCAGTATAGCAAGATGCCTAAAGAGGGCCTGAAGCTCGAAGGCGTGAGCCTCGGCAACGGCAACGACTACGAGAAGCTGAAGGAGTATGACTTCAGGGACATCGTATGCGCCATAGCCGACGAGGAGCAGGCGGCCACGCAGCTCGTGAACACGGCCAACAAGCTGTGCAAGGGCTACGAGACGGTCTTCAGCATGAATATGGGGGAAGGATTCCTCAATATCCTCGCGAAATTCGGCAAGGAGCGCTCGAACCTCGCTATCGTGATGCGCGACGACGAGGAGGCCGTGGTGCTCAGCGCCAATGTGAAAGCCAACAAGGACACGCTGCTGAAGCTCCTTGGGCAACTGCAGGAATAGGACCGACAAGTCACCACGATGATTAACAGGCTGCGCCACCCGCTCCCAGAGAGCAAGTGGCGCAGCTTGTGATGTATCGGCATATCCCACCGAGGGGCTGATCTCAGACGGTGCCCTGTCGTATCTGCGTGGACGAGATGTCGTAGAGCGGCATCTCGAGGAGGGTGACGCCCTCGGGCAGTGTGGAGGGGTCAATGTCGCTGCCCCTGCGCGGATAGATGATGATGGGGGTGGTGAGGAGTATCTCCTCGGGATGTGCCCACCGGCTGAACGCGAGCCAGTTGTCGGCACCGATGACGAGCGAGAAAGCTGCGTCGGGGTACTCCTCGCGAAGGCGCCGCAGGGTGAGATAGGTATAGGACGGCACGGGGAGATGCATCTCGAAGTCGCTAACCTTCACCCCGTCGATGCCCTCGACGGCCTTGCGGGCCAGGGAGAGCCGTCGCCTGTTGGGCATGAGGTCGGCCTCGCGCTTCAGCGGGTTGCGCGGCGACACCATCAGCCACACCTCGTCGACAAGACCGCTTGCCAACACCCCACGCGCAACGGCTACATGGCCATAGTGGATGGGATTGAACGAACCACCGAAGATGCCTATCCTCATAACTCTTTCTTAACGTAACTCTTTCTTAACGACCTCCACGACCTCGCGCTTCGCCGTGTCGAGGTCGTCGTTGGTAATCACCACGTCAAACTGGGGCGCGAAGGTAAGCTCGTAGGCTGCCTTATCGACGCGCTGCTGTATCTTCTCCGCGCTGTCGGTGCCGCGCCGGGTGAGCCGCCGCCTCAGTTCCTCCACCGAGGGCGGTTGGATGAAGATGAGCAGCGCCCTGTCGCCGTAGAGGCGCTTGACGCTGAGACCGCCCTTCACATCGACGTCGAGCACCACGTTCTCGCCCCGCTCAAGGCGCGAGTCGATCTCCGACTTGAGGGTGCCGTAGAAAGTGCCGGCATACACCTCTTCATACTCCACGAAGGCATCTTCGCGGATTTTCTGCCTGAACTCCTGCTCGCTAAGGAAGTGGTACTCCACCCCATCGCGCTCCTCGCCTCTCGGGGGGCGAGAGGTGGCGCTGACGGAGAAGTTGAGCCCGGGCACCTCGCTCATCAGGTGATTGATCAATGTGGACTTGCCACTGCCGCTGGGGGCGGAAAAAACGAAAATCACTTTTTAAAATTGAAAAATTGAAAAATTGAAAAATGGTCAATGGTCAAAGCACATTAAGCACTTGTTCCTTGATTTGTTCCAGCTCGTCCTTCATGCGGACGACGATTTTCTGCATCTCTGCGTGGTTGGACTTTGACCCGAGGGTGTTGATCTCGCGGCCTATCTCCTGGGCGATGAAGCCGAGCTTCTTGCCCTGGGGCTCGGGTTGCGCCATTGTGTCGCAGAAGTATTTCAGGTGGTTGGTGAGGCGCTGCTTTTCCTCGTTGACATCGAGCTTCTCGATGTAGTATATCATCTCCTCCTCGAGGCGGTTGTTGCTATAGTCGATTTTCAGGCTGTCGAGCCGGTCGATAATCTGCTGGCGTATCTTGTCGGTGCGCTGCGTCTCATACTGTTCAACCTCTTTGAGCAGGGCGGCGATGTTATGGATTTTCTCTTCAAACTTCTTCTGCACGGCCTCGCCCTCCTGACGGCGGAAAGCGGTGAGGCTATGGAGGGCATCGCTAACAGCCTTGCTCACGGCCTCCCACTCCTCATCGGTGGTCTCGGTCTTTGCGGCCTCGGTCTGCATCACTCCCGGCATGCGGCACAGCACGCTCCACCAGTCCTGCGGCTCGCTGATACCCAGTTCCTGGCTCGCACTCTTTATCTGGCTCACGTAGGAAGAGAGGGCGGGAGCATTCAACATTGAACATTGAACATTGAGCATTGAGCCTTCGGCATTGGGCATTGAACTTGAGGATTTGACCGTGATGGTCAGATCCACCTTGCCACGCAACACCTGGGATGCAACCATCTGCCTCAATGTCAGGTCTTTATCCATCAAGGCAGAGGGTATGTGGGTGGTGATATCGAGGTTCTTACTGTTGAGCGATTTGATTTCGGCGATTATTGTCTGGTTTTTGCTTGCGGCCTCGCCTTTGCCGTAGCCGGTCATGGATAGAACCATTGAGAATTGAGAATTGAAAATTGAGAATTGAACATTAGCCGGTACGGAGACCGGCTTTAGTTCTAAGTTCTGTTGGGGAAAGTTATTTCAGTTGCTTGCGATATTCGGAAGGTGAGATACCTGCATTGCAGCGGAAGTAGCGGGCGAAGGCGGCTTGGTCGGGGAATCCCATCTGTCGGCTCACCTCGCGGATGCTGAGCATGCGGTTGTGGCTGAGCAGCAGCTTGGCTTTCATCACCACATAGCTCTCTATCCAGCCGCTGGCACTCATGCCGGTTTCTTGGCGAATCACCGTACCGAAATACTTCGGCGAAAGACACAGCACGTTGGCGTAGAAAGCCACCGAACGTTGCTCGCGGTAGTTCTCGGCGAGAGCGTCGTAGAACTTCACGAACAAAGGCGATGCCAGGCTGGTGTCGTCGACTTTGTTAACGGCGCGGTATTCGTCGAGCAGCATATAGAGAGCCTCCATCGAGTGAAGTATCATAGTGGTCTTGTTCTTGCTCTGCATCTTGCACACCGAGCGACACACGCTGAAGAAGTGACACATCGTCTCGTATTGTTCATCGGTGAGGAGGAATCGCGGTTTCTGGTTGTAAACGATATGGTTGCGGTAGCTGGCGTAGTTCTTCATCTGTTCGAGGATTAGCTCGGACACCACCATCAGCGTTGCCTTGAAGTTGCGAGAGGTCTCTAAGCTTTTAATCATGTGTCGAGGCGGCACCACAGATATCTCGTGAGGATGCATCTCGGCGCTGTGGCTGTCGTACTCAGCCTTGAGGGTTCCCTGATGGCAGATTGCCACCAGCATGTTTTTGAAGATATAGGGTTCGCCGTAGGTAGGCAGGTCCCTCACATCGTCGATAATCACCATGCCCTCCTGTTCCACTTTGTTAGCGGCTTCCACCAGGGGGTGGTTGTTGTTGGAATTCATTTCTTTCATGGTTGTATGAGTTTAGAGGTTGCAAATTTACATATTTATTTATAAAGAAAAGCCTGCGAAGCATTAAAAAAGTATAAAAAACTGCATTTTTCCACGAAAATCACCTCGTTTGTGTGCAAAAAGTCGAAAAAAGTCCATACCTTTGCACTCGAAAGCATTATTTAATTGGCGTAATTACTTAAACTATGAAAACCAAGATCATACTCTTTTGTATGCTTGCCCTGGGCCTCACAGTGCTACCAGCCCGGGCAACGACCTACGACTATCCCTATCTGGCGCTGGAGAGCAGCGACGGAGTGGTGCTCACCGTAGAAGTGGAGGGACTCACCTTCACCATCGGCGAGAACACCCTCACAGCGACCTCCGCAGACGGCAGCGCATACACCTTCACCCTCAGCAACCTGAGCAAGATGTACTTCACCGACGAAGCCACCGCCATCATGCCGCTCAGCGCTGACAGCGACGAGCAGGTGGAGGTTTACAACACCCTCGGCCAGAGCGTGGGCAACTACCGCAATGCCGCCGCCGCTAAGGCAGCCTTGCGCCGCGGCGTATATGTAGTGAAAGGCAAGAGCGCAACCTTCAAAATCTCATTGCCATGAAAAAGATACTCCTACTCCTATTTATATTAATGGTCAATGGTCAATGGTCAATGGTTGACGGTCAGACTCTCAACGTGAAGCTGGGAGAAGTCACCTATCGCTTCCCTGCCCATCAGGCAGGCGATATGGCCTTCGGTGACGGCTCCACACTCACCGTGATGGGAAAAGTCTTCACCCTTAGCGACATAACCTCCATGTATGTGGACAACACCGAAGCCACCGACACTCTGGTCACAGTAGAATACTCTGCCAGCGGCGCAGCTGTCAGTGTGCCCGGTTGCCTGGCCCGATATGTGGATGTATCAGTAGTGGGAGCCCATGTCAGCATAGCCCAAAGCAGCGATGTGGGCGATGACAACGTGGGCGAGATAACCTACGCCCTCAGCGGCGAGAGCAGCGACGGCGAACTCTACCTCAGCGGTGCATACAAGGCCACACTGGAACTGAGAGGCCTGACGCTCACCAACACCAACCCCGAGTTCTCGGGAGCAGCCATCCACGTGCAGAACGGCAAGCGTATCGACATCTCCGTCAAGAAAGGCACCGTCAACACTCTCACCGATGCTGCAGACGGCACCCAGAAGGCATGCCTATACATCAAAGGACACGCAGAACTCAAGGGACAAGGCACCCTCAACATCAACGGACGCACCGCCCACGCCATCAAGGCGGGTGACTACCTCACCCTGCGCAACTGCACACTCAACATCTTCAGCGCAGCAAAGGACGGCATAGCATGCAACGAATACTTCCTACAGCAGAGCGGCAGCATCACCATCACCGGCATAGGCGACGACGCCCTGCAGACTGACCTCGACGGCGACAGCTCAACCGGTGCCACCACCGACCACGAGGACGAAGACTCCGGCAACATCTACATCAACGGAGGCTCATTCACCACCACCGTGACTGCCGATGCTTGCAAAGGACTCAAGGCTGCCGGCGATATACTCATCAGCGACGGCTCACTCAATATCACCCAAAGTGGCAACATAGTCGTCAGCGACGATGACATAGCATACCCCACCTCCATCAAGGCCGACGGCAACGTCAGCATCAGCGGTGGCTCGCTGACCATCATCAACACAGCAGCTGGAGGCAAGGGCATCAGTGCCGACGGCAACATCATCATCGATGAAAGCAACACTACAACCGTCATCGATGTCACAGCCAACGGCATCGGTGGAACGGCAGAGACCAGCGGTAGTGGAGGCGGCGACACACCCACCGCCAGCTACAAGGTGTATGTCAGTGTGCCCACAAGCGGAGGGGGCTTCCCTGGTGGAGGTAGCTCTTCATGGAAGACAGTGTACCTATACAAGAGCGACGGCACACTGGTGCAGCAGCTTACCAACACCGTCAACAAGAGCAGCGGATACTCCACCACAACCTTCTACTACTATGACTTCAAGGCTGCCGACGAAGGAACCTACTATTTCAAGAGCGATAACTACACCAGCCGAGGCACCACCTACACCATACAGTCAGCCACTTTCACCGGCCCCACCTCCGGCACTGACGTTTACTACACTATCAGCAACTCCTACACCACCTCGGGCACCGTACGTACCTATAAGATTACCAACGTAACAAACACATACAGCGGCAGCTCCGATACCAGCGAGGAGGAAGGTACAGGCTACAACGCCATAGGCATCAAGGCCGACGGCAACATCACCATCGGTGCCGGTACCGTAACGGTGAAAAACAGCGGCGAGATGAGCAAGAGCGTCAAGAGCAAAGCCACAGTCACCATCAATGGCGGCAACGTGAAGCTCACTCCCTCGGGCAGCATGAAAGTCATCAGCGGCGATGCGGGCTACTCATCCGGCATCAAGACAGCTGACTTCGTACAGAACGACGGCAGCCTCACCATCACCGCCTCAGGAGGAGCAGGGCGAGGCATCACCGCCAACAATATCACCACTAACGGAGGCACACTAACCATCACCAACAGCGGCGAGGGACAGAGCGGCAGCAGCGATAGCTACACCGCCAAGGGCATCAAGGCCGACAAGACTATCGCCCTCAACGACGGCACCATCACCATCACTATGAGCGGCACAGGCGGCAAGGGCATCAAGAGCTCAGGAACCTATTCGCAGGGCAAGAGCGACGGCAGCGGGCCAACCCTGAAGGTAACTACCACCGGCAGTTCGCTCGGAGGCAGCTCGAGTGGCGGCAATCCCTTTGGCGGTCCCGGGCAGCAGTCCAGCGGCAGTTCTGCCAAGGGAATCAAGGTGCAAGGAGCCGTCACCATCTCGGGTGGCGAGACCGAAGTATATAACTCCACCGACGGTGCCGAGGGTCTTGAGTCAAAGACCTCCATCACCATCGCCGGCGGTAAGCACTATTTCAAGTGCTATGATGACTGCATCAACAGCTCCGGCAAGATATTCTTCAATGGCGGCGTCACCGTTTGCTACAGCAACGGCAACGATGCTGTTGACTCGAATGCAGGTACTACCGGCGCTATCACCATCGGCAACGGCATTGCCTTCGCCTACACTACCCGAGGAAACCCCGAGGAAGGCTTCGACTGCGACAACAATTCATATATCCAAATCACCGGCACGGGTATAGGCATCAGCGCAGGAGGCAATCAGGGCGGCGGCTGGGGCGGTAGCAGCAGCGGCAACACCATCAGCAATGCCAAGCAAGGCTACGCTTTCGTCACCTCCACCATAAGCTATCAACCCAACAACTACTACACGCTTGCCGACACATCCGGCAACAACCTCGTTACCTACAGCTTCGAGGCTTCGTGCAGCAGTTCGCTAGCCCTCTTCACCGCTACGGGTATGGTCAAGGGCTCCGACTACAAGGTCAAGTCCTCCAGCACCGAGCCCACCGGTGCCACTACTGCATGGCACGGTCTCTATCTGGGCAGTTCAGCCGAAGGGACGACTGATGTCACCAGCTTCACTGCGCAATAAAAAAGGGGCAATTAAATTATCCTGCTAACTTATTGACGACCAGTCTACACTGGTGTCGTGCAACTCACGTAGGCGCTGCCAAAGGGCAGCGTTCTGCGGTAGGTTGCGTTCGGGGTCGCTGTCAAGGATATGGGTGGCAGCTTCGCGAGCAGTCTCAAGGATGGCATTGTCACGTACCAGGTTGGCAGCCTTGAGATTAAGGAACAGCCCGCTCTGCTGGGTGCCCTCAATATCTCCAGGACCGCGTAGTTTCAAATCTTCCTCGGCAATCACGAAGCCATCGGTGGTGCTGACCATTATCTCCATACGGCGACGGGTATTGTCAGCAATATTATAACGGGTCACCAGAACACAATAGCTCTGCTCGGCACCGCGCCCCACCCTGCCTCGCAACTGATGTAGCTGAGCGAGGCCAAAGCGGTCAGCATTGATAACAGCCATCACCGAAGCATTGGGCACATCCACTCCCACCTCAATAACGGTGGTGCACACCAGTATGTCGAGCTGGCGAGTGATGAACATCTGCATGATATCGGCCTTATCCTGATCCTTCATCTTGCCATGAAGGGTACCGATGCGCAGGTCGGGGAAGGTAGCACAGAGCGTTTCGAACCCTTGCTCCAGGTCTCGCAGGTCGGTTTTCTCGCTCTCCTTGATGAGCGGATAGACCACGTATGCCTGATGTCCGGCAGCCACCTCTCGGCGTATGAGCTGCTCCAGATGTTCATGTCGCTCCTCATAGAGATGTACGGTCTTGATAGGTTTGCGTCCTGGTGGCAACTGGTCGATGATACTCACGTCAAGGTCGCCATATACTGTCATAGCCAGTGTGCGGGGAATGGGGGTAGCTGTCATCACGAGGATGTGGGGCGGGTTGATGTTTTTGCGCCATAGCTTGGAGCGCTGCTCCACTCCAAAGCGGTGCTGCTCGTCGATGATGGCACATCCCAGGTTGCTAAACTCTACGCTGTCTTCCAGCAAGGCATGAGTGCCGATGATGACCTTCAGCTCTCCAGATTTCAGTTCGTTGAGGATAGCTGTGCGGCGGCGTCCTTTCACTATGCCAGTGAGCAGGGCGATACTAACATCCAGCGGGGCCAGCATCCTCGAGATGGTGGCATAGTGCTGCTCAGCGAGAATCTCTGTGGGAGCCATAATGCAGGTCTGGAACCCGTTGTCGATAGCCAGCAACATGGTCATCAGCGCCACCACCGTCTTGCCGCTGCCCACATCGCCCTGCAGCAAGCGGTTCATCTGCTGGCCTCCGACCAGGTCGTTGCGAATCTCCTGCATCACCCGTTTCTGAGCCTCTGTAAGCTGGAACGGGAGCACCTCGCCGTAGAAGCGCCTGAACTTCTCGCCCACTTTGGAGAAGACGAAGCCTCGGTACTTGCCGTTGCGTTTTCGTGCAAAGGAGAGTATGCTGAGCTGTAGGAAGAAGAGTTCCTCAAACTTAAGTCGATACTGAGCCATAGGCACCTCCTGCATATTGGCAGGCAGATGGATACGTCGCAGGGCATCGTGGAGCGGGATGAGGTTATGCTGCAGCCGCAGTTCGTCGGGTAGAGGGTCGGCCACTCGCTGAGTGCCCAGCTGTCGAAAGACCTCAACGATGAGCTTCTCGATGAACCGTGAGTTGAGGTTCTGCCGCTTCATGCGCTCAGTGGTATGATACACGGGATGCAACCCCAGCAACTGAGCGGGTACGCCCTCCGACTTGATGGGCTCCAGCTCGGGATGGGTGATGCTGTAGGCCAGATTGAACACGGTGGGTTTCCCCAACAATAGGTAGTCGATATCCTTGCGCAACGACTTCTTGAGGTAAGAGATGCCGGCAAACCACACCAGTCTGATAGACCCCGTGGCATCGGTGAAGTTGGCCTCAAGGCGATGGCTGCGCCCTACCCCGTCTTCCCACACATCGGTAATGCGCCCCCTCAGTTGCACATAGGGCATCGGTGCCCCGCCCTCTTCCCCCGGCATAGCCGCTTCAGAGAGCTGACTGACGGTGTAGATGGCAGACCGGTCGATATAGCGATAGGGGAAATGGTAGAGCAGGTCCCTGACCGTGTGAATGTCGAGATCGGCAGCCAGTGTGAGCGCCCTACTGGGCCCTACGCCAGGCAGGAATTGCAGTTGCTGGTCAAGGATGTTGTACATTTAGGATTGAAGGATTGAAGGATTGAAGAGTCGAAGTACTTCAATTTTTCCGTTTTTCAATTTTTTCGCTTTCTTAGGAGCTTATCTCGCTAGCGAGAACTTCATGCCGATACCGAAGTCCTGCACAGTGGTGGGGTATGACGATGATGTCAGCAGGGGCTTTGAGGTCTGGCGGTCGTAGTATGCAGAGAGGCTTAGCAGTTTGCTGACCTGATACTCCGCAGAGAAGGCAATCTTAAATGCCCTGTTGCCGGATGTGGCCTGCGACAGCTGAGTCAGGATATTGCGGTTGATAGCGCTCTGGTTGCGGAGCGAGATGTCAGCCTTCATATTAAGTGAGTTATTGACTGTGCCCACATCGTCGCTGCTTTCATCGTTATCTTCCTCGCCCGCTTTCTTGCGACGGCTGACGATCTTTTTCTTCTTGCTGCTGCCAAAGAGTTTCAGGTTGTTAATCTTATAGCCCAATCCAACTACGAAGTCAGAGCTGAGAGCCTCGGTAATCTGCTGCGAGGTCATGCTGAGGGTGATGACACGGGTGCGGTTGTAGCGCAGCGATGCCGACATATTGTTCTTGAGCGTAACACTGAATCCCAGCAGGGGTGAGAACGCCTCGTTGATCGACACGGTGCTGATGTCGTACATCGATGATGGCATGGGGTTGCCTGTTGCTGCGTCGTTGATGAATCCTAGGTCTCCCATATATCTATGGAAGCTGGTGAAGGTGTTGTAGCTTCCCACGGCGTAGAGGCTCTTGTATGCATGCTCCAGGTTGAAGCTCTTGAAGTGGGCTTTGAACCAAGGTATGCGCATCAGTCCTCCGTAGGTAATCTTCCAGTTAGGCAACAGCCGCTTGACGCTCGGGAACAATGAGAGGCTCGAGTTCTTGCTTCCTCCGCAGTAGGCTGCGAGGAAGGCCGGCACCATCACGTCGGCAGAATATTTGCTGACTGTTCCGTTGGCGGGGTCGAAGGGCTGACCTGCCAGTGCAGTGTTGGCAGGATATTTGGCCTTGGCATACTGCTGCTCTACTCTGGGCTGGAAGGCATCGAGATAGTCGAGGAACTTATTGAACGTGGAGCTACGGTACCCATTGTTGGCGTCGCCGGTGGAGGCAAACGCGGTGGAGATACTGATGGTGGTCATCTGGAAGGAACCGCTCTCAGTGGATGGCCTGCCCTCATACATATACTGTATGCTGCTCGACTTGGATGTCACCCGGGTGGCGGTGAGGTCTATTTTGAGGTTAGGTATCGGCTCCACCGTTGCTGAGATCTGCAGGTTTTCGCTATTGTTGACAGTGGCGGGAGTTGACACGCTGTCATTCATCAGTAGCCAGCCACGGTCTGCCGCATGGTCGATATAGCTCTCGCCGGTGAGACCGAAAGCGAAGTCCAGGCCGGGCGCCATCGGACTGCCCGTCATTTTCCGCTGACCGAAGAAGTCGCCCACATTTGGCAAGAATCCGGGCAGCGCCATGTTGAAGGTGTTGTTATAACTAATGTTAACGTTGCGCACCATCATTGCGAAGCGCGCTGCCGATTGTGCAATCTTGTACCACGGCTGGTCCTCAGCAGGCTTAGCCTTCCGCACCGTTACCTTGACCTTTGCCGTATCCTTATTTATAATAGATATGGAGTTGTTGTTGAGCACCTTATACCTCAGCACGTAGCGTTTGCCGTCCTGACGGAGTGCTGTGACCTTGAGCTTCTTGCTGCGCTGGTTGTGCTTGAGGGTGATGGTACTGTCGGGGAAGAGCTGTACCTCCTGTTCAAAGAATTTGCCCTCGTTAGCATTTTTCTTCTGATCGGTCTTTGAGTCTTTGCCGGTAGGCGTTTTGGGCAGGTTGTTCTTGCGGGCCGGTGTGGCAGCAAAGTGCTTGTTGGTGTTCTTCAGGAAGGGCACGAGGTTATATAGTACTTCGAGCTGCATGCGGCTGTTAATCTTGACGTTGCGTGAGTTGGTTACCGTGTTGCCCAGGGTGCTGCCGTCGCGGAGGGTAGTACCACGACTCCATCCATACTGTGCGTCGTATGCAAGGTCAGCGGTAAGCCACTTAAACAGCGGTATCTTGTTGATGGGCACCTTCCATGATGCGCTCACCGATTGATTATAGGTCAGCGGGCGTCCCCAGTGCTTGATGCTATGCCATACGGAGTCTTTCCACATAGTGTATTCATCAGGATAGAGGCTCTTGTTGACTGGCACATGCGGTTCCACTATCTCGGCATTGGTAGCCGTGTTGAGGGCGAAGTGGATGTCGCCTGTGAGGTCCCATGTCACTGACATCGAGCGGTTCCACAGGAAGTCCTGTGACCATGTCATAGGCAGCGATCGGTCTTGCAGGTTGTCCATATCGCGTTCTTGCAACTCATAGTATGTACGGGTGATGTCGGAATTGAGATTCACGCTCTGTGGCCAGAGGCTTATCTTCTGCTCCTTAAGCAACTTGAGCCACCCCAGCTTAGACTTGTCCTTGAGCTTTTTGAACGGCTCAAAGGGTTTGAAGTCGGGAGAATACGAATAGCCCAGAGTGAATTTCCACTTATCGTCGTTCTCAAACACCTTGGTCTCGCCTGCCACGTGGCGGTGGCTGTGAGAATAGCTCACCGACAGATTGGCGGGGTCATAGGGCATGGGGTGTCGCTTGCTTGCGATGTCAAATCGGGCATTACTGATGGAGAAATTGGTGTTGACGGTAGTGGAAGTGACGATATTCTCTAGTGAGTCGCGCTCAGCAGAGGTAGCACAGGCGTTGAGAGCATCGTCGAGCTTCATGTCGGTGTCGAGCGGGTTATACTTAGGCTTCACCTTCTTCTTGGAGTAAGAATAGTAGAGCGGAATCCTCGCTTTGGCCTTCTCGGGGAAGAACTTGCCAAGCTGCACATTGGTGGTCATCGAGTATTCATAGAGGTCGGTGTTGCGACGCTCGCTCACTCCCTGTTCCAGTCCGCCAAAGCCAGCGGTCTCAATGTGTCCCTGCAGCGACACTGTGGCGAGGTCCGACAGCTGCACATCGAGCTTGGAGCGTGCAGCCCATCCCCCCTCTTCGGTATATTCCTGCAGACGCAGTTCGTTGACCCATACCTCCACACTGCGCATAGCCCTCGAATTGTTGCGCACACCAATCATCATGGTGCGCACCTCACCCAGGGTGGGATTACCCATCACGGTTATCTTGTTGTTAGGCGCATCCTCGTCGTACTCATAGTAGGGAGCAGTGAAGGAGGCGTTGCCCTCCGACTTCTCGCGGTTGCGGTTTTTCTTGACCGTTGTGAACTTGCTGAGGTCTATATCGAGCATGTTGCTCGCCGGCCACACTGCTCGACAGTCGGCATTGGTATAGGTGTCGTAGTGTCCCTGCGGCGTGAGCGTGAGCGGTATCTCATATTCATAGTAGTTGTTGCGATAGTCGGATCCGAGTCGTATGAATACAGATGTCTCCTGATCGCGCAGGCTGGCATCGTCGGTCAGCGCATTGGCATGCACAAACATCTGCAGGTGCTTATACTGCCGGAAGTCCATGGTGCTGGTCTTGTAGATGGCACGGCTCTCACCACTCGGCAGGTTCTTCACTGTGATGTTGAGCGCCTGCTCGTTGTTCTCCGTGAGCTGAGAGTTGTTGCGGTCCACCACCCTGGATATGCCCGGAGGCAACACATAGTTTACGGGCGTCTTGTCGTTGTTCTCCTGTATGCTGATGGCAGCCACGTCGAGCTCGCCCTCCGGCTGGCGGTTGGCAGCTCCTGTGAGCGCATATTCATAGTTGCGCCACTCTCCCCTGACGAGCTCAAAGGTGCCGAACCTAAGGATGGTGGGACACTCAAAGCGAGTCATATACATACGCATGAACCTCACCGACGAAAAGTCGCTGATATTGCCTTCCTTCTTGATATGACTGGTGAGAGGGATGCGGAACAGATACCAGTCAACATTCTCGCGAGTGCCGTTGCGCAACGCCACGTTGGCCCCACGGTGATCTACAATGTATCCGCATCCCACGCGCATGCTATCGGGATGCAGGCGCACGCGATACTCATAATAGTTATTGTATTCATTAAGGGTGTAGTCCTCGTTGATGTCCTCCACATCGGGGCGAGTCTTGTAGGCGGTGGAGTAGCTCTCGCGATTGGTCTGCGAGTCTGCGGAGTTGCCCTGAGGATTGTTGATGCGCAGATAGCGCTCCAGTATGCTGCGGCGCTCCTCGTCGTAGTCGGTACCGCGGAAGTAGTGATAGTCGTCACCGGCTGGGTCTAGTGCTATGCTGTCATAGACGGCGGGGTCTACCTTAGAGCGGATATTATCGAGGTACTGCTTATAGGAGGTATGAGCGAGCTCCTCGTCGTTGGTAAGGCCGTCGAAACCAACATCCTGCTTGCCGCGTGCTCCACTGCTGGTATTGAAGGCATAGGTCACGGCACTCTGGGTGGCATTTCGTCCCCAGGAGTTAGTGGTGTAGGTGGCAGAGCTAGCATCGAGTCCCATACCACTCTCGTAGGCTTTGTTGCCGTCCTTGAGGATGTCCTCGCTGATATCGCCAAGGTCGATATAGAGGTCACCCCCCGGATTACTGTTGCCATCGCGGCGGGAATAGATAAAGGGGTCGAGCATCCAGAACTCTATGTACTCGATGTTGGCTGCATCAAAATCGGTAGTTTCTAGCGAGCGCATCATACCGCCCCACCGGCTGGCAGGGTTGGGCAGGCGTCCACGCCGGTCAAGATCAGGATTGAGGTTGTAAGGACCGCGCATATCGGGATAAAAGGCGAGATTGAGGATATCAAGGGTGGACGACTGACCATAAGTGAGCTCGCGGTTGGGGAACAGCTCGGTGCGATACACCTCACGAACGTAGTGGTTGCTCAGCTGCTCCACATCACTCTTGATATAGCCGGGGGTCAGCGACGACGAGCGACGGGTGAACAAGGGGTCTATGTTGTACCAGCTCAGCAGGGCGCGGTTGTAGCCGTAGCGCACATCGTCATTGTAGCTGCTCTCGCTGAAACGCAGCGGGCAACTGCTTATCACCCACTCGCTAGGAGTGCCCACGTTGAGCGATGACTTGGTGTTCTCAAAGTCATCGATATACGAAGAGCCTGCTTGGCTCTGGTCGTTGCGACCGGCGATAAGCTGCGCAAACTCGGCGCTGAAATTAATCTGCGACGGCTGCTCAAGCCGTAGCAAGGGCAGACGGTCGAGCAGGTCGGTGAGCCACTGGCTGCGCTTCTTCCAGTTGACATTGAGGCCCCAGATGGTGTTGTTAAGTGGTTCACTGCCCATCGCCACCTTGGTGGTGAGCGACTGCTCCTTGAGGTGCATCAGGGTACCACCAAAGATAAGGTCTTTAGAGAAGTCGTACTGCCAGTTGAGACCCAGCATTGTCTTACGCTGGAAAGCCTCACCGTCGTTACTCTCCAGACTCACACTCACTGCCGTACCGGCATCTATGATACTCTGGTTAATGATGGTGACCTCGCCAGCAGTGTAGTTGACGGTATAGTCGGTATTCTCCACCAAGGTGACGCCACCAGCGGTGACCCTGACTGAGCCTCGTGGCACATTGGCAGAGCCAAGCGATATAACATTGCTGCTGCCGCTGCCTTTATACTGGCCAGTAAGCACAAACTTGTCCTTCTCCACCACCTGTTTGGCGCGAACTAGAGTGGAGTCGTAGAGTTCCTGGAACACATACTTGCGACTCACGCTCTCATCGTTGATGACCGATGCTAGGTAGCTGCCAAAGGGCTCAGCAGCGGGGAAGAACACACGGCCGCTGTTGCGATCGACGGTGTAGCCATCCACAAAGTCGAAATATCCGTTGGGATGAGGCTGCTGCTTGTTGTCAAGGCGGTCGAGGTTGAGCAGCGACAACAAGGTGCTGTTCTTATATTGAGGCTCAGGCAGGTAGGTGAGATATACACCGGTGGTATCGCTCAGGTACTTGATATCGAGACGGAACTTGTCCGCCTGCACCGAGGTAGCGCCCAGATTGTACACGTTCTTCATCATCAGGTCCCAGTTAGGCATCTGGGGGGTATTGGCAGCATTTTTCAGCGCCTTTACATATAGACAGGCGGTATTGTCCTTGCGGTCGGTGGAGAACTCACCCACCTGATAGGTGTTGCCCATATAGGTGTATTCGTATGCCACAGCAAGCACCTGGTCGGTCTGGAGGGTGGACTTCAGCGACAGGTAACCTAGGGTAGTATTGACACTGTACTCGCTGGTGCTCAACAATTTAGCACTCTCTATCTTCTCGTAGTCCGTACCGCCATCGAGTCCCACCGCAGCCATCGTGGAGTACACCTGATTGATTTGGCGCGCATCCTCATAGGAGCTGTTGATAGTGGCATAGAGGTCGTTGCTGGAATTGGCAGGGTTCACCGTACCCGTGGCATGCCATAAGGGGTTGCTGATATGGCGGTTCTCGCCCAAATCATCGAAAGCCACCAGGTTGCGGGTATTGGTGGTCGTATTATTCTTGTTGGTCACCCACACCTCTACACGCTTGATAGTAACGCCGCTGGTCACATTGGGCAGGTTTGCCATCCACCTGTCATAATTGTCGCGGAAGAAATGGCCGAGGAAGAAGTGGCGGTTAGGCTCGTAACTGTCGGCAGCTATCTCAAACGAAGTCAGCTGGTTACCACCACTGGAGCTTACCGACTTGCTCACCGATTTCTTCTGACTAACAGCCATCTGGAGTTTCAACTTGCCAAACTGCATATCCGTTCTCAGTCCGAAGAGGCTGTTGGCACCAGTCACCAGGGAGTTGTTGCTCGGGAAGCTGATATTACCCGCCTCCACCAGTTTGATAATCTCGTCCTCCTTGCCTTCGTACTTCAGCTTCAGGTTTTTCATGTCATAGTCAAACGAAGCCTCGGTATTGTAGTTCAGGGCCATATCCATCTTGTCACCAATCTTGCCCTGCAAGTTCACATCCACCTTTTCGTCAAAGTCAAAACCCATCGTTTTGCGATTGCGGATAGGCAAAGAGGGGTTGTCAATATTCTTCATATTGACTCCAATCTTGAGTTCAGCAGAACCCTGCACCTTCACCTGCACACCGCCAGGACCGAATATCTTTTCTGCCGGACCGAGGTCAAACTTCATATCGGTGAAGTCAAATTTCTTCTTTCCAGCCTCTTCGAAAGCATCCTGATTCTTACGGTTGAAATATGCCGACATGCTGCGGCGCAGACTCCAGCGCTCATATTCATCCTTGTTCATCAGGAATGGGGCGTTCAGGTAACTGTCACCTATCTTAGTGCCCAACAGATAACCACCGGTGCGCTCATCATACACCGCCTCGGTCTTGGCATTCTCCGCATCCTGCAGGTCGGCCATCTTCGCATCGAGGTCTTTCTCACTTATCGGAGCCGTCTTCTTCACTCCATAGCGGGTGGAATCCGATGGACATTGACCACTGAGCTCTGGCTCTGCCTCCTCCAACTCATACACCCCTACCAACATATCACTACGAGTACCCTGCACAATCTGCCAAGTACCCGTCAGCAACACCGCTCCTATGAGCCATGCCACAAATCTATTGTTATGTCGGCTATTTTTCTTCAATGCTCAATGCTCATGTTCAATGGCTTACATCATTTTCAGCGCCATTTTGATGATTGCCTCTGCCTTGAGAGTGCTATCCTTCTCCAGGAGTTGCTTCACCACTTTCTTGGATGGAGCCGGGGAGAAACCCAGCATTGTGAGAGCGGCAATTGCCTCCTCACCTGCCTCTGAGAGTTTAGAGCTTAGCGTTGAGAGTTGAGAATTATCACTCCTTACTCCTTTCTCCATACCCCCCACTCCTAACTCGAGCATCTTATCCTCCAGTTCCACGATGATTCGCTGAGCCGTCTTACCACCTATACCCTTGACTCTCTTGAGCATGGCGTCCTGGCGGTTGGCAATGATGCCCACCAGTTCGTTTACGGAGTATGACGATAGGATGGTGCGGGCAGTGTTGCCGCCCACCCCACTCACGGAGATGAGATGAATGAATAGTTCACGCTCCTTCTTAGAGGCGAAACCAAACAGCACCCAGGCATCCTCGCGTACGTCCTCGTAGACATAAAGCCGGCTCTGAGCACTATTCTCTGCCGTCAGAACGCTGAGCTCATCGTATGTGCTCAGCGAGATATTCAGTTCATACCCTACACCCGCAGCCTCTATAACGGCACGGGCAGGCGCGAGTTCCGTCAGTTCACCCTTGATATAGTCAATCATGTGTTTTTGCGTTATGATACTATATCTAAACGAAAAAATACGCTGTTTATTGCCCGCGCGCGAAAGATTATTGAATATTGAGCCCTTGGGAAATAAATTCGGACTTGCTGCGCTTGCAGCATTGAACATTTCTTCGTATCTTTGCAGAGATTTTGCAAACACATCATATTCACATTATAATATTTCATTATCACTATGGCAACAAGTAACGTACGTCCGGCCGACATGGAGCGCATCACTACTCCGGCTCTGGCCAAAAAATTTATCGACGAACAAATCGCTGAGCTACGCGCTCAGATTGGTGACAAAAAGGTGCTGCTGGCTCTCTCTGGCGGCGTGGATTCATCGGTTGTAGCAGCTCTGCTTATCAAGGCAGTGGGCAAGCAGCTGGTATCGGTTCACGTGAACCACGGCCTGCTGCGCAAGGGCGAACCCGAGCAGGTGGTTAAGGTGTTCCGCGATGAACTGAACGCCAACCTGATCTATGTGGACGCTGTTGACCGCTTCCTGAACAAGCTTGCCGGCGTGGCTGATCCCGAGCAGAAGCGCAAGATTATCGGTGCTGAGTTTATCCGCGTATTTGAGGAGGAGGCTCGCAAACAGGAGGGCATCAGTTTCCTGGCCCAGGGTACCATCTATCCCGACATCGTTGAGTCCGGACCCGTTAAGTCACACCACAACGTAGGCGGTCTGCCCGAGGACCTTAAGTTTGAGCTGGTAGAGCCTATCAAGCTGCTGTTCAAGGATGAGGTTCGCGTGGTAGGTAAGGAGCTGGGATTGCCGGATAATATGGTGTTCCGTCAGCCGTTCCCCGGACCAGGTTTGGGTGTTCGTTGTACGGGTGCCATCACGCGTGATCGTCTGGAGGCTTTGCGTGAATCGGATGCTATTCTGCGTGAGGAGTTTGCCAAAAACGGTCTCGAGGGTAAGGTTTGGCAGTATTTCACCG
>JAFZXF010000092.1 GCA_017616915.1 Bacteroidaceae bacterium
CAAACCTCAACGATGCTTGGTGCACATTCATAGGTAACGAGCTCTTTGTCCGCGATATGCATATCTCGGAATATAAGTTCGGCAGCTATTGGGGACACACAGCTAAGCGCGACCGCAAACTATTGCTTACTCGACGCGAACTGCGCAAACTGCAAAACAAAATCAAGGAACGCGGATACACCATTGTGCCTGAATTACTTTATGTTGATTCGCGGGGTTATGCCAAAATGACTATTGCGCTGGCCAAAGGTAAGCATCACTATGACAAACGCGAGAGCATCAAAGCAAAAGACTCACGTCGCGATATGGAAAGGGAACTCGCATGAAGGTATTCAAGTTCGGTGGGGCTTCGGTCAATAGTGCCGACGCTGTGCGCAATATGGCGCAAATCGTGCAAAAGCACTTGGAATCAGAGCCTTTGGTGGTTGTCGTCTCCGCTATGGGCAAGACTACCAATCTGCTGGAGAAACTCGTCCCGGGAACCTACGAGTGCGGAGACTTGAGAAGCCAACTGGAAGACTATCATCGCAACATCGCTTCTGCCCTATTGCCTGATAACAAGGGAATTCAGGATAAAATAAGCTCCCTTTTGGTAAACATCGACCATCTCAGCAAAACACTACCCGCTGACCTTGCGTACTACAACTATAACTACGACCAAATAGTTAGTCACGGGGAACTCCTCTCTACAACTATTATCTGCGAATACCTCAACAGTCTTGGTATAAAGACTTTATGGGCTGACGCCCGCCAGATAATCCACACCGACGCTCATTTCCGCGAAGGACGCATCGACTGGCCGGCAACAGAGAGTGCTGCAAAGACGCTACTCGCTGATTCCATGAACTATAACGTCATCCTTACCCAAGGTTTCATAGGCGGAACAGGCAGCGACACAACAACTCTCGGCCGCGAAGGTTCCGACTACTCTGCAGCTATCTTGGCCTACTCTCTCAACGCACAAAGCATAACTATATGGAAGGATGTACCGGGATTTCTCAATGCTGATCCCAAATACTTTACCAACACAGTTAAGATTAACCAAATACCATACAACGAGGCTATTGAGCTCGCCTACTATGGCGCCTCTGTTATACACCCGAAGACGGTGAAGCCCATACAGAACAAAGGTATTCCTCTCTACATCCGCTCCTTTATCACTCCGGAAAGCGATGGCTCAATAATAGGTAACTATAATGTTATCAGTCCGGAAACCCCTCTATATATCTTTAAGAACAACCAGATTCTGCTCTCTATTCTTCCTCGCGACTACTCCTTTATCGCCGAAGATAATCTGCAGGTTATCTTTGGCCTACTTAACGAGCTTGGTATCAAGGTGAATCTCATGCAAAACTCCGCACTAAGCTTCTCTATCTGCGTGGATAATAACCCGCATGTGGTTCAGCCTCTCATAGAGAAGCTAAAGAGCATGTTCCGTGTACGTTACAACGATAACTTACAACTTATCACTATCCGCTACTACACCCAGCAAGTCATTGACAGCATCGTAGCCGGACGCCCCATCCTACTCGAGCAGCGCAGCCGCTCAACCGAGCAACTCATTGTGCCAGTTTGAGGAAGGCATCCCGGACTTCATTGTCCAAAACGCAGACATCTATCACCGCAGCACCTACCTCTTGGAGCAGCACACACCGCAGGTCTCCCGCAGCATTCTTCTTGTCCTGATACATCAAAGGCAACATCTGTTCTATATTCTTTAATGTATATTTAGGAAGTGTTACTCGCTCTTTGAGCCACTTGGAATAAGAATGGTATACCTCTCCGGACAATCCAAGCTTCTTGACCGAAAGATACATCGCAACACTCATGCCGATGCCGACAGCTACTCCGTGAGGCATCTGGGAATATGTCTCGATAGCATGACCAAAGGTGTGACCGAAGTTCAGAATCTTTCTAATACTATTGTCGTATGGATCTGCCTTCACCACTCGCGACTTGATACGTGCTATCTCTTTAATATCAGAACTCTTGATATTAACACCCGTTAACAAACGGTTGTACAAAGCAGCATCGCTCACCAACGCCGTCTTTACCATTTCAAACATACCATTGAGCACCTCTTCCTGTGGAAGGGTTTGTAAAAAAACAGGCTCAATAACTGTCATCGACGATGGGTAGAAATGACCGATACTGTTCTTAACCCCGCCAAAGTCTACAGCAGTCTTACCGCCAATAGCGGCATCGACCATAGCAAGCAATGTCGTGGGGACATTTATATAACGGATGCCTCGTTTAAAACCGGCAGCAACAAACCCTCCAAGGTCACACACAGCTCCACCACCAAGATTGACTATGACACTGTGCCGGTCAGCACCGTTCTCCAAGAGCGTCTGCCACACCTGCGCCGCCACCTCCAAACTCTTGCACTCCTCACCTACCGGCACCTCTATAAATTCCGCCTCCTGTAAACTATCTACCTGTGACACCAACGTCGGAAGGCAGTTTTGGAATGTATTTTCGTCTAGCAAAATGGTGTAATGCACCCCCTGCCAATCTTCTTTCTGCAACTCTCGACTCATTGCCGAAAGCCCTCCAAAAATCATCTTACCTTGTTTCATCATATCTTCATAACGCAAAAATATTTTTTTTATTGCGACTATGCTTTTTTGACAAACACATAATACAATGAGCATCCGTCTATTATAGGGCTTATCTTCTTCTATACTCCTTCGTGTCTACTTAGTGAATAAATCTATAATTCGGACAATAATACGATTGATTATCCGTTATTGAAGGCAAAGAAAGGAGAAAAAAATGGCCATAATTCATCCTGGACCTATAGGTCCCTTTAATGGAAAATTAGGTGACATCGTGGGGTATTCGTGGCGTAATATCCACTGCGTACGAGCATATCGCCAGAGAATAAATTACCCCAACACTGAGCTGCAACAAAAACAGCGCAACTGGTTCGTCAGTATGGTGCGCTTCGCCTCTCAGGCAACCGATGCCCTTAAGTTGGGCTTCCACCAGGCTTCGCTTAACGCAAAAATGACGGAAGGCAACTACTTCGTTCTGCACAATAAACAGTACTTCCATCTCGAAAACGATACTATAACCATTGATTATGAACATCTACGAATTGCTTCAGGGCCAGCCGCAGATGTCTATTTCAAGGATCCTTGCTTCGAACAGGATGAGACAGTAACTGTGGAATTCGAGAAAAACAGCATGTCGCTGCGCGCTTCTGGCGAAGACAAAGTGTATGTCTATATCTATACACCAGCTCTCGGCGTCGGCATTCTGTCGGCACCGGTGTCTCGTAAAGCCAAACGCCTACAAATGAGGCTACCAGAGTCATGGGCAGGACTTGAGGTACACCTGTACGGATTTGTGGTTGACAAGGAAGGTCGCCCCTCAGAT
The DNA here is from genome assembly GCA_017616915.1 of Bacteroidaceae bacterium. GTDB lineage: Bacteria > Bacteroidota > Bacteroidia > Bacteroidales > Bacteroidaceae > UBA6382. The sequence continues at coordinate 3,382 of JAFZXF010000092.1, forward strand.
TCCACTTATATTGGTCCTGGAAAGGTTAACCACTATGAGGATCGCGGACGCTATATTCCTCTTGACAACAAGTGGCAGGAGTTTGTCTCTCTGGCTCAAGGCACAACCGCCTCCCCTACTCCTTCTGTAGGAAAACCAATAGAAAAAGGGGTAGAAATTGCACAAAATGGCGCCGAACCGCCCGGAATACCATAATAGAGCCACTAAAAAAAGACAAAACACAACATTTGCTATCGTGCTGTAATAATGATATATACAATGCAGCACCATAACTTTTTTTACTTTTTTCTTTGCCGTATTGGAAAAAAGTAGTACTTTTGCAAACTCTTTTGAAAGAAAGAGTAGTGTTGAAATGATGACTCAGTAGCTCAGCAGGTAGAGCACAACACTTTTAATGTTGGGGTCCTGGGTTCGAGCCCCAGCTGGGTCACCAAACAAGAAAAGAACCGGATGCAAGACTCCGGTTTTTTTGTATGGAAAAGATCCGCACCATACTGATAGCATGCTTCTTGGCATCATTTATCGGTGCCACCCCTGTTGTCGCACAACAAAACCTGGAACAGACGGCCGCCTACTATTTCGATCACGGCGAATACGCACAAGCAGCACAACTGTACGAAGGCCTGTACAAACGCACAACAAATAAGTATTACTATCAGCGCCTTCTCGCCACATACCTTGAATTAGGAGAATATCGCGATGCTGTGAAACTTGTGGAACGGCGCCGCAAAAACAATTCCAAGGATCTTTACCTATATGTGGACGAGGGCTCTGTCTACCTCCATCAGAAAGACGAAAAAAAAGCACAGAAATGCTTCAACAAGGCTATTGATGCCATAACGGCCGACCTTCAACCCGTACCTGATCTCGCAATGGCTTTCATCAATGCCGGACAGCTCAACTTTGCGGCACGTACATACCTCACAGCCAGAGAGAAAACAAAGAACCGCACACTTTATTTCAACGAGCTAATAGCTGTATACCAACAGATGTGTGACTATGGAGCAATGACCAGCGAATATTTCGACCTTTTGGACAATCAACCTCGCATGCTGAACTCTGTCCAAGTGTCGATGCAGAAAGCCCTGCAGGAAGCTCCGGACAACAAACTGGCCGACGGCGTACGCAATGCTTTGGTATCCCGCGTACGCGAACACCCAGACAACAAGACCTATCTGGAAATGATGATATGGTTCGCCCTGCAACAGAAAGATTTCCGCTTCGCACTTGAACAGGCAGAAGCTGTCGATGCACGTTTCCCAGACAAAGGCGGCCAGGAAGTGCTCCGCGTTGCAAAAATCGCCCAAAACAACGATGCCCTCGACGTAGCCTCCGACGGATACCGCATCCTTCTTGCAAAAGGGAAAGACAACCCTCATTATTTTGAAAGCCGCATAGGGGAACTTGAAGTAGAATTCGCCCGTATAAACAAAAACTACCATATCGAGGAAAGCGCCCTCCAACAACTGGCACAAAAATACATCAATGCTTTTGATGAACTTGGCAAGAATGAACGCACCCTTACTTTGATGCGAAACTACGCCAACCTCATGGGATACCATAGCAGCAACATTCAGGCAGCTGCCGATATTTTGGACGACATATTGGAAATGCCTCGCCTGAAACCACAAATACGCAATGAGGTAAAGTTGGAACTTGGCGATCTGCTGCTCTTCGCCGGCGAAGTATGGGATGCTTCCCTACTTTATATGCAAGTTGAAAAAGAAAACAAGAACGACGTGCTTGGCGCTATGGCAAAATACAAAAACGCCAAACTCTCATATTATAATCACGATTTCGAATGGGCCAACTCTCAGCTCAAAGTATTACGCTCCTCCACAAGCAAACTTGTGGCCAACGATGCTATGGAGCTATCTCTACTAATATCTGACAATATGGAGGACGACAGCACATACGGCATGCTGGAGATTTTTGCAGACGCCGACCTTCTTCTCTACCGCAATATGCTCGACTCCGCTTGGGAAAACTACACAAACATTGAAATCCACAATTTATCTCACCCACTACTGGATGAGGTTCTCATGCGTAAGGCGCAAATACGAATGAAACAGGCTCGCTACACTGAGGCCGATTCTCTGCTGCAGAAAGTGGTGGATTTCTACCCCTACGACATTACAGCCGACGACGCTCTAATAATGATGGGCGAACTAAACGAAGAAAAACTAAACAACACAGCAAAAGCTATAGATTGCTATGAGAAGCTTCTCCTCGACTACCCCAACAGTTTATATACCGATCGTGCAAGAAAACGCTATAACGCACTAAAGACAAAATGACAGAAGTAAAAGCAAAGAAGTTTCTCGGCCAACACTTCCTCACTGACGAAAATATCGCCGCAAAAATAGTGGAGAGCCTCTCCCCAGATACACAACGTGTGCTGGAGATAGGACCTGGTATGGGTGTACTAACCAAATATCTGATATCAAGAGCCAATACAGACTTCCATGTGGTTGAAATCGACCGCGAGAGCGTTGCCTATCTGCAAGGCCACTACCCTACCCTCGATGTAATAGAAGGAGACTTCTTGAAATACGACCTAACAACCTTGTTCCATGATAGTTTCAGCATCATAGGAAACTTCCCATATAACATCTCGTCACAGATATTATTCAAGGTGTACGATAACAGGGAAAAGGTGACAGAAGTTGTCGGTATGTTCCAGAAAGAGGTTGCTGAGCGAGTTGCAGCAGGACCAGGAAGCAAAACATATGGCATTCTTTCTGTTTTGCTTTCAGCATTTTATAATATCGAATACTTGTTCACCGTACATGAGCATGTGTTCAATCCTCCACCCAAAGTGAAATCTGCCGTCATACGGTTACGGAGAAACAACGTAAATCACTTGGAATGTGATGAAAAGCTATTTGTCCAGGTAGTAAAAGCCGGTTTCAACCAAAGGAGAAAGACCTTGCGTAACGCTCTTCGACAATTAAACCTGCCTCTCGATAATATCGGAGAGGATACATTGGCAAAACGAGCAGAGCAACTATCTGTAGAACAATTTATCGAGATAACAAAAAACATACAATCATGCATGTAGCAACTTATATTGTACTCGCATTGGCATTTGGCATCAACACAATGATTCTCATGCGTAGATGCGCTGAAGCAACTCCTATAAAACTCACTAAAGGACTTGGTATCACTTTTTTAGTAAGTATTGTAAGCTGCTTGTTTTTCATGCTCGGCATCTCTCTTGGTGATTTGCTCCGCATCGAAGGATCCGATGCACCACAATTGTATGCACGTACCAACGCATTTATTTCCCTCGGTTTGGCTGTATTTGTCTCTCTAAGAATGCTTCTGCCATATCTGCGTCGCAAACCTCAACTGGCAGTATTCGACCTCCGTAACTGGGGCTCCGTTGCAGCAATGGCCGTCGCCAGTAGTATCAACATTCTGCTTACCGGACTTGGCCTCGGTTTTGTAAACTCTCTCTCAGGCAATATTCACTGGGCTATATGGCCAATGTTTGTCAGCGTGCTTATTCTTGGCTATCTGGGAATAATGTTCGGGCGCCAGAAAGTGGAAATGCGACCCCGTCGATGGATGATAGTAGCTTGTATTCTTATCATCGGCTCAGCAATCGCAGCCGTAGTTAATGCCTGATCCCCATTTGTCTGCGTAAATACGCATTTGGCAAG
>JAFZXF010000093.1 GCA_017616915.1 Bacteroidaceae bacterium
AAAGTGCCAATTGGCACTCCTTCCCTTATGAGCGGAAAACGAGACTCGGTGCTTTGGAACCTTGAGCCTCGTTTTCTCTATGAGCGGAAAACGAGACTCGAACTCGCGACCCCAACCTTGGCAAGGTTGTGCTCTACCAACTGAGCTATTTCCGCAATATCTTTAAATAACTGTTAGTAACACTCACCACCTTGCCAAGGTTGGAACCTTATCTTTTCTGAGGGCAAGGTTGTGCTCTACCAACTGAGCTATTTCCGCAGCATGTTTTCAGTCTTTCAGTTTTGCAAAAAATTGCTTCAAAGCAAGCTTAAATTTGCACGTTTCACCAAACGCGCTGCAAAAGTAGCACTTTTTTCCTTACTGACAAACAAAAATGGATTTTTTTTTCAGAATTTGTGTTAATCCATCCTATTTTTGTAGTCTTCGTAGCTAAAACGTTTTAGAATCTCCAAATTTCCGTCACTATGCTGTAGCGCAATCGACGGATGGTGCACACCATTGAACATGTTGGTCTTTACAGTGGTGTAGTGTATCATGTCTTCGAGGATAATCTCGTCACCAATATTAAGCGGCTTATCAAAACGCCAATAGCCCATGTAGTCGCCACTGAGACAGCTGTTACCACCAAGACGATAGACATTCGATTCACGGACAAACGGATTATCATCCGTAATCTCCAGCGTCTCAGCTCCACGCACAGTCGGCCAATATGGCATCTCTAAGCAATCGGGCATGTGGCACGTGAAGCTCACGTTGAGTATCGCGGTCTTGATACCGCTATTGCATACAATATCAACTACTCGAGCCGTGAGAAATCCCGTCTGCCAAAGGAACGCAGATCCTGGCTCCATGATAATCCTGAGATTAGGATAGCGCTCGTGCAGTCCACGGATAGTGCTTACCAGCAATTCCAAGTCGTAGCCCTCCCGAGTCATCAGATGGCCACCGCCCATATTCAACCACTTTATCTTGCCTAACAGATTCCCGAACTTTTGCTCCACATGCTTCAGCACTGCTGCCAGCGATGTGGAATTGTTCTCGCATAGGCAATGGAAATGCAATCCTTCAAAGGGAATATCGCTATCAGACACAGATGCCGATTCCATCATCTTCCCGGTTACACCGAATCGACTGCCCGGAGCGCATGGATTGTAAAGGTCGGTCCCTATCTCGGAGTATTCCGGATTGATGCGCAGTCCTAAGCTTACCTTATGACCGCTACTGGTCTGCTCAAACTCCTGCACCATAGGCAGGAAGCGATGGAGCTGCGACAGCGAATTGAATGTGATGTGCTCAGAGTAACGCAGTATCTCGCCAAACGTATCCTCTTCATAAGCAGGGGAATAAGTATGAGTCAAGCCACCAAACTGCTCTGCAGAGAGACGCGCTTCGTAGAGAGAACTGGCGGTGGTGTGCTCCACATACTCACGTATGATAGGGAACACCTTCCAATTAGCAAAAGCCTTGAGGGCCAAGATTATATCAACCTCGGCTCTCTTGGCTATACTGCTGATAAGCTGCAAGTTGGCTCGCAGCTTATCCTCCTCGATTACATAACAAGGATTATCCAATGACACTGGACTCTCATTTCAAACCAGTCCGTAACCGGCTGTGTTTAACATCACGCTCTACATGATTCCGCGCTTGCGGAGTTCCTGCTGCCACTTCCATGCAGAGGAGAGAGCTTCGGCCAAAGTTCCCTCGGCTTTCCAACCGAGCACTTTATTCGCCTTGTCAACGTTGCCCCATACCTGTTCTATGTCGCCTGCACGACGACCTACAATCTTATAAGGCAGCTTCACTCCGGTAGCCTCTTCAAAGGTCTTGATAAGCCCAAGCACTGATTCTCCGTGACCAGTACCTACGTTGAATACATCTACAGGCTCTTCCTGTCCGCCATCGAGGATGCGCTTCATGGCTGCCACGTGAGCCTTTGCGAGGTCTACCACATAGATAAAATCGCGGATGCACGAACCATCAGGAGTGCTGTAGTCATCACCGAACACGCTGAGTTCCTTGCGAATACCGATGGCGGTCTGCGTAAGATAAGGAATCAGGTTAGCGGGCACGCCGTTAGGCAACTCACCGATAATTGCAGTGGGATGTGCTCCAATTGGGTTGAAGTAGCGAAGCAGGATTGCCTTGTAGGGCGCTCCGGCACGAGCATTATCGCGGATTATCTCTTCGCAGATCTGCTTAGTGTTGCCGTAGGGCGACTCTGCAACCTTGATAGGCGCCTGCTCGGTAACGGGCAGGTTTTCGGGATCGGGCTGACCATACACTGTGCATGATGAGGAGAAGATGATGCCCTTCACATCATACTTGGGCATAAGCTCAAGCAGGTTAATCAGCGAGTTGAGGTTGTTGCGGTAATAGAGTAGCGGTTTCTCCACCGATTCTCCCACAGCCTTGCTAGCGGCAAAATGAATGATACCGCTGATGGCCGGATATTTCTGGAACACGCCCTCCAGTGCAGGATAGTCGAGACAGTCAACCTTCTCGAATGCCGGACGAACGCCGGTGATTTTCTCTATGCCGTCAACTACATCGGCATTAGAATTCGACAGATTGTCGATAATTACTACGTCATAGCCGGCATTGATAAGCTCGACTGTGGTGTGGGAACCGATAAAGCCGGTACCTCCAGTTACAAGAATTGTTTGTTTCATGATAATAACGTATTAAGTATTATTTTGCTTGTTGTTTTTCTTATATAAAATGGAGCGCATGTGCACCTGCTGCGGAAGCGACCATAGGCTCTGCGTGAAGCTCAGCAGCCACACTACCACTACCTCCACTGCAATTATCAGTAAGCCTACGTAAGCGGGAATTTCTATCACTTCTTCCTGCATCACTGCTTCACGCTTATTGGCAAACGCATAGCCCAGTATCAGTACACCGAAAATGAGCACAGTGGCGATAACCACCATCACCAGCAGCGACAACACCCACATTGATGCCATACTGCCCCAGTAGTGGCGGTTGAGTTTGAGGCCCTGCCACATACGGCCAAACAGCGGAGTGCTTTTCACCTCCATAAACGACTGCGCCATTCCGCCCAACGTTGGCGGTATCATCACTGCCGCCACACCGCAGGCCAATAGCACATAGATATTGGCTCCCAGCGCCATCGGCACATAAACCATTGCCGCCGCCAACAACCACGCGGCCAATAGAGGCAGGTAAGGTCGCCATGTCTGACTAAGCATATTCCAGAGGCGGTTGAGATTCATGGTGGTATTGATGCTCTCGCCAGCTTCGATATCCGCAAGGGCTTCCAGCTGCAGAGTACGCATCATCGACCATACGAACAGCATCGCTGCACCTGCGGCAACATCGACTAGCACTGAGCCAAGACTGAGACCATAGCTCATCACGGAGGGAGTCAGCTGTAGCCACAACACTACCACAACCACCGACAGCACACACGGCAACCACATCAGCCGCATAAATGCGGTGAAGTGAGTCACCCACAGCCGCCATGCCAACGCCAAGCTGGCTGCAAAACGGCGGGATGCATCTAGTTGCAGGCGCTCGTCGTTGTCACCTCGTTTCAGAACAGCCATCCTTTTTTCTTTTTCTTTTGATTGGCGCTACCCAGCAGTGCGGGATTAAGCGTCTCGTAGCTGAGGTTGTTGTTAATCATATCATAAATAGTTCCCCAGTCGGGCAGCCCGCCAAGATTACGGTCATCGATATAGAGGTCGCACTTCACCTTGGGACTGCGCTCTTCGTTCGCCACGTCCTGCTCGGCATAGTCGCTGTTGATTGACCAAAACTCCACGCCTCTCTCCTTGCACCAGTCCACAGCCTCCTGCAAGGTGTGGCCGTATCGGATAGTCCATAGTATAAGACGGTGTCCGTCCTGTATGAGGCGCTTCAGTGTGTCGGTGGCAAAGGGAATTTCCTTGCCAATCTTAGGGTACTTGTGCTCGACAATTGTTCCGTCGAAATCTACTGCAATAAGCATATATGTTAGAGTTTAAGATGTTTAAGAGTTTAAGAGTTTTTGTTCTTCCAGTTTTGCCACAAACGCAGCCACGTCAGTCTTAGCCACGTCATCGCTCACCTCGTACTCAGCCGTGAGGGCAGACGTAAGACTCTCTAAGGTAAATTCGCCCTTCTCAGCCTCTTTCCACAGGAAAGCTCCCGTCTCGTTGAGGTGGATAATACTGTCGAAGTTCACATTCTCTATGCCGCACGGTATCACTACGTTTTCACCGCACACGCAGCGTAGCTCGAAGTTCTTTTTGAGATTCATATTATTTATAAATAAGGTCTATTAGGGTCGTTTAGGGCAATCTCCGATATATGGCCAGCAGGTAGCGTCTTACGGGTCGCATCCGCATCCAGAGCCAGGAATATATCCGCCATGTCGGTCCACTGAGGCTGTAGCGTTTCTCCTTCTTTTTGCGGAGAATGTCGGTCACTTTGGCCAGAATATCCTGCCGGTTGCAGTGCTCCATGTCCAGGTTACCATCGCCGCGGAGTATGCAGTCGCCTGTCTCGGAATCTATCTTTGTGAGGCGGTGTATCACGTAGCTTTTCTCCAATGTCTTGGCGAGCACCACGTCACCCACTCTCAGATTGTCAGCCTTGGCCAAAATCACTTTGTCGCGTCCGTCCTCAATGAACGGCCTCATGCTTCGGCCTCTTACCGTCATCGTCACCGTGCGCCCCTCGCTGATGAGTTTCCCCACTTCCGGGATGAGCAACTCGTTGTCGATTTGGATTCCTGCTGTATTTTGTTCAATGTTCAATGCTCAATCTTCAATGTTCAACGGTCTATGACCGGTCAATGGTATCATGACACAAACGTGCCGCGTCTTCGTCGGGCAGGCACTCCAGGTGCCACACACCACAACGCGTTATCACCTGCTCAATGGTACGCATGATGCAGTCGTAGCTGCTACGGTCCCATATCATCACGCTACACGAGCACAGCAGCGACGATAATGCCACCACCACGCTCTCGCGGCTTATCTTGTTGTAGGGCGCCTGCTCTAGCATTACCAGCGCTCCCACCTTGGCCTGCTCCTGCCGGTAGCATGGCGTCTTTCCGCTCCACGGCGAGCCATATACGATTACCTCGCTGTCCGTTACGCGCAGCACCGGATTGTCGTCGTTAAGAAGATGATAGCCATCCAAGTACCTCAGCCACAGCGACGAGTGCGTACTCTTGCCCGTACCGCTCTTGCCGAGGAACATGTATCCGCATCCGCCTTTTGCAACCACCGACGAGTGCATCATCAGTGTGCCGTGGTATGCTGAGGCGAAAGCGAAGGCAATCATCAGCGTATTGTTGAGGCCAAACTCCTTCGTGAGGATGTCGGTATCGGCCAGCCACACGCGATTTCGCTCAAAGCGGGCAGTACTCTCCATCTTTGCGGCGAGCTGTCCGTCGTAGTTGTATATCTCGAAGGCATATCCTTCGGCGTGTTTATACACATCCTGTCGGTAGCCCAAGTCGTCAAACGAACTCAGTATCTCACAATTCTCCATACTCACCACCTCGCTGCCAGCCGTCAGCGTCAGCAACGGCGCAGCGGCAGCGTTCTCCGCCACAAACGGCCTATAGTTCTCCGGCAGCTGCGGCATTCGCTCGTCGAGCACTAGCTCCACTGCGAAATCGGCGATATTCAGGATGTAGTTCACGGAGTGAGGAGTAAAGTTCAATGTTCAATGGTCAATGCTTCAAGTTAGAAGTCAAGAAGTTATTGTAGTTATCGCGGCTTTGCCGCTCGAAGTTATCACAGCCGTTGGCTGTTCGACATTAGTCTGACTATCGTCGTTAACTTCTTTAACTTCGAGCCCGCTTGCGGGCGTT
>JAFZXF010000094.1 GCA_017616915.1 Bacteroidaceae bacterium
ACTTCTGCTCTTTCTCGCGCTCAATCACGTCCTGCTCGTTGATGGGTGTCAGCAGCAAGTCCAAGGGCTTGCGGATGAACGACTTGCCCGTGGCAGCGGGTGCCGTGATACACGAGAAGAAACTCAGACTCTGCACCTGGCGGTCCAGATACTCGAAACGGACTCGGGTAGCCAGTGTGCCCAGCACCGGCAGCGAGGCTACGATCATAGCCGGACGGTACTGCTCGGGCAGCCTGCGGCACAGGATCTTCATCAGCGGCGGCAGAGGCGGCATCGCCATGTCCGAGGCTTTCTGCGACTGCGTCTGCGCTCCGGCACGCACCTCGCGTTCCCGTTCACACACGACAATAGCGCTCTGCACAATCACCGGCACTTCCGACTTGCGCGGCCTGCCTATAGCGGACGTGATCGCCTGCTTGCGCTCCGGCTCACTCAACCCGAAGTCCGGCAGCACCTTTAGCAGCAGATCGGCGTTGAAGTCGCAGATATACCGCATGTAGTTCGCCAAGGCAAAATACACCGTGTTCCGCTCTCCCTGCACCGCGCCGCCCGCGTTGCCGGTCTGAACCATCAATTCCGCCACGATATTCGCATACGGGATACCTCTGTAGCAGAGTTCTTCCCCGCTCATCAGCCCTTCCGGGTTGGAGAGAGGAGTCTGCCCGCCGTCGCTCTGTACCTCCGCGGGCTCTGCTTCCCATCCCCGTTCCGCGAACAGTTCCGTCTCGTCCATCCACAGGATATACTCCTTCGGCACGACGTAACTCGCTCTCGCCAGGTCTTTCGTCACTGCATCGTACTCCTTGATTCCCAGCGCTTCCGCCATACGCATCTGCGCCGCCTCAATACTCTCGCCCGAGTGGCGGGCCCCGATAAGACGGAGCCCTTTACCACTCGCCGTGATGGCGATGAGATAGATCTGATTGTCCACGAACAGCCGCTTGTCCATGTGCTCGAACCACTCGCGCGGGTCCTCTACATGGTCCACGTCCAGCATCGCCAGCCCGCTCGGCACGGCATCCGCGCTCACGCGCTTCATGTTCTTGAACGATGCCGCATGCGGGATGATGATCGGCAACTTCTTCTTCAGCGCCTGCTTCTTCTCGTTGTAGTCTGGGTCGTTCTCGTCCAGTTCCGCAATCTGCTTGCAGATGTCTCTGACCTTCCGGCTGTTAATAAGTGTTATCCACTCGTATCTGGTGCATGGCAACGGCATGCCCTTATTAACACTTTCTTGATATGTAAAAGCCATATACTAAATCGATTTAATTGTTAAACTTTTTTTGAACTTTTGCTCGGCTTCCATCCCACCGGATGTATCTCCTTGTGCTCTACGGGGTACAGCTTCCGCTCCTTCTGGAGTTTCATTCCCAGCAACTTGCCTATTTCTTTGGCAGTCAGCAGTGTTTTGCCTTTGTACAGCTGCTTGGGGTTGAGCTTCTCGCAGTTTACCACCACGTCCTCCATTATGCCTCGACAATGCGTCTTCAGCGGGCCTCCGTAGCCTCGGACAACGCCGGACTCCTCGTAGTAGGGGCAGCCTGCATCGCAGGCTATACCCCCTTCTTCAACAGCAACTATCTGGATCATGCGTCTTCCGGTTTCAATGTCGCCAACTGTTCCATGATAGCCTTGACGTCGCGCTTGCGAAGCTTGCTGCATGCACCGTGCGAATCATCTGCCATCGCCTCTGCCAGTTCCAACGTGTCGTCGAACTCGTCCTTGCGCCAGTAGCCGCTCAGGAACACGCCATACGCGTTCACCTTGATGTTGACTTTGCCGAACTTCGAGACGAGCACCCGATGTTCCCAGTCGCGCGTTCCCGCGTCCCGCAGGCATTCCTCTTCGAACTTGTAGTCGTACTTGCCTCGGCACATGAGCGTCCCGTTACGGCTCTCACCCAGACCAATCTCATGGTCCTTCGTGTACATCGTCAGGTCGGCGCATTCTATCGTCTTCACGACGTTGTTCTCACTCATCGCTGCCTTCTTAGCAGTGTTATCAGTTGCAGCCTTGCGGCTGGTGGTCTTTCCGCTCTTCTTAGAGCTGTTTGCCTTCTTCGAGGCTTTCTTGTTTGCTGCCATTGCTTTAAAAGTTTTAGCAGCACATCGTACACCCTTTTTCGGTAGTCAAAACTGAGTATGAGCGAGGGACGCTCTGACCACCAATTATTCCCTCTTGGATGTGCGAGTTATACATTAAGTTACTTGTCAACCCGCCTTAGCGAGTCTACCGAAACTATTCATAAAATGTACCAACAAATTTCGCCGTGGTTTTCGGCCATTTCGCCCCGGGCTGAAATAATTTCGCCTGACATTTGGGCCGGTGAAATGCATTTCGCAGCACTTTCACTTTTCTGTAATGTGATTGACGTGTCATAAACAGACCTCCTCTTCTAACAGTTTACTTAATACTTTGTACAGCTTGCGCCAGCGCACAAGCACAAAGGGCTTCCACGCATTGCTCTTCCACGGATAACGCTCACCGCGCAACGGCGCATTGGCAAGGGTCATCTCGTCAGCAAGACATTCCGACTCATACTGAGGGATTGCCATCTCCTGCACCCAACGCTCAAACGCTTTCAGCGGCGGACGCTGGGGAGTATTCTTGAACAAACCGTGATCCTGCAGACACTGCATAACCACCAGCCAGTCCTCGTCTGCCCACAAGAGAAAGATTTTCAAACCGTCCTTCTCTATGTACATCCTCTGGACTCGACTCAACACGCTTCTCAGCGCTTCGATTTGATGTTCTGTCATAATCGTTGGTTTTGTGCTCAGCTTTGGAGTGAACGGCCGTTCGCGGATATCCAAGCCAACAAAACCTCGCGGTTTACACTATAAATCAGATGTTTTCTAAACTAAAACATCGCCACTCTTTCGAATGACGATGCAAAGGTACTGCTTTTTTTTGACATAATACCAGGAAATCTGTCCTGATTTTGTCCTAAGTTATTTTATGGTTAAGATTATAACCTTTGTTGTGCCTTACGTAGACTATTTTCATTGACCTCCCAGCCAATTTTTTCCGTAAGATTCCTACACATTTTTGAACGATTATTCCCTGCTTCTGCATAATAGTTACGGCCCTCGTTCTTCTCCTCCTTAATCCAATTAACCAAATCTACATAATTATCTGGACGAGGAAGTGGCATCTTTGCTGCATCAGGAACCTTATAAGTGTATTCGTTTAGTTTAATTAACCTGTCCAACTCTGCAAGATAATCTGCCATTGACGCGGTAACACCATGTGCGTCACTCACGTCGTGGAAGAACCGATCACCTTGATACCGCAAGAACTTGAGAACCTCAAGTCGAACAACATCATCTTTGATTGAATCCGCGAAAGTGCGTAGATTGTTCACGGGTATAATATATTCAGGTTTGATCTCCTGCCATTTTATGCCATAACAGAGAAAATGTTTTATGTTGTAATATCTCTTTCTGTTAATG
>JAFZXF010000095.1 GCA_017616915.1 Bacteroidaceae bacterium
ATCTCGAGCACAGCCATGTGCTGCCGGCCCTCATCCGCCGCTTCCACGAAGCCAAGGAGGCCGGCCTCACCGAGGTTACCTGCTGGGGCGATGGCAGCCCCCTGCGCGAGTTCCTCTATGTGGATGACCTGGCCAACCTCTGTGTGTTCCTGATGAACAACTATTCTGGCAACGAGACCGTCAATGCCGGCACCGGCAAGGAGCTCACCATCAAGGCCCTCACCGAGCTCGTGGCCAAAGTAGTAGGCTACCAGGGCGAGATCAAGTGGGACACCACCCGTCCCAACGGCACCCCCCGCAAGCTCCTCGATGTCTCCAAAGCTACCAACCTTGGCTGGACCTACAAGACCGAGCTCGAAGACGGCATCCGCCTTGCCTACGAGGACTTCCTCAATAATCCAATGAGAGCAGAACGATAATTGTAGATTAATTCTTTTTTGGGATAGTGAAACTCACAACTACAAAGAGCGGCCGTGACTATTTGGTGCCGTTTCTTCTTATCTCGAGTCTATTCTTTATGTGGGGGTTTGCCCACGCTGTTCTTGAGGTACTTAATCCGCATCTGAAGAATTTGTTTGGCCTTAACCATGCGAATGCTTCGTGGGTGCAGGTAGCAACCTACGCTGCCTATTTCTTGATGGCTATTCCCGCCGGGAAAATTATTCAACGTTGGGGATATAGAGGCGGAGTGTTGACCGGCTTGGTGCTATATGGTGTTGGCGCTTTATTATTCTTACCCATCTGCTTATGGGGAGTCAAGGCCAATAATCCTGTAGCCATTTACCCTGCTTTCGTGGGACTTCTGTTCGTGATAGGCTGTGGTTTGACTTGTCTCGAAACTTCTGCGAATCCATATGTTACAGTACTTGGCGAAAAGAGTTCGGCAGAGCAGCGCATTAACCTTGCTCAGTCGCTTAATGGCCTGGGTTGGATATGTGGTCCCTTTGTGGGCGGTCTCTTCTTTTTTGGTGGCGAGACCGGCACCGGTGACATAGCCACAGTAGCTACACCTTATGCGGTAGTAGGTATCTTTGTGCTGTTGGTGGCGCTCGGATTCAAGTTTAGCAAACTGCCAGAGGTAGATGAGGATTATGATGAGGAAGTTGGGGAGTATGAGAGTTCTACCCCCAAATCTTCAAGTCTAATGAATCCCGTATATATAATGGGAGTAGTGGCGCTATTTCTCTATGTTGCGGCACAAACCGGCGTAAATAGCAATTTCGTTGCCTATTTCACTGAATACAGCAGCATATCGAGAGGTGAGGCTAGTCTGTGGCTGAGCTTTGGTGGAATGGGCCTTTTCTTCGTGGGCAGACTATGTGGCAGCTGGTTGATGGGGCATGTTAAGGCGTGGAAAGTATTGTTAATATATGCCATTGGTGCAACTTTGGGTAGTTTGGTTATAATTACATGTAGAGGAATAGTATCGATGACAGCTTTCTTCCTTGTGTATCTTTGTGAGAGTATAATGTTTCCAACTATTTTTTCTCTGGCTTTGCGAGGAGCTGTAGGTCAAACTAAAAGAGCCTCTTCCTACTTAATCATGACTATCGTGGGTGGAGCGGTGGCTCCACTGCTGATGGGCTGCATAGCTGACAGCAGCACTCTGGCTCTTGCGTTTATGATACCCTTGCTATGCTACGTGGTGATAGCCGCCTATGCGGCATCTTTGAAAAGACGGGTGGAAATAATGTAGACTGAAGTTAAATGCAAATGTTAAACTAAGACGTATGAAAAAGATATTGCTGCTCGCGGCAGCGTGGACTGCCTGCGTATGTGGGGCTCAGGATCTGAAACTCGCCCCCGATAATGTCGACAAGGTGATAAAAGCGATGACACCAGAGGAGAAAGCCGGCGTCATAGTGGGCAAAGGCTCCGGAGCCTTTGACGGGCGAGGGCATATAAATGACTACCTGCCCGGATGCGCTGGCGCCACGAATCCCATCGACCGCCTCGGCATACCACCACTGGTGTATGCGGACGGGCCGAGTGGACTCCGCGTGGATAACAAGCTATGCACACGCTTCCCCAATGGTATGCTGGAGGCTGCAACATGGAACACACAGCTGCTCGAGACGATTGGCGAGGCTGAAGGCCGCGAATTCCGAGCAAGAGGGATAGATGTGGTTCTTGGGCCGGGTATGAATATACAGCGTAACCCACTATGTGGACGTAACTTCGAGTATTTCTCGGAAGATCCGCTACTCTCGGGACTCTCGGCTGCCGCGTTGGTGAGAGGAATACAACGGGCGGGTGTGGGTGCTTGTCCTAAGCATTTCGCGGCTAACAACCAGGAGCTCAACCGACTGAGTAACGACTCCAGAGTGAGTAGGCGTGCTCTGAGGGAAATATACCTGCGCAACTTCGAGATAATGGTAAAGAGCAGCCAGCCCTGGTTTATCATGTCGTCCTACAACTTCCTGAATGGCGTTACCACCTCCCAGAACCGAGACCTGCTGACTACTATCCTGAGGCACGAGTGGGGCTTCAGCGGCGCAGTGATAAGCGACTGGGGCGGTGGCTACAGCGGCGCACAGATGGTAAAGGCGGGCAACGATAACATACAGCAGGGCAGCAAGGAACGATATAACGATATTCTCAACAAACTCAAAGACGGCTCACTCAGCGCCGCTGACCTCGACGCCTGCGTAAAGCGCATGCTCGAGGCCGCCCTCAGAGCTATAAGATACAAGGGCGGCAGCCCAACAGATAACCCGCCACTGGAAGAGAACGCCAGCCTGGTGAGAGAGGCTGCGCCCGAGGGGTTCGTGCTGCTGGAGAACCACGACAATGCGCTGCCGCTGAAAAAGGACGATAGGGTGGCACTGATGGGAACGACGTCATATGACTTCATACATGGCGGCACAGGCTCCGGCACCGTGAACAACCCGTTCCGCAGCGTGTGCATGCCCGAGGGGCTCACCGACGCGGGCTTTAAGCTCGATGAGGCGATGCACAGGTTCTATACCGACTTCATGCAGAGCGAGCGCCGACGCTGCGAGAACTTCAATAAGAACGTGCCATGGTGCTGCGAGCACGAACGTGCAATGGAGGCGGTGCCCACCGACCTGATAACCAAGGCGGCAAAGGAGGATAAAGCGGCGGTCATCACCCTGGGCAGAGTATTCGGCGAGGGCGTAGATCGCGATTGGTATCACTCATATATGCTTAGCAACGGGGAGATAGCTCTGCTGAAAGCGACTGCCGAGGCCTTTCATAAGGAGGGCAAGCCGGTGATAGTGGTGCTCAACGTGGGGGGTATAATAGATGTGGCCTCGTGGCGTAACCTTGCCGACGCGATACTCATCTGCTGGCAGCCCGGCGAAGAGGGAGGCCATAGCGTGGGCGATGTGCTGGCGGGCAACGTCAGTCCCTCCGGACGGATGCCGGTGACTATACCCATGCAATACAGCGATGACCCCTCAGCGCCCAACTTCCCGCAAGTGAAAGCTGACAAATACCAGAACTACTCCTTCTATCGCCACGTGGGGGCCACACCGCAGTATAAAGTGCCATGCGTGGACTATACCAACTATGAGGAGGGCATATATGTGGGGTATCGACATTACGTCACCAGGGGCGTGAAGACTGCCTATCCCTTTGGATATGGGCTGAGCTACACCACATTTGACTACCGCGACATGAAGATTAAGGATCGCGGAGACCGACTGGAGATAGGTGTCACCGTGAAAAACACTGGGAAGCGAGCCGGCAAGGAAGTGGTGCAAATATACTGCGATGCGCCGGAAGGAGGAATGGATAAGCCGCTACGCGAGCTGAAAGGGTATGCCAAGACACGATTGCTAAAGCCCGGACAGGAGGAGAAGCTGACAATCGTTATCAGTAAGGAATGGCTTACGTCGTTTGACGAAGACAAAAGCGCATGGATAGCCTGCCGAGGGGAGTATGCCTTCGTTGCTGCCCGCGATGCCGACACGCCTGTGCTGCAGATGAGCTACAAACTCAATAAGGACATCAAACTCAAAGTATACGATGTGCTGGGCATAGAGCCGGTGTTTGTGAATTGACCATTGACCATTAACCATTAATCATTAACCATTAATCATTAACCATTGATGAATGCGGTACTGATTGTTTTGCCAATACTCACGTTGCTGATGTTTGACCTCGGCCTGACTCTGCAGATGGGCGATTTCCGGCTTGTTGCCAAGCAGCCTCGCGCGGTAATCATTGCCCTTGCGGGGCAGATAGTGCTATTGCCGGCGCTGGCATTCGCTATAGCTGTGGGCTTTAAGCTTCCGCCCGAGTTCTTCGTGGGCATGGTGCTTATAGCATGTTGTCCCGGAGGGAGCAGCAGCAATGTTTTCTCCATGCTTGCCAAGGGTGACGTAGCCTTGTCGGTGATGCTTACGGCACTAAGTAGCATCATCACATTGATGACCGTCCCCGTGATACTACAATGGACCATTCTCTACTCCAACCTCTCAATTACAAATTCTCAATGTTCGCTGGATTTCCCTGTCGGAAATCTATTGATTCAGAACCTGCTCCTTATGTTCCTGCCCATCCTGATTGGTATTGGTATAAGACATCGGTGGCCACGAGTGGCTGCCAGGATAGAGCATGTGTTATCCCGGCTGGCATTCCCCGCACTGATATTGCTGGCAGCAATCTTCTTTATCCAGCACCGTAGCACTATAGCTGAGAATATCGGTCTTTTGGGGCTGTGTGTGACCCTTCTGCTGATATTAGCCACCTGCGGCGCGGCATTGATGTCCAGGCTTTTCAGATTGGGCTACCGGCAGCGGCGCACGGTAGTAATAGAGGTCGGGATGCAGAATGCAGCTCAGGCTATAGCGGTGGCATCGAGCCCGTTTATCTTCAATAACGATACCATCGCAATACCAGCCATCATCTATGCGCTGATGATGAATATCGTTCTGCTCTTTTACGTGGGGAGGATAATAGTTAAGAATTCTTAGGCTTTCTCAGCCTGGCGGGTAAGCGGCGTGCCGGTCTTTTCTTAGCGGGATGCCTGTGAGTGCGTGGATTATATGAGGGCCCTTCCGTGAGCCCATCAGGCAAGGGCAGTTTGGGTATCTCGTTTCCAAGAAATCTCTCTATCTTGCCGAAGTAGGATTGATCTTCCTCGTTCACTAAGCTTATTGCACGGCCTCGCTTGCCGGCACGTGCAGTTCGCCCGATACGATGTATATAATCCTCGGCATCACGCGGTACATCATAGTTGATGATGAGTTGGATGTCATCAATATCAATGCCGCGTGATATTATGTCGGTAGCGATGATGAGGTTTATGCGCCCGGCCTTGAAGTCCTGCATCACGTGATTTCGCTCTTCTTGTGTAAGGTCTGAATGCATCTGTGCCAGCCTGATTCCCATTTTGCGCATCTTGATGGCTAAATCCTTAACCTTGGTCTTCTTGGAAACAAACATTATGGCCTTGTGGATTTCCTCTTGTTTCAACAGGGTCTCCAATATGCGCATCTTCTGCGGCTCATAGCAGATATAGGCTTTGTGGTCAATGCCTTCGGCGGGTTTACTGACAGCTATCCTTACATTGACGGGGTGGTGGAGTAGCGAGTTGGCCATCTGCTGGATAGCGTCGGGCATTGTAGCGGAAAAGAGTAGCGTCTGTCGTTTAGGTGGCAGATAGGATGCTATCTTTATTATATCATCGTGGAATCCCATGTCAAGCATGCGGTCGGCCTCATCTAGGACAAAGAAACTAACCTTGCTGAGGTCGACATTCCCCAATTGCAGATGAGAGATTAGTCGTCCGGGAGTGGCCACGAGGATGTCTGCGCCCATCTTCATTCCTTGCAGTTCCTGATCGTAACGGTGAGCATCGTTGCCCCCATATACAGCTACTCCTGAGAAGGGTAGATAATAGGAAAAGGCCTCCAGTGCCTGGTCTATCTGTATAGCCAGTTCACGTGTTGGCACCATAATAAGGCAATTGACTTTTCCTTCAGGGTAGTGGCCGGTGCATAGCTGATTGAGTATGGGTAGCAGGTAGGCCGCAGTTTTACCAGTGCCAGTCTGTGCAATGCCTACAAGATCGTGTCCCTCAAGCAGGGGCGGTATTGCTTTCTCCTGAATGGGAGTACACTTGTCGAAACGCATTTCGTATAGTGCATCGAGTAGTCGATCGTCTAAATTGAGTTCGTCAAAGTACATGTTATTATATTGAACATTGAGCATTGCCCATTGTGAGCATCAACGTGGGGTGCGCCGATATAGCACAAATGCCACTATAGAGAATATGATGTTGGGTATCCAGACGGCTAGCATCGGGGGCCAGCCACCATTGGTGGCAAACGACACCGAGATAGTCTGGAACAGGATGTAGCCGAAACTCAGCGCCAGACCAAGACCTAGGGCAAGACCCATGCCCTGCTTGCGCTTCTCGCACGACAGGGTGACACCGATAATCGTTAGGATAAGGGCTGCAAAGGCCGACGCGAAGCGCTTGTGGAATTCTATCTCAAACTCGCTCACGTTGGCAGAGCCGCGCATACGCTGCTTGTCGATGTGTTCGTATATCTCGGGAGTGGTCATCGTCTCCTGCTGGTTGCGGGTGTAGAGGAGGTCGGAGGGCTCCACCACGATGATGGTGTCGAGCTCAGCGCCTGATGTTATCTCCTCATGCATGCCACGCAGCTGGCGCACGGTGTAGTTGTATATATGCCACTGGTAGCGCCGGTCGGCAATGGTGTCGTACTGAATGCGAAGAGCGGTGAGATGACTTACCAACTTCTTGTTGCGGAACTTGTCAAGACAAAATCCTGAGCCCGACTTGGTATCGATATTGAATGACGAGAAAAAGGCTATCACGCCGGTGTCAACTTGCAACTGCACGTTCTCCACCATGGAGATCTGGCGCTTCTTGATATACTGATTTTCGAAGTCTGTACGTATCTTGGTCGAGTGGGGGATGATAAACGAACCGAGCACCAGGTTGAGCAGTCCAATCAGTAGGGCAGAGATGATATATGGCCTGAGGATCCGCTTGAAACTCATACCGTTGGAACGCATGGCAATGATTTCACTGCGGTCGGCGAGTTTGGAGGTGAAGAATATTACAGAGATGAAAACAAACAGCGCACTGAACAAATTGGCGAAATAGGGAATGGTGTTGAGGTAGTAGTCAATAAAAATGCGTCCCCACGACACTCCGAATTCCTTGTTGGCCAGAGTGAGTTTGTCTATTTTTTCATTGAAGTCAAAGACTATGACTATAGCGATGATGAGCAGGATGGAGAAGAAGTAGGTGCCAATGAATTTCTTGATAATGTAGCGGTCAATGCGGTTTACGGGTGGAGTGGTTTGCCACTTCTCCCGCTGACGCTGTATGCGCTGCTTTATCTTGCTCGGTAACTTCATCTCCATACTTGACTTAGCTAATGCTCAATGTTCAATGGTCAAACTCTTCTGCTCAGTTGTGGTATCATTTGGCGATGCCAGTCGTTGTAGTCACCGCTGATAATGTGCTTGCGTGCTTCGCCTACCAGCCAGAGGTAGAAAGACAGATTGTGGATGGAGGCAATCTGCATGGCCAGCAACTCCTTAGCTTTAAATAGGTGGTGGAGGTAAGCCTTGCTATAGAGTGTATCAACAGCCGATGTGCCGTCGGGATCAACGGGCTCGAAGCAGTCTTGCCATTTCTGGTTGCGCATATTGATTACTCCGTTAGCGGTGAAGAGCATAGCGTTGCGGCCGTTGCGGGTTGGCATCACGCAGTCAAACATATCTATGCCGCGGGCTATCGACTCCAGGATGTTAACGGGGGTGCCTACGCCCATCAGATAGCGCGGACGGTCTTGTGGCAGTATCTCATTGACCACCTCAATCATCTCATACATCTGTTCTACAGGCTCACCTACAGCCAGTCCGCCTATAGCATAACCATCGGCATCGTATTGGCTGACGAAACGGGCGCTCTCTTGTCGCAGGTCTTTATAGACACAGCCCTGCACGATGGGGAAGAGACTTTGATTGTAACCATAGAGTGGGGAGGTCTCGCGGAAACGAGCCATGCAACGCTCTAGCCAGTTATGGGTTAGATTGAGCGATTTGCGGGCATAGCTATAGTCGGCGGTTCCCGGCGGACACTCATCGAAAGCCATCATTATATCGGCGCCGATTGCCCGCTCAATGTCTATTACTTTCTCTGGCGAAAAGAAGTGCTTGCTGCCATCGATATGCGAGCGGAATTCGCATCCTTCTTCCTTAAGCTTGCGTATTCCAGTGAGGCTGAACACCTGGAATCCGCCGCTGTCAGTAAGCATTGGCCGGTCGAAACCGTTGAATTTATGCAGGCCGCCGGCTTTACGTATGATGTCGATGCCCGGACGCAGATAGAGGTGGTAGGTGTTGCCAAGAATTATCTGTGCGTTGATGTCGTCTTTCAATTCTGTCAGATGTACACCTTTTACCGAGCCTACGGTGCCTACAGGCATGAATATAGGCGTCTGTATCAGACCGTGGTCAGTCTGAATAAGTCCGGCACGTGCGTTTGTGCCGCTCCCGTCAGTATGTTGCAGGGTAAATGTCATCCTTAATGTTCACTGACCGGGTCAATTTTGAATTCAATAGCGTTGTCCACCTTATCTTTGAGCAGGGCTATGCGGAGTACGTCGCTTACATTCTCCACATATTCAAATTTCACGCCTTCCAGATATATCTGCGGAATCTCATCGATATCCTTGCGGTTGTCTTCACAAATGATTATCGTGTTGATGCCAGCCCGTTTTGCCGCCAAAATTTTCTCCTTGATTCCGCCTACGGGGAGCACTTTGCCGCGTAGTGTTATCTCGCCGGTCATAGCAATCTTGTCACGCACCTTGCGCTGGGTGAGTGCCGAGACTATCGATGTAGCTATGGTGATTCCTGCTGAAGGACCGTCCTTGGGCGTAGCTCCTTCCGGCACATGAATATGGATATTATAGTTGTCGAAGATGCGGTAGTCGATACCCAATTTGTCGGCGTGAGCTTTTGTGTACTCCAGGGCCAGAGTGGCAGATTCCTTCATTACATCGCCCAGGTTGCCGGTTAGGGTCAGTTTGTTGCCTTTACCTTTGCTTACGCTGGTCTCTATAAACAGAATCTCGCCGCCCACTGAAGTCCAAGCCAGTCCCGTCACTACTCCGGCATAGCGATTGCCTTGATAGATGTCGCGGTTATGGGTAGGTTTGCCGAGGAATGCTTTTACATCAGCAGGCTTGATGCTCTTGGTGTTAAAAACTCCCTCGCGGGCATAGTTATAGTCTATCTTTCGCAGGATTTCGTTGATCCTTTTTTCCAGTCCGCGAACACCACTTTCGCGAGTGTAGTGCTCGATTATTTCTTCTATAGCCGCCTTGGTGAATTTTATTTCCCGTTCCTGTTTCAGGCCAGCTTCTTCTTTGGCTTTGGGTATCAGGTGCCGCTTTGCTATTTCAATCTTTTCCTCTGTGATATAGCCTGTCATCTCAATCAGTTCCATGCGGTCACGTAGCGGAGCCGGTATTGTTCCGATGGTGTTGGCAGTGGCTATGAACATTACTTTCGAGAGGTCAAAGTCGAGATCTATATAATTGTCGTGGAAGCTGTTGTTTTGTTCTGGATCGAGCACCTCCAGCAGTGCCGAAGTTGGGTCGCCATTGATGGTCTGCTGAGTCACTTTGTCAATCTCATCAAGTACGAACACGGGGTTGGCAGTGCCGCATTTGATGAGGCTTTTTATTATCCTGCCCGGCATCGAGCCGATGTAGGTACGGCGATGGCCTCTAATCTCGGCCTCATCGTGCACGCCGCCAAGTGATACTCTGACGTACTTTCTGCCCATCGCACTGGCTATGCTCCGTCCTAGTGAGGTTTTTCCTATGCCCGGAGGACCGTATAGGCAGATAATTGGAGACTTGAAGTCTCCGCGCTTCTTGATAACGGCCAGATGCTCCAGTATTCGTTCCTTTACTTTGTCGATACCGTAGTGGTCGTGGTTCAGAGTATGTTCAGCCTTGATAATGTCGATGTTGTCATCGCTGTATTTGCCCCACGGCATCGAGAGTACCGTCTGCAGGTAGTTGAGAAGCACCTGATAGTCGGGATTCTGTGGGTTTATGTGCTCCAGCTTATCAATCTCTTTGTTTATCGTCTCGCGGCTTGCATCCGGCATCTCAAGTTCCTGCAGTTTGTTGCGCAGTTCCTTAATCTCGTGCACTTCTGTCTCGCCCAGCTCTTCCTGGATGTTGCTCATCTGTTGGCGCAGGAAGTATTCTCGCTGCTGCTGGTCGAGGTCTTCGCGTGTCTTCTTCTGAATGTTAGCCTTGAGCGAAGCAAACTGAATCTCCCTGTTTAACACCGACAGTAGGCGGAAGGCTCTATCCTTGGGGCTGGTGATGCCAAGCATCTCCATCTTTTCCTGTACCGTTATGCCTATGTTGGAGCATACGAAGTTAACCAGAAATACAGGATTGGTAATATTTTTTACTGCAAAGTTGCTCTCATCGGCGTTGGCATCGCTGAGATTCATCAGCTTCACGGTGAGTTCACGTATGGCATCCACCAGCACGTCAAACTCCTTGTCGTGTTCTTTGGCGTTTTCTTCGTAGATGGGGTAGGTGTAGGCCTTATATACTCCACCTCGCTTTACCACTTCGTTTATTCCAAATCTGCAATATCCTTGTATCAGCGCAGTGATACGTCCGTTAGGCAGCTCTATAATGCGCATCACTTTGGCGATGGTGCCTATATCGTAGAGGTCTTTGCGTCGCGGTTCATTGACATCGGTGTCTTTTTGGTAGGCAACACCAATGAAGGAGTTATTATGTACCGCTTTCTTGATAGCGTCGAGGGAGAACTGTCGTTCTATAGCTACGGGCAGCACTATACCCGGGAAAAGTACCATGTTTCTCAGTGGGAGCATGAGTACCAGGTCACTACTCATACCTACATTGAATATCTCCTCCACATTGCCATCAAAGTCGGCAATCAGTGAGAAGCTGTTTATTGATCCGTCGTCGTTCATGTGAAAGTGTTATGATTACTTTGGAGCCGCGAAGTTACAAAAAAAATGCCGAACTACCGATTTTCGCCCTTTATATTATTAATAATGTATAATATTTAAGTTTTATTTGCAAATAGCTGCTTATTTTTTATTACTTTTGCACCTCCGTTTGTAGAACTATGCAGAAGAAAACCATACGTTTCATCGTTAATCCCATTAGTGGAGGCTCCTCCAAACGCGCTATTATCCGGGCTGTGGATGAGTTAATCGACCATGATGTCTTCGACTGTGCCGTTTGGCCTACGCTCTATGCCGGACATGGGGCAGTGCTGGCTGCTATGGCAGCTGAGAACGGTATTGATGTCGTGGTGGCTATCGGGGGCGACGGCACCGTAAACGAGGTGGCTCGTTCGTTGGTGCATACCGACACAGCATTGGGTATTGTGCCCTGTGGTAGTGGCAACGGACTTGCTCGCCATCTGCAGATTCCACTCGATTATCGCAAAGCACTGCGTCTCATCAATAGCGGCAGTGCTGTCAGCCTTGACTATGGGCTTATCAACAAGCGTCCGTTTTTCTGTACATGCGGCATGGGCTATGATGCCAACGTAAGCTACCGTTTTGCCTCGAGCAGTAAGAGAGGACTGCTGGCATATATGGAAAACAGTATCAGCGGACTGGCTCGCTACGAACCTGAGGCATATACCGTTATTGATAGCCGCGGACAAAGAAGTTACAAAGCATTCTGTATAGCTTTGGCCAATGCTTCGCAGTATGGCAACAACGCTTATATCGCCCCTTACGCCTCAATGGCCGATGGCCTGATGGATGTCACCGTTATTGAGCCTTTCTCTGTTGCTGAGGCTCCCGCTATGGCTTACCGTCTTTTCAGTGGGAAGTTTGAGGATGGCGCAAAGCATATACGGATGTTCCGCACCGGTTCACTACGCATCGTTCGTGAGCATGAAGGAGTGATTCATTGTGACGGCGATCCCATGAAGGCTCCGCGTGAGATAGAGGTGCGTATCGTTCCTGGCGGACTCAAGGTGATATGCGACTCCGACTCTAATGCCCATACCCAGCCGCTCTATCGCACCATCGGGCAGCAGATGGCATCGCTAACCTTTCCCGCTTCCGATACTTTCCGGCAGGCTAGTCAGGTGATTCGTGACTTGTTTAGTTTTAAGCGAGGGGGTGAGGAATAGTAACTAAATGTTCCTTTATTATGTCCTATTTGTCGCATAATATTTGCTGTGTTGTGTTCAAATCCGCACTTTTTTAGTGTCAAAATGCGAAAAAAATCATTTTTCTTGCATTTCCTTTTCGGTGTCTCAATTAAATGTGTTACTTTTGCCGCCTGATATGAAAATTTCCTCTTTCCTATATATAAAAATAGGTAGAGTGAGATAAAAAATCACAACGACAAAATGGGATTATTACAAGACCGACTTGAACAGTGGAGACGCCCCCAGGAATACATGGAGGCCGGCATTTATCCATACTTTCGCCAGATAACTGGCAGACAGGGCACCGAGGTGCAGATGGAAGGCCGCAATATCCTCATGTTCGGGTCCAATGCCTATACCGGATTGCCCGGCGATAATCGGGTGGTAGCGGCAGCAGCAGAAGCCCTGCAGAAATATGGTACGGGCTGTGCGGGTTCCCGATTCTTAAACGGTACTCTTGACCTGCACGTGCAGTTAGAGAAAGAAATAGCAGATTTTATTGGTAAGGACGAGTCACTGGTGTTCTCCACCGGGTTCACAGTCAATAGCGGCGTGATTGCTTGCCTCACGGGGCGTAATGATTACATCATCCGCGATGATCGTGACCACGCCAGTATCGTGGACGGATGCAGACTCTCGATGAGTCAGAACCTCAAGTATCGCCACAACGATATGGAGGACCTCGAGAAGCAACTGCAGAAGTGCGAGCCGGAGGCTGTCAAACTGATAGTTGTGGATGGAGTGTTCTCGATGGAGGGCGACCTCGCAAAGCTCCCCGAGATTATCCGCCTTAAGAAGAAGTACAACGCTACCGTTATGGTGGACGAAGCACATGGTATCGGTGTGTTCGGTAGAAACGGACGCGGTGTCTGCGACCATTTCGGCCTGACCAAAGAGGTGGATCTCATCATGGGTACATTCAGTAAGAGCCTTGCTTCGGTGGGTGGATTTATCGCCGCCGACAGCAGCCTTATCAACTGGATTCGCCACAATTGCCGCACCTATATCTTCAGTGCCTCCAATACTCCCGCCGCCACCGCCGCTGCCCGCATGTCGCTCCGCATCCTGTTGCAGGAGCCTCAGATTATCGAGCGCCTCTGGGCGGTGACCAACTATGCTCTCAAGCGTTTCCGCGAGGAGGGATTCGAGATTGGCGATACCGAGAGCCCCATCATCCCGCTCTATGTGAGAGATACAGTCAGGACTTTCGAGGTCACCAAGCGTGCCTTTGAGGAGGGAGTGTTCATCAATCCCGTCATCCCACCAGCCTGTGCTCCGCAGGATACCCTTGTGAGGGTGGCTCTGATGTCAACCCATACCAACGAACAGGTGGATCGCGCTGTGAAGGCTCTAGTAAAAGTCTTCAAGGAATTCGGACTTTTGAAATAATTAGAATACTGCATACGCATATTAGAGGCATCGCTTTTTCAAGCGGTGCCTCTAAGTATTTAATGGGCGGTTCACTCTCCCTTAGGGGAGGCCTGCTACATCTTGATCTTCTTGGTGTAGGTCTTGCCGCTGCGGTTGGTGATTTTGAGCATCAGCACTTGGTGGGTGGTGTTGCTGAGCCTGAAGCTCGCTTTGCTCGTCTTGAGCAGTTGGTTGCCGAGAGTGTCGGTGACTATAATCTGCGCTACGTCGCCGCTTACGCTGATTTTGTCGCCCTTTACCTTGATGCCGCTCTCATCTCTCAACTGTGTGCTCGTCGCTTTCGTAGCTTGGTTGTTGAAGTCGATGGTGGCTGTCTGTCCTGCCTCGAGGGGAATGCTTATGGTGTTGTAGTTCTCGGGCTGGCAGTCGGTTTCCTCGCCGTTGACGGTCACCATGCGGTCGTAGATGCCTCTATAGCTTAGGCGGAGCGGACCTCCCTGATTGGATTTCACGGTGACGATGCTGGGTTTGCCGTCAGCCCATTCTATCGATACTTCAAAGTCGCCAATAGCCTTCAGTCCGCTAACCTTACCGCTGGTCCATACTGCGGGCAGTGCTGGCAGCAGGTCGATGCTGCCCGAGTGGCTCTGTATCAGCATCTCGGCGATGCCGGCGCATACTCCGAAGTTGCCGTCAATCTGGAACGGTGCGTGGCTGTCGTAGAGGTTGTAGTAGATGCCGCCGGCATACTGGTTGGTGGCGTAGGCTGTGGAGTGCTTGAGTGCATTCTTGAGTATGATGTGGGCGTGGTCGCCATCAAGGGCACGTGCCCAGAGGTTCACCTTCCATCCCATTGACCATCCTGTGGCAGCATCGCCGCGCAGTTTGAGTGAGTTGACTGCCGGCTGGAAATAGGGGCTGTCACTGGTGATGGTGTTCAGCGGATAGAGTGCCATGAGGTGTGACAGGTGGCGGTGTCCCGGGTCGCTGCTGACGTCGTAGGTGGAGTATTTCCATTCCCTGAGGATGATGTCGCCCTTGTTAACCCCGTTGCGCGGGTTGGTCCACTGGCTGTTCTTAGCTGTGTTGGCGGTGTAGGTCTCGGTGTGGAGTCCCTGATCGGTCTTCTCCAGATATTGGTCGAGCTTGACAATCTCCTGCTCGGTGACGCCGCTCTCTCCGCCGAGTATGTCGATAGCTTCGCGCACAGCCTTGAAGTGACTGTAGATGAGTTGCTGTGCGTGGGCTGTGCCGTCTTCCGAGTTGTGGGCATCTTGTTCGGGTGAGTATTCGTTGGGAGCCACGTATGTGCCGTCGGCGGGGATGCCGAGCGAGCTGTATCCGCGGTCGTTAATCATGCGCTCCATCCAGAACTGCGCTGCGCTGTACATTGCCGGGAAGGCGCGGAGCAGGAAGTCCTTGTCGAGAGTGTAGCGGTAGTGCTGCCACAGGTGTGAGCAGTACCACACGTTGGCCACGAAGTAGTTATTGCCCCATGTGCTCATGCCGCCGAAGATATTGTTCTCAGTGAAGCATGTCCACCCTTTGCTTACCTTGCCGTAGGTTGTGGCGGCGCGTTTCCAGTTGCTGCGTCCCGCCATGTTTATAATATAATTAAGGAAGGGCAGGTGAGTCTCGCTGAGGTTGGTGGGCTCAGCGGGCCAGTAGTTCATCTGTATGTTGATGTTCGAGTGGATGTCGCTGTTCCACGGAGCCTGACTGAGGTTGTTCCAGATGCCCTGCAGGTTGTTTGGTACGTTGATGCCCAGGCTGCTGCTTATCTCCAGATATCGGCCGTAAGCAAAGTAGAGCTGCTCCAGGAAGAGAGTCTCGGGCTCTTTGCCGGTGCTGTTCTTAGCCGAGTTGTAGTTGTCGATAAGTTCGTTGGTGGGCATGCTGCTTGCCGCCTGTCCCAGCTGCAGCGTCACGCGGCCCATATAGCTGGTGAAGTCGGACTTGTGCTGAGTGAGCAATGCGTCCCATCCCTTCTGCTCGGCAGTGATGAGTCGGCTTTGAGCCTCGGCCGGCACATCGGCGTAAGCACCTTTGCACGAAGCGTCGGCATCGTTGTAATCGGTGAGTGCTGCCAGCAGCAAGGTTACCTCCTTAGTGCCGCTGATGCGTACTCCGTCGGTTGTTGCCTCCACTACTGCGCCCTCGCCGCCTACCGCCTTGAAGGTGGCGTTGTAGGTTACGGTGGCGAGTTTGCCGCCGAATGAGCCATAGGCTCCCGAGTAGGATGGCGTAGAGGCACCGATTCCGTCGCCCGGCTTGGCGCTGATGAGCAGGTCGAGGTCGGCATCGCCGTCAGCGGTGTAGTGAACGGCCACCACCTTCCCCTGCATCGATGAGATGTAGCGGCGGGCATATACTGTGGAGCTGCCTGCGCTCTTGAAATCCACTCCGGCTACGCCTTGCTCGATGTCGAGCCAGCGCACATAGTCGGTGACGCTGTGGGCGGTGGAGTAGTCGAGGTCGGCCGACATATTCTTCACCAGCAGTGAGCCGAAGTTCTTATATTGTCCGTAGCTGCCCAGGTCGTTGGGAGTGCCGGTCCATAGTGTTTTCTCGTTAAACTGAATCTCGTCGGTAGCTACTCCGCCAAAGAGGCTTGCGCCCAGCTGTCCGTTGCCGATAGGCAGCGAGTATTCCATCCACTTGTTGCTCACTCCGGTGAGTGTGGCGGGCTTGTTATACCATAGTGTCAGCGCGCTCTCGGGACTGAAGGCGGTAGCGCCGCTCACCTTGTAGTCGTCATACACCATCTGGTCGGGGCTTACGAAGTGTAGCGGGTCGTTCACATCGCCGGCGCTCCACAGTCCTATCTGGTGTCCCACCTCAGCGCCCTGCCATTGGTTGAATCTGTTGTTGCCGCTCACCCCGTTGGCCGTTATCTCCCATGCGGGAGCATAGGTGGCGTTGGATGTCTCTGCCAGCGAGAATCCGGCGGAGTAGGGTGTAGAGCTACTCGTAGCCAGTCGGGCAGCGTTGCCTGTGCCGGTGATGGTGGCGTAGTTGCCCAGCTTGCTGATGAGTTGGAAGTTGTCCTTCGTGCCCACCAGTTTCCATAGCTGTCCGTCCACGGGGTCGGCCTTAGCGAGGATGGTGTTTGAGCCGCTGCCCTGATCGAGGATGGTATTGTTGTTGCATGCAAACTCTATGAAGTACCATGTCTCCTGCTCGTCGGTTGAGAACTTGGGCATCTGTGCTTCGGCTATCACGAAGTTCAGGCCGTTGTTAGCATCGCCGGCACTCCATTCGCCGAGCTGTACTCCCGTCGATGTGCCTGCCCATTGGTTCATGCATACGCCGCTCTGGGTGGTACGCTGTATCTCCCAGCATCCGCTGCCGTTGACCAGTCGCAGGGTGATGCCCTCCGATGTCTTGCTTGAGCAGAATCGGCTGTCGCTGAATGTCACCTTGCCCCCCAACTTGCTGACCAGGCGGAAGTTGTCCTTCGTGCCTACCAGCGCCCATTTCTTCGAGTCGGTGGCCGACTTGGTGGCGGTCACCAACTTGGCTCCGTTTGTCCCTGGGTCGCTAAGCACGTTGCTGCCTTTTTGGAATTGTATGAAGTACCATGTGGTGTCTCCTGCGGAGGTAAACGCAGGCATAGCGCCCTGTGCCCATACGGCCAGTGCCATTATCAGCATAACAATCAGAGATGTAAATCTTTTCATAGTATTAATAGTTTATGTTTATTGTTCTTTGCCGCGAAGTTAATGCTTTTTTTTGATATCGCCCACATTTTTCGTGTTTTTTTGCAAAAAGTTTAGGAATCGGCTGCCTTTAGGGGTTTGCTGTGTGAATTTTCCTGGTTGCGCAGGCAGTAATTTTTCCTTAACTATGCCGTAATTTTTTTCTAACTATGCCGTAATTTTACCCCCTCGATTGACATTGCAAAAGTACAACATTTCCGTTGCGCATTTCGAATCGAAGTCCAACTTTTTTTTCGGGAAATGAAAGTTTTTTTGAGAGCGTCTCACTGCTACAGTGCTACAGTTCTCAAAAGCCATTTTTCCCACTCCCAAAAATGCTCATATTTATATATTAATATAAAAATATGGATTCTTTTTTGACCATCCCACTCTCCGTTTTCTAACTGTAGCACTGTAGCGCTGTAGCGAAATGCGGGAAATAAATAGTGGGTTAATGTATTGCGGGATACCCTGTTTGAAGCAGTGTGAAAATAATGTCTGGTTTAGTAATTTTTAACACCACAAATTCGTACATGTCAGAAAAATTTAGTAACTTTGCACATGATTAAACGACACGTAAAATTCGCACACAAAACACCGATAGTCAACAACTCGCACTTAACTAATTAAAAATAATATGAATATGAAGAAGATCCTTATTTCAACGCTGCTCCTCATGGCGAGCACTTGCACTCTCATGGCGCAGGTGAAGCTGCAAGCTAATAACATCGATGAAGTCCTCAAAGCTATGACGCTCGAGGAGAAGGCAATGCTGGTGATCGGCGGTAACCGCAAGATTGCCTCGGCAGATAACAGCGCCATGATAGGCGGACAGGGCAAGCGCGTGAAGGGCTGTGCAGGTAACACTCAGGCCATACCTCGACTTGGCATCCCGTCAACGGAGCTCACCGACGGTCCTGCCGGCGTGAGAATAGATCCCAGGCGCAACAACGACGCGAACACCTACTACTGCACGGGATTCCCCGTGGGCACAGCGCTGTCATGCTCATGGAACACCCAGCTGGTGGAGGAAGTGGGCAAGTGCATCGGCAACGAGGTGCTGGAATACGGATGCGACGTGCTGCTGGCACCGGGCATGAACATACATCGCTCGCCTCTGTGCGGACGTAACTTCGAATACTACTCGGAAGACCCGCTGGTGACTGGCAAGATTGGAGCCGCCTACGTGAGAGGCGTGCAGAGCCAGGGCGTGGGCACATCGGTGAAGCACTTCGCTGCCAACTCGCAGGAGACCAACCGCACGAACGTGGACGAGGTGGTGTCGCAACGGGCGCTGCGCGAGATATACCTGAAGGGATTTGAGATAGCCGTGCGCGAGGCAGCCCCCTGGACGGTGATGTCGTCATATAACCGCATCAACGGCCCGTTGACTCAGGAGAACCGCGAGCTGCTCACCACCATTCTCCGCGACGAATGGGGATATGGCGGCATCGTGATGACCGACTGGATAGGTCTGCGCAACACCGCAGCGCAGATACATGCCGGCAACGACCTGATGCAGCCGGGCAACGAGGCTCAGATAAAGGACGTCATTGAGAAGGTGAAGAGCGGAGTGCTGGCAGAGGCCGACCTCGACATCTGCGTGAAGCGCATCCTTGAATACCTGGTAAAGACGCCTACCTTCCGCGGCTACGAATACTCTAACAAGCCCGACTTGAAAGCTCATGCCGACGTGACCCGTCACAGCGCCACAGAGGGCATGGTGCTCCTCAAGAACGAGGGACAGACGCTGCCGATGAGCGACGCGAAGAAGGTGTCGGTGTTTGGCATCACATCTTACGACTTCATGGCTGGCGGCACAGGCTCAGGCAACGTGAACAAGGCCTACACTATTGACATGATGCAGGGACTCTCGGGAGCCGGACTGACGGTAAACAGCAAGCTCGCCGACCCCTACAAGAACTATAAGGCTTATCAGCACAGCCTCTGCGCGGCATCTAACTCAGATTATTGGCCTTGGGGCAATGAGATGTCGGTAAGTCGTTCCATTATCGATACGCAGGCAAAGGAGTCGGACATCGCCATCATCACCCTGGGCCGTCAGGCCGGCGAGGGCTGGGACCGCGACGAGGCTGGCGACTTCACTCTCACAGACGTGGAGCGACAGCTTATCACCGACGTATGCAATGCGTTCCACATAGCTAACAAGCGAGTAGTGGTGGTGCTCAACATGGGTAACGTGATGGAGACGGCTTCATGGAAGTCGATGCCCGACGCGATACTCCTTGCATGGCAGCCGGGACAAGAGGGCGGAAACTCGGTGGCCGACGTGCTGACGGGAAAAGCCTATCCCTCCGGCAAGCTCACCATGACTTGGCCCAACAACCTCATTGACCTGCCTTCGAGCGCCAACTTCCCCAACATCCGTCCGGCAGCTCCGCGCCAGAAAGGGGACAACAAGAAAGAGTTTCAGGATTATACCAAGCACGTGGAAGGTATCAACGTGGGATATCGCTACTTCACCACAGCCAACAAGCCGGTGTCGTATCCCTTCGGATTCGGACTGAGCTACACCACCTTCTCATACAGCAAGCCAGTTGTCAAAGCTACGAAGGATGGTCTCACAGCATCCATCACCGTCACCAATACCGGCAAGAGCGTCGGCAAGGAGATAGTGGAGCTCTATGTCAGCGCTCCCAATGGCGGTTTGGAGAAGCCCGCCCGCGAACTGAAGGCCTTTGCCAAAACAAAGGAGCTGCAGCCCGGCCAGAGTGAGACGCTCACAATGGATGTCACGCTCTACGAGATGGCTTCCTACAACGAGGCAACACAAGCATGGGAGACTGCTCCGGGCAACTACACCATCAGCTTTGGAGCAAGCGTGGAGGACATCCGGGCAACAGCCCCCTATACACTCTCCAAACAGCACACGGTGAAATGCCACGATGTGTTGAAGCCCGATATGGAACTGTAAAAGGCACTTGACACGAGAATCGTTTTTCTCGGAAATATAGCACACTCTCGCGGCAAATACCTTGTATTTGAAAATAAATTATTAAATTTGCAGCCCCTTATCTACCCGTTAACTACCCATTAACTACCTAATTAAATAATCATGGGATTTTTCAAGTTCTTCGGTTCCAAAGAAAAGGTGGAGGAGCAAAGACAGGCTCTCGACACCGGACTGAATAAGACGCGCTCGGGATTCCTCGACAAGCTGACACGCGCCGTGGCCGGCAAATCGACCATCGACGACGAGGTGCTCGATAACCTCGAGGAGACGCTGATGGCCGCCGATGTGGGCGTGGACACTACGCA
>JAFZXF010000096.1 GCA_017616915.1 Bacteroidaceae bacterium
AAGTGTTTCAATCATCGTGAACATCTCATCGAGCTGACCTTTACTGCACGGAGTGTCGAAGTATGAGAAGTTGGTCAACTCATATTCCTTATACATGTCGCTCTTGCTCATGCCAAGCGCACCTTCTAGCAGGAACGCCACTGTTCCAGTGCGATCGCGGCCAATTGCACAATGGAAATACACTGGCTTGTCATTGTTCACGCAGGAAATCACAAACTGGACGGCAGCTTTATATGTGCTTTTCGAATTGGTCAAACCTTCCATGTGGCTCGCCGTCTGTCCCAGCGGTGTGCGCTTGTAATTGATATCGCTGCCCAGCACCGATGCCGTGATGCTCTTTGCCTCACTGTCGCTGCGCAGATCCAACTCAGCCTTGATTCCGGCTTGGCGCAATGCCTCAATAGCTTCAGGCTCTAAGCTGTGATTTCCGCTCAACTCAGCACCTCTGAACAACTTGCCGTACTTGATTGGTCGGCCACAGGCCGTAGGCCAGCCACCAATGTCACGCACATTGGCAGTACCGTCAGCTTTGACGTGACGCATCTGGCCCGTGGTGTTGAAACCAAAGTTAGCTATTTCCTTCTGCCATTGGCCATTGACCTTCGACCATTGCCCATTATCCGGCTCCGCATACGCAATTGCACTTACCTTACAATAATACGTGCGGCCCGGAATTAGATTGTATATCTCATAAGATGCCGTTTCAGTCGCCACACTCTGCGTCACTGCATCGCTGAAGTCGGCGTTTTCGCTCCACATTACCTGCTGCTCGTCGGCGAAGGAATCACGAGTCCAGAACACTGTCACCGGCAACGGCCAGTCGCGGCGTACGGGCGGACTCACATTGTAGGTACCCACCTTGCTAGCATCGCTCACAGTGTATTCAAAGTCATGCACAAAGCCACGCACCCGGTCGTTTTCCAGATTGTAGTCCATCGCCAGTCTTCCCGCCGTAGCAGGATGTAGATGCCACATCTGGCGCTTCTCCAAGTCTGTGCCTGTCGCGTAGTTATATACGTTCACCTCGCTGTCCAAGCAACTATATGGATATGACGTTTTGCTCTGTATCTTGAAGCGGCCACCGCCCACCCACTTTATCACCTGTTCATACTGCGCATCTATAGTTAGCGACACCGATTTACCGTTGCCGTTACCGCCAATAGCGGTGCCTACCCACATCCCGTTGTCTACACTCTGTATCAGCCAATTGCCATTCTTGCGCACTAGCTTAAAATAAGGTAGCGTCTCCACTTCGCCTATCGCCACAGCCTTCAGGCCTTCGGTACTGGCGGTCTCTGCATCGCCTAGCATCACATAGCCTGGGGAGCCCACGCTCTCGATATAATAGAAGCCCTCCTGCAACGGGTAGCAGTAGAGCGCCTGGTGCGCAATAAGTATTCCATCAATTGCCTTGTTTAACTGCTCCAGCGTAGCATTCTCGTCGAGTTTCTGCGCCTCGACAACGGCATCGCTCATCGCCTTAGCGCTACTCACTGAATAGCAGCCCGGATCAATGCCAATAGCATCACCTGTTGGCACTTTCGGGCCATAGTCATTGAGCACTTTCTGAAGGTCACCGTAACTATATTCCTTCCACAAATCGCCCACGATGTCATAACCGCTCCACGCTGCATCTTCCATAAATGCTGAATACATTGTCGGTCTCACATGCACAGTCGCTCCCGTGAAGTCGAAAGTATATGTGCGCAACTTTGGCACTTCGTCGCAGTTCATATACACCTCGTATTTCTTGCCGCCATAGATACAAAGTTTGTCACCCCATGTGTTTGCAGCAATGTTCTCGCCGAATACTATTTTCACCAGCACCTTGTTGTAGCCCAGCGCCTCGTAGTCCATCAGCGTCACCGAGTTCGGAATTACTATCTCCGTGAGTTGTGTCTGGTAAATAGCTTTGTAGCCAAGCTTCGTGATGCCTTCGGGCAGATTGAGCGCCGTGACTCCGGCGAAATGGAACGCGTAGTCGCCAACGGCAGTCACTTTATAGGTATGGCCCTTGATCATAACCGTTGCCGGTATCGTCACTTCGCCACTGTAAGTGCACGGATTGCTCGATGACGGCTGCTCCTTATTTGGATATGTTACCGCCACCGTGTTATCGCCGGTAATTACGTATTTGATGCCGTCCACCGTCATGTCATCGTCGGTTATCGGCTCGTTGTTGTCCTGCGGCACCGGATAGTTCGTGCTTTGTGTCCAATTGTTAGCATCAAGTTTCTCAGGCAGTGTGCCATCGGTGAGCTGCGCAGCCGTCACTTCCGTAGCAGTAGGCTCTTTACTCAACGAAGTTCCGCTGCCGGTCACTGGCAGGTTTTCCAAAATGTAATTATTAACGTAGGCAGTTGCCGCAGCCGTGTTATTGCCCACCAGCGCTCCGCTTCGAGTGGCACTCTTCGGACTTGTGATGGTACCAATGCTCAAGTTGTTCACGAAGCTTAATCCGCTCCGCGCACTGCTACTATAGCCGATGATGCCACCCAGATAGGCACTATTGCTACCAATACCGGTCGAGATGAGTTTACCTGCGAAGAGGCAGTTGCTTACCGTAGTGTTGTTTGCGTTTGGCCAGCCCAAGATGCCTGCCACTTGCAGATTAGTAGCAGCACCGCTCACCGTGCCGTCATACACGCAGCGATTGATGGTGCTTGATTCGGCTTTTGTCACGATGCCCGCCATGCGCAGCGACACCTGTTCAATGGCAGGATTTGTAATATCCACTGAGCACCAGATGTCTTGAATCTTATGGGTGCCATTAGAGTAAGCCACTACGCCTGCCGCGTAGTGCTTCTCTGTGGTACCATAGGCAGTCACGGAACCCGATATTTTAAAGTTATGGATGTTCTTCGTGCCATTGTGACAGCCAATGAACGCCGAATATATCGTTGATTCATCGGTTACTATTTTGAGTCTCTTTATGCTGTGGTTCTGTCCGTCAAACTCGCCGCTATGCTTCGTCACGTCATTGCCCATTGGTATCCATGGACGATTCTCCAGGTCGATGTCGGCTGTGAGCCGCGCATCTGCTTTATTGTTGCCATCGTTCACCTGCTGCGCCAACCAGAAGAGCTTGCCTCCATTGTCAATCTCATAGTATCCGTCACCATCCTGCTTAGCAGGCTCATACGGAGCCGTCTCACAGGAGCAGAAACCGTTGACGTAATTGTGCTCATGCACGGGGGAAGTGGCGATAATGATATTTGGCACATTGCGCACCGATCCACCACTGGGTTTGTTAATCACTCCTGCGCCAGTCACCCATAGCGTTGACGAACCGCCACCGTCGAGGTTGATAGCGTCGGTCAGCCCGAGGTCCTCCGCAAGTGCTACCATATTATCCATTGTCATACCGGTGGCGCCATCCATGCGGCCCTCAACAACTACCATATACACAGTGCCATCAGCGGTCTTGCCGAGCATCGAGCGCGGATTCACGCCATCGAAGCTCGAGCTACCCGTGTTAGCGTTAGTCACGCTCACACCGCCAATTCGGAGCACCGGTCCCGAAGCTAGAAATGCATCGTACTTATTACCCCATGTCGCGAGGTCATCGGCAGTAGTGCTGGCGGGATTGTATGACACTATCTCGAACGCGCCATCCTTGAAGGCCACGATGCCCGTGCAGCGGCTATACTCGCTGGTCGCTGTGGTCGCAATCTCACTTCCATTCATCCAGAGCGCCGTCACGGAGGTAAATGTACTCATATTAAAGTAACTGCCGTTGATGGCCACAGTAGCACCTGCCTCCGCAGCGAGGCTGTTGGTGCCTTGCGACGAGCCCTCCTTGTCATAGAGAGAAGTTATCATCGCTGCCTCCGCATATTTTGCAATCGATATTCTCTGCGCACCGCCATACAGGTCATCGAAGCTAGCCTTGCCGTATTCCACTCCGGCACGACTCTGCCAGCTCCAGTCAGCATTGGCCAATACCACCGCATTATCGCTCTGCGCCTTCGCTGTCAAGGCGAACAGCGCCAACAGGAGGGCAAGGGATTGAGAAGTGAGAAGTGAAAAGTGAGAAATCTTTTTCATATTGAGAAATGACAATAAAATAATAGGAAAGCAAAGACAATGACAGCGACCATCACGGGGACGGTCGCCGTCGCTAGATGAAATATATTATTTCTCCACGCTGAACTTGTAGATGGTTGTGGTCTCGTACTTCTCGCCGGGACAGAGGGTGGTGCTGGGCCACTCTGGATGGTTGGGGCTGTCGGGATAATGCTGTGTCTCAAAGCAGAAGGCACTGCGGCGCGGATACTTCACGCCCTTCTTGCCCACGAAGCTGCCATCAAGGAAGTTGCCGGCATAGAACTGCAGTCCGGGCTGGTCGGTGAACATCTCCATCTTGATGCCTGTGTTAGGATCGTAAAGCGTACCGAAACACTTGCTGATATCGCCCTTGGTGTTGAGTATCCAGTTGTGGTCATAGCCGTGGCCGTTGACTATCTGCTGGTTACTCTCGTCATCGATACGGTCACCGATGGCCGTGGGGGTACGGAAGTCAAAGGGCGTTCCCTCCACATTGAGTACCTCACCGGTGACGGCGACATCGGCATCAACTGCGGTGAACTGGTCGGCATCCAATGTCAGCACCTCGTCGAGGCAATCCTTCGTGCCATCGCCGCTGAGGTTAAAGTAGCAATGGTTGGTAAGGTTCAGGACGGTTGCCTTGTCGGTAGTAGCCTGATAATTGATTTTCAGGGAATTGTCATCGGCAAGGGTATAGGTTACCTTCACCTCCACGGTGCCAGGATAGCCGTCCTCACCATCAAGGCTCTTGGTTGTGAACTCGATATTCTGCTCGTCCACTTTATTTGCCTCCCAGATACGGTTGTGGAAAGCAATCGGGCCACCGCCGTGCAGGCTGTTGGGACCGTTGTTGATGGGGAGCTGATAGGTGACATCATCGAGGGTAAACTGTCCCTTGGCAATACGGTTGCCGTAGCGGCCGATGAGGGCACCGAAGTTGCAGCCCTCAGCACCATACTTCTCGTAGTCGGCGATGTTGTCATGGCCGAGGCATACGTCACGCAGGGTGTCCTGCTTGTCGGGCACCATGATGGAGACGATGCGTCCGCCAAAGTTGGTGAAGCACACCTCCATGCCATTGCTGTTGGTAAGAACGTAGAGGGCTGTGCTGTCGGTCTTGAAGTCGGCAGGATTAAGCCCAGACTTGGTGAGTTGCGCTGCATCCTTGGAGCAGGAGGCAAGCATCAATGTCGCAATAGCGGCAGTGAAAAGTGAAATAAGTGATTTTTTCATAATTATTTTTTTATAGGGTCTTTTAGAGTCTTCTGAGGTCAACTATGGTTTTATGGTCATCCTTGATATCTTAAATCAATAAAAGTCGTGCGGTGTTACCTTGACACGTTTCTCCTGTCCTTCGTTGGAAGCGTTCTGGTCGGCCTGTTGCTGGATGAGCGGCGAGTATTTGATGACCATACGGCGCATCACCTCGACGGGAGTGCCGTTTACGGGCGCTTCGGTGAGATCGGCATCGGCAAGTTTCTGGGTGAAGTTCCACTCAAACTGATAGATATCATCCTTCATATTCTCGGGATCCACATCAATACCCTTGCGCGCAGCGTTAAGCGAGTGGTTGATGAATATCTCCCAGCGGTGTTTGTAGAAATGAGCTACAAGACCGTGCCAAGTGCGGCGGGCATAATCACGGAGTGCATGTCCCTTGAAACCCCATGTGGTAAGTAGCGTGCGCGCATTGACCTCGAAATACTCTTTTTCTTCGGGAGTCTGTCCCCATGAACGCGCGTCGTCAACCCACTTGTTGAAGGAGAAATCTTTGTGAAGCCCAAGCAACAGATCGAGGTCATCGAGTGTCTGCAGCATCTCCTTGGCTTTCTGCTCTGCCTTGGCAATATCACGAGCGTAGCATGCCTGAGAGAAATCGTTGCGCAAGCAGTAGAAATAGGTGCCAAGCACTTCACGGCCCTGGTTGACGGCATCATAAACGAAGAGCGCGTTGTCGGTGTGCTTAGTGGAGAGCAACTGCTGCCATACATTGAAGGCGAGCACGTTGTCATTGGCTATCTTAGAAGAGGTCTTGTAAGGCTGGTTATCCTTATTTAGGCGCGGATACTCAGTGGCCGTGTTAGGACTGCCGGCATATCCCGGACTATCGATAATGTCGTAGTAGAGTGTGTTCCATGCCTTACGGAAAGTGGTATCCTCTGCTCCGCAGTGGCGATCGGCAAGTGCCTGGAGGAACTGCTCATCCGTGGGATAATTAGTCCACGCCTTCTCGTAGAAGTATTCATGCATCTCAGGGTTGATGTCGAAACCTTCGAGAGTGCCGCCGAGACCACTAAAATTGCTGCCGCCGTCCTTGAAGGTCCCTTCTACGCGGGTGCGTACTTTATTAAACTCTGCATTATAGTGAGTATTGCCGCCAAAATTGCCAAGATAGCACCAGAGGTAAGGCTGACCATGATATTTTTCATGGAGGCGCCAAATCTCCTGATACTCACCCCAGTAGTCGAGAAGGATGAGCTTGTCCTGCGGCACAGCGGTAAGGAACGCCTTGACACGCTCTGGAGTCCAGGTGGCTTTGTCGAAGTAGAACATCCAAGTCATCTGCAGCCATGTGGCCTGAGAATCAACGTCGGTAAGAGTGCTGTATATGCCCTTGGCAACTGCCGCGAGATATGCGGGATCTTCTGATGGTAGCTTCATCTCATTGAACGGGTCGATGCCGTAGATGTGGTCGGTGCCAAACTCCTTGATAACCTCACGGATATAGCGGTGCTGGATTTCAGCAAAGAGACTATCCTGCGGGTCGAGGAAGTAACAACTCGTCTCATCGCGGAAGCCGGCCCAGTTATGAAGCTTAGTAATATGAGCGTTGGGGAACAGCGAGCGGAGTGCGCCCGGCACATGACCGGAGAAACCAGGAAGGATGGGCTTCATGCCTAGTTCACGCTCACGAGCCACAATCTTCTTTTGCAGCGCGAGCTGTCCCTTGAGCCAGCTCTGCGGCAACGGTCCCTGCCACTTGTCGATATTGCTCATGCGATGCCATGGCAGATGAGCGGGGCCGGTAAAGAAAGAGCGAGTCTCTTCATCGCTCATGCCGAGACTGGTATAGACGCGGTAAGCTATCTCCTCTGCACCAGTATTGGCGAGCGGCATATTGATGCCGTTGAGAGCCATCCAGTCTATGAGGCGCTCCCAGTCGGCCCAAGTGAACCACGGCATGGTGTAGCCGTAGGTGCAGTAGTTGAGGAAGAAGCGGTCGTTGCAGCGGGCGGTCTGAGTGAGACGCTTGGTAGGCGGTAGCACAGTAGGCATCACCACCGGACTCGACACAAGCCACGATACGGTGGTATGGCAGACGTACTTGAGGTAGTAGTTAAGACCGACGGCCATCGCCTGGGCATTGCTGCCGGTGATGACTATCTTGCCGCCTTTAGACTCGACGGTGTAGGTCTCGGCTTTCTGCTTCTTCTGCTTGAATACGAAGTTGTTCTGATGCTGAGGAGCAATACGGCTTACGAGGTCATAAAGCGCCTGCTCGTCCTTGGTGGTTGCTGACAGGGCAGTACACACTGCCAGCGCTGCAATAACTGCTTTAATCTTTTTCATTTTTTGATAGGGTCATTTTTAATCGTTAAAGGTGAGCAAATTTACTAACTTTTATTGGAAAACTCTCTAATAATGTGGATAATTTCGTGGGATATCAAGTTTTTGAGCCATATTTTGTGCTAATATTTAAAAATTGATTATCTTTGCATGAAATTTTAGAATCAACACGATGAAAGGTATAGTTTTGGCCGGAGGTAGCGGCACCCGCCTCTACCCTATCACTAAGGGCATCAGCAAACAGCTGATACCTATCTACGACAAGCCGATGGTGTACTATCCCATCTCGGTGCTCATGCGAGCCGGGATAAGGGAAATCCTCATCATATCTACTCCTACCGACCTACCATTATTCCGCCGACTGCTGGGTGACGGGGCCGACATCGGAGTACATTTTGAATATGCCGAGCAACCTTCACCAGACGGACTGGCACAGGCATTCATTATTGGCGAAGAGTTTGTAGGCGATGACTCAGTGTGCCTGGTGCTGGGCGACAACATCTTTCAAGGCACCGGACTCGAGGAACTGCTGCAGCGCGCCGTTACCACAGTGGCTCAAAACAACAACGGATGCGTCTTCGGATACCGCGTGAACGACCCGGAGCGCTACGGCGTGGTGGAGTTTGACGAGAACAACCAGTGTGTGTCGATTGAGGAGAAACCTGCGAAGCCGAAGAGCAACTACGCGGTGGTGGGACTCTACTTCTACCCCAACGACGTAGTGCAGATAGCAAAGACCATCAAGCCAAGTGCGCGCGGCGAACTGGAGATAACCACCGTGAACCAGGAATACCTGAAACAGGAACGACTGACGGTGCAGACAATGGGACGCGGCTTCACATGGCTTGACACCGGCACCCACGAGAGTCTGAGCGAAGCATCTACCTATATCGAAGTAATTGAGAAGCGCACCGGTCAAAAGACCGCATGCCTTGAGGAGATTGCCTACGAGCAAGGTTGGATCAACAGGGCCCAACTGCTAGCAGATGCCAAACCTATGGAGAAAAACGAATATGGACAATACCTTATTAAAATAGCAAAATAAAAATAAAATGAAAAAGACACTTTTCATGCTTATGGCCGGGCTAATCATTAGCCTAAGCAGCTGCGCTAAGCAGTCACAGACCGCAGACAACATTGCCGAACCGGTGGTAAAGAACGAGAAGAAAGACTCAGTAGTCGTCAAGACTCTGCCTGCAGGGATTCCAGTGGACGACATCCTGAAGACCATCATAAAGGAGTTTAAGGACCAAGTG
The DNA here is from genome assembly GCA_017616915.1 of Bacteroidaceae bacterium. Lineage (GTDB taxonomy): Bacteria > Bacteroidota > Bacteroidia > Bacteroidales > Bacteroidaceae > UBA6382. Next base: position 8,871 of record JAFZXF010000096.1, read on the forward strand.
GTTGTCATCGACTTCTGGGCTACATGGTGCGGCCCATGCATGTATGCCATGAAGCAGATTGACCCCATCAAGGACGAATATCTCAAGGCTAAGAAGCCCGTCGCTTTCGTCTACGTAACCGGCGAGACCTCACCGCTGGAGAAATGGCAGCAGACGATTCCCGGCATCAAGGGCTATCACTACCGCCTGTCTGACAAGGAGTTTAACGGCCTGTTGCAGAAACTTGGCATCAGAGGCATTCCCACCTACTACATAGCTGACAAGAAAGGACAGCACAGCTACGACAATATCCAAGAAGGCGGCTATCCGGGCGATGATGTGATGACTGCACAGATAGAAAGCGCGCTCAACAAGAAATGATTATAATATTATAGGAGTATGAAAAACACAATATTAAAAAAGAGACTATTCTTACTGCTGCTGCTCACCCCGCTGCTGGCACTGGCAGACAAAGAGCTGGAGATGAGACTCACAGCCCTTAGCAACGTAGTGGAAGTGAAGGAAGTGACCGACGAAGCAGGCTTCGAGAGCCGCTACATCGTGAAGTTCAAGCAGCCACTCTGCCACAAAGACCCGTCGAAGGGCTACTTCACTCAGCGAGTGGTGGTAATGAACCGCGGCTTCGACCGTCCCACTCTGGTCATCACTGAGGGCTACGGCGCAGGCTACGCTGCCGGACCAAGATATAACAACGAACTGTCCACTTACTTCAATACCAACATAGTGTTTGTTGAGCACCGCTATTTCCAAGAGTCAACACCGGAGCCATGCGATTGGCAGTACCTCCGCGACGAGGACGCCATGGCAGACCTCCACGAAGTGGTCACCGCTATGAAGAACATCTATCCCAACAAGTGGATC
>JAFZXF010000097.1 GCA_017616915.1 Bacteroidaceae bacterium
CAGCCTCGGAGTATGCAACGGCTGCCAGCTGATGGTGGAACTCGGTCTCGTGAATCCCGAACTGCCGGGTAGCAGCAAGATGCTCCACAACAAGAGCCACAAGTTTGAGAGCGGATTCGTAGGAGTAACCGTACAGACAAACCGTAGCGTGATGCTCGGCTCACTTAGCGGCAACAAACTCGGTGTATGGGTAGCTCACGGTGAAGGACGCTTCCAACTGCCCTGTGCGGAGGACAAATATAATATTGTACTAAAGTACAGCTACGACGGCTATCCCGCCAATCCTAACGGCTCAGACTATTGCACCGCAGGTATCTGCTCACCCGACGGTAGGCATCTGGCAATGATGCCGCACCCGGAGCGCGCATTCCTTCCCTGGCAGTGTGGCACTTATCCTGCCGACCGCCTTGGTGACGATATTACTCCGTGGATGGAGGCGTTTGTCAATGCCCGCAAATGGTGTGAGGCAAAAATAAAGGAATAGCCTCTACTTAATGCACTTCTTAATGCTCTCGCTCCAGAAACGAGCCAGCACAATGGCTCCCTTCTGATTGGGATGCAGATAGAACTTAAGACCTTGTCCAAGAGCAGAATTCTCTGCCACGAAGAGGTCTGTGGTATTCTCAAAAGTCTTGAAAGTCTTGCGGCTGCCCTGGAACACGCGTTGCGGCTTTGCCTTCTTGTAATCTTTACAGAGCGCGTCAATCTGGGGAAGATAAGTCCGCAGACGTTCAAGACCTTGATGGAGATATCGAGCTCCGTTGTAAGTGTGCGGATGATACCAGAGAGGGTAATTGACGATAATCTTTGCGCTCGGATAGCGCTGCAGTAGGTAATCCACAATCTTCCTTACATTATTTATATAGTCGGCAGCAGCCACAGGCGAACCTGTACAGCAATCAATTGCACTATCGTTGGTGCCTAGCATCATATTAAACACCAACGCACCATCTTTGACCGCAAATTCATCGGCAGCACCAATCATACGCTGGAAGATGCGACTATTGCGCTCCGGCAGCCAGTCAACAGTAGTAGAACCCGACACACCGCAGTTGCTCACATTCACATCATAGCCTTCGGCAGTAAGCATCTCGCCCACTCTCACAGGAGGCGCTTCGGTGTTGTGGTTAATCTCGGCTCCATAGGTGATACTGTTACCTATGAATACAATGTTCACTTTCTTGCCGGCACCATCGGCAAAGGCGGCCATCGTCAACAGACAGCACACCGCAAGGATACAAATCTTTTTCATTTTTGCGATACTTTACACGATTTCTGCTGCAATTTTAGGAGTTTTTTTTGATATACACGCAAAAAAAACCGAACTTTGTGTGTTTTTATCGAAAATATGCAATGTTTTTCGTATCTTTGCGCCATCATGGATATTAAGGCTTTAAGCTGCAAGGTAACAAAGTGGATTGCGAGGATACTTCTCTCAATCGTGGGGCTGCTGCTATTATTGATAGTGGCGATATATCTGCCCCCCGTGCAGCAATGGCTTAAAAACTGGGCCACCGACTACCTTAGCGAAGAGACCGGTATGAAGGTGGAGATTGAGCGAGTTAAACTATCATTCCCACTCGACCTGGTGGTAGAAAACATGAGCGCGGTGGATGGACGGGATACTGTGGCGGCGGCGAGGGAACTACTCCTGGACATCAAAGTGCTGCCCCTCTTCAAAGGTCAGATAGATCTAAACCGCTTTGAGTTGCGGGAAGCTCGCATCAACACTAAGGACTTTATCAGTGATACGCATGTGGAAGGTCGCTTCCGACTGCTCGCCATCGATAAACCCACCGTTTGCGACCTGTCGGCAAAGCATATAGACGTCAATCGTGTACGTATCAAGGAAGCAGATGTCAGACTGGTGCTCAGCGACACCGCAGCTGTAGATACTACTCCTTCTGAGCCCGTAGAATGGAAGATTGCACTCGGCGAACTCAAGGTGGACGACACGAAATTCTATCTCCAGATGCCCGGCGACTCCATGCGTGTCAACGGCAACATACAGACTATGAGTCTCGCCCGTGCCGACATCAACCTGAAAGATGACGCATACAAAGCAGGCGAACTACAACTCGAAGCCAAAGACATCAACTACGACATCCCCTACGAAAAAAATACTACGGGACTGGATGCCAATCACCTGAAGATACCGCAACTAAGCCTACATGCCCAAGACATTTCATACGTAGGTAGCAGCCTCGACATAAAACTCCGGCAACTCGCGCTCAAAGAGCAAAGCGGACTCGAGGTGAGCAATCTCAGCGGCGAGTTGCACTACGACTCCACCCTTGTCAGCCTTAACAACGGCCATCTGCAGACGCCTTACAGCGATCTCGGTGCCGATATCTCCATCAATCCAGACGGACGGATGGCAGTAAAAGTAAACGGTGACATCGGCAAGAAAGATATCGCTTTGCTGGCAGGAGATGCACTTGGCAAACAGCTCCCCGACAAACCGCTCTCCCTCAACCTGCGAGCCGAAGGCACTATGGAGCGGATGGATATCGACTACTGCCATCTCACCTTGCCTGGCAGCATGGAAGTACGCCTAAGCGGAAGCATTAACCAACTGAACTCAGACCTTCGCCGCAACGGCAAGCTACATTATACTGTAGCCCTTAACGATGCTTCCTTCTTGCGTAACATAATGCCAAAAGACCTGCAAAAACAGCTGCGCATTCCCAACGGCACACGCATCGGAGGCGACATCGACTTCCGAGGCAACAGCTTCAACCTTAGTCGTAACACCATATACTGCGGCAAGGGTAGTCTCAGCTTCACCGGCAATTTCTCCGCTGCCAACATGAGCTACAACGGACGACTCGTCGCCCGCCAGTTCCCTGTGCAGCTCTTCCTGCCTGGCATGGGACTCAGTCCGCTCACCGGCAGTTTTGACATCAAGGGCAAAGGCACCGATTTTCTCTCTCCGGGAACTACTCTCGTCACCAACGCCCGCATTGATGCTTTCACTTATGCCGGCCTCTCCCTCAACAACATCGACCTGCAAGCCGAAATAAACGGCACAGGTGCCAACGGACACTTCAAAGCTGCCAACAACTGGCTCAACGCGGCGCTCAACTTTAACGCACAGCAACAGAACGGACGCCTTAGCGGCACACTCGACGGCAACATTTCCCGTCTCAGTCTCAAAGCTCTTGGGGCCAGCGAAAATGATATGTATCTCATGGCCGATGTCCACGTTAGCGGCTTCTATGAGAGCGCAACGAAGAAAATGGCAGTCGGCGGCAATATCAGTAACCTTAATGCCGTAGACTCCCGCCTGGGCTATCCGGGCGGCAATATACGCTTCGGTCTCGGCACAAGCCCCGACTCCACACATATCTATCTCAACTCCGGTGACCTCACGCTCAGGGCACGTTCCGATGACCCGTTTGACCGCCTGCTCGACGGGCTGACCAATTTTGGTACACAGTTTGCCGACAGCCTCTCTGCTGCACATCTGAATCACAACTATATTCGTACATTGCTTCCAGAGATGAAGCTACACCTGCAAGCCGGCAACGCGAATCCTCTCCACCAGTTTATGTCGATGCAGGGCTACACCTTCGATTCTCTCTATGCGCACATCACCACTAATAAAATCTCCGGAATAAACGGCGACATCAGCATAGCAAACCTAAAAACCGGCGATATACTACTGGAGAACAGCCGCCTAAATCTGCGGCAAGACAGCGACGCTCTTCACCTCAATGCCCTGATAGAAAACACCCACAAGCGCAATCCCAACCGCTTCTCCGCGTCTATCAATGGTAGTCTTTTCTGTGACGGATTCCGACTGCTGACCCACTTCAAGGATGAGAAGGGGAACGACGGACTTAAAATCGGCACCCAAGCCCAGCTCGACGGCAAAGGCGGCATCAGCTTCACCCTCATACCCGAAGTTTCCACCATCGCCTACCGGCAGTTTAAGGTTAATAACGATAACTTCCTACGCATTGACCCCGCAGGCCTCATCACCGCCAATATCGACCTTCTGGCCGATGACAACACCAATCTTAAGCTCTTCTCCATTATGCCCGAAGATGCCGACAGCCTTGCTGCGCAGTCGCAGGACATCACCCTCAGTATAGCTAACCTCAACCTCTATGACCTCTCACGCGTAGTGCCCTTCCTTCCTTCATTAGGCGGATGGCTCGACGGCGACGTCCACATCATCAAGACTCCGCAGAACTTCACCGCTGTAGGCCAGCTAGAAACCCGTAAACTTGTATATGAGGGACTTCCCATTGGTAACCTCGGCACCGAGCTCTTCTACATGCCAGAGGACAACGGTCACTATGTAGTAGCACAGATATTGAGCAGCGACAAAGAAGTGGCTGTACTTGATGGTCACTATTATGACCGCCACGGAGGCACCCTTGATGCTACCCTTTCGCTCAATCACTTCCCGACTCCCCTGCTCAACACTTTCCTTAGCGATGACGGCACTATGGCTTTGCGCGGATGGCTCGACGGAGATATCAGCGTCAGCGGCCCCACCAGCAATCTCACCTTTAACGGTCAGCTCAAGTCCGACTCCGTTCATGTTTATTCCGAGCTCTATGGTTTCGACCTCACAATGGAAGACCGCAGTATAAACATCGACAACGGCAAAATAGTGCTCGACAATATGAAATTCTATGGGCGTGAACGTCAAGCCAAAGACTCCAACCTCGCCACTTCTTCACCGCTTTTCATCGATGGAACCGTTGATTTTGGAAATCTTGACAACATCATCTTCGACCTTGCCATACGAGCCAAAGACTTCCACCTTATCAGCGCTGACCGTACAAAGAATGCCATTGTCTATGGTGATGTCTTTGTAAACATGGACCTCGCCCTTCGCGGCAAAGAAGGCTTCATGATGCTACGTGGTGACCTCGATGTACTTGGCAAGACCGACTTTACCTATATAATGCGAGATTCACCCCTGCAAGTCGACGACCAGTTCAGCGGACTTGTGGAGTTTATCGACTTCTCAGATGATAGTCCTGTGGAGGAGACTGTCACTCAGACCGGCGGACTCTTTATGGCTATCAACCTAAATATCGACAAGGCCTCTCACCTTCACTGCGAACTCAGCGAAGATGGCAAGAGTTATCTTGACTGCAACGGCGGCGGAGACCTGCAACTTAAGATGTTCCCCTCTGGTGACATGAGCCTTGACGGACGCTTCAACATCATGAAGGGAGAGATGAAATACACCCTGCCGTTTATTCCTCTCAAGACCTTCACCTTCGCCGAAGGCAACTACCTCCTCTTCAATGGCGACATCGACAATCCATTGCTTCACATTACCGCTACTGAGCGCAACAAGGCTGCCGTTACTGACGACAGCGGGAAGAGCCGTATGGTATTATTCAACGTTGGAGTCCGCCTGTCAAGAACCCTATCTAATATGGGTATAGAGTTTATTATCGACGCGCCCGAGGATTCCGAAGTGCAGAACGAGCTTGCCTCTATGAGTACAGAAAACAAAAACAAGGTGGCAATCACGATGCTGGCAACCGGACTCTATATGTCGTCCAACAACAAAACAGGATTCAAAGCCAACAATGCCCTAAACGCATTCCTTGAGAGCGAGATAAAGAACATTGCCGGCAACGCACTCAAGACCGTTGATATAAGCCTCGGAGTAGAAGGCAACACCACCATCGACGGAGAAACACAAACCGACTACACCTTCCAATTCTCCAAAAAGTTCTGGAACGACCGCGTAAACTTCATCGTTGGCGGCAAGGTCTCTACGGGAGCCAGCGACAACACTTCCTCTTCGCAGAGTTTCATTGACAACATTTCGCTCGAATACCGCCTCGACCGCGTCGGCACACGTTACATACAGATCTTCTACGACAACGACACTCACGATCCCTTTGAAGGCAGCTATTCCTCTGCTGGAGCCGGCTACATATGGCGTCGCAAGACTAACGACCTTGGCGAGTTAATCATCTTCCGAAAGAAAAAGAACATTCTAAATGAAAAATAAATTCTTATTCTCTATCGTCCTCACACTTCTGCTCACGGCCTGCTCTACAACCAGCAAGCTGCCTGAGGGTGAGACTCTCTATACCGGCATAGGCACCGTAAGCTATGTTGATCAGGGAGGCAAGGACAAGGATGCCAGCGCCCGCCGCGAGGGAGGTGTCATCGTGGCAATCGCCGATGCTGCTCATCATGTACGTGATGCTTTTACAGGCAAGAAGTCGGGCAACCTCCTCTCCCAGAAGCAAGACCAACAACCCGACTCTGTCGAAGCAACAAAGGTCAATGACGAGGATGCCCTTGAATCTGTGGAAGAAGAAATCGAAAGTGTCATTGCCTACCCGCCCAACAACTCTTTCTTCGGCAGTTCACGCCTGCGCACACCCCTTCCCATCGGTCTCTGGGCTTACAACGCATGGGGAGAGTCCGAAAAAGGACTGGGCCACTGGCTCTTCAAGATAGTCGGCAGCCAGCCTGTGCTCATCTCCTCTGTAAGTCCTGATACCCGCGCCAAAGTCGCAGAAAACGTGTTGCGAAATCACGGATTCTTCCGCTCCCATGTGGATTACACCGTCACTCCACATCGCCACAATTCCCGTAAAGCCAAGGTGAACTACTACGTCCATACTGGTCGTGCCTGGCGCATAGACTCGGTTGAATACCTCGGATTTCCTGACTATGCCGACTCCATCATCCAGGCAACCCGCAAACAAAGTTATCTGCATAAGGACACACCCTTCTCTGCCGCAACGCTTCAGAACGAGCAAACACGCATCGCCAACCTGCTACGCAACCGCGGCTACTATTATTACAAGCCTTCTTTCGCCACATATAAGGCCGACACAATCCTCCGGCCATATAGGGTGCAACTCCGCATGCAATGCTTGCCCACTCTCCCTCCTCTCGTCAAACGGCAGTGGTACATAGGTAAGATGAACCTCACTGTTTTATCCTCAAGCGGTGATACCGTTCGCCACACTATTCCTATACCAGAAGGAACTTACACCTACTCAGGTTCCAAGCCTCCCATACGTCCCGAAGCCGTAATGCGCAATGTCCTTCACCGCCGCGGCGGACTCTACCGCTACATGGGACAGGAGAAAACTCAGGAACTGCTCAACGAACTCGGCATCTTTTCACACATATCTCTCAGCTACACTCCCCGCGATACCAGCAGGATGGCTGCCCAGATTGATATCGGCAAAGACAAGGACACTCTTGACCTCAACATCAATGCCATCCTTGACCTCCGCTACAACGCCGACTTCGAAGTTAATGTTACCGAGCGAAACGGCTCACGCATAGGTCCGGGACTCTCACTTTCCCTTAAAAAGAAGAATGCCTTCCGGGGAGCCGAGCTGCTAAGTTTCAAAATATACGGCTCCTATGAGTGGACCACCACCAATCTCGATGACTACCACACCAAAGGCCTCTTCAACTCCTATGAGGTAGGCACAAAGCTTTCACTTGACCTCCCTCGCATGCTTGTGCCGGGCATGAATCCGCAACGGCTACGTTTCCCCGCCTCCACCACCATTGCCATCTATGCCGACCTGCTCAACAGAGCCGGCTACTTCAATATGCTCTCCTTCGGAACCAGCCTCAGCTACTCGTGGCGCCGCAACCGCACTTCACGTCATGAGTTCACGCCTTTATCGCTCACCTACACCAAGCTCAATCGCACCACCTACCAGTTTGACTCCATTCTCAGTGAGAGCCCCGCCCTTATGGTCTCCATGGAAGACAAATTCATACCCGCCATGCAGTACACCTATGGCTATACTTCCAGTCGCAACCATCGCAACCCGCTCACTTGGCAGTTATCTATCAAGCAGGCAGGAGCTCTCACCGCAGCAGCATACGCCATAGGTGGCCGCAATTTCTCGGAGAAAGACAAGAAACTTTTCAACAACCCCTTCGCGCAATATATAAAGGTAACCAGCGAACTTCACAACAATTGGCGTCTTAACACCAACACCCGCCTCGTTACTCGCATCATGGGCGGCATAGCATGGGCTTATGGCAACTCCGACTATGTTCCCTACAGCGATCAGTTCTACTGCGGAGGAGCGAACAGCATCCGCGCCTTCCCTATACGCCGCATAGGCCCCGGTCGCTTCGTTAGTTCACACGACAAATGGTCCTACCTCGACCAAACCGGCGATGTCAAACTCGAAGGCAATGTCGAACTCCGCTTCCCGCTCTTCGGGTCCATCTACGGAGCAACCTTCCTCGATGCCGGCAACATCTGGCTGCTACGCGACTACGACTACTTCAAAGGTGCTACCTTCCGTATGCGTCATCTGCTCACCGACCTTGCACTCGGCACCGGTGTCGGTGTGCGCTATGACCTTGATTTCCTCGTGCTGCGACTCGACCTCGGTGTCGCCCTCCACGATCCCGGCTCTACACGTACCGGCTACTTCAACACCGGGCGTTTCGCCGACCGCTTTGCCCTCCATCTTGCAATAGGATATCCGTTCTAACGACTGCGAAAGTGCTGTCCCAAAGAGCAATAACAGCGCTAAAAACTAATTTTCAGACAAAAAATTTTGCAGTATTAGAAATAATTCCTACCTTTGCACCCGACAAACGTGGAAACGCAAATCAAAGTGCGGCTCATTGCATTGGGCTGCTCTGTTTTTTTAACCTTTGAATAAAACACATATAATATGGCATACATGACCAAAGAGGGCTATGAACAAATGGTAGCCCAACTGAAACACATGGAACAAATTGAGCGGCCTGCAGCTTCGGCCGCCATTGCTGAAGCCCGCGACAAAGGCGACCTCTCGGAGAATGCCGAGTATGAATCGGCCAAGGAGGCTCAGGCTATGCTGGAGGGACGTATCAATAAGCTTAAGGCTGCCCTTATGGAAGCCAAGATCATCGACACCTCCAAGCTGAGCAACGATACCGTGCAGATCCTCTCTACCGTTGAGATGAAGAATACTAAGCTCGGCACAAAGATGACTTACACCATCGTCAGCGAATCCGAGGCTAACCTCAAAGAGGGCAAGATATCCTCCACCACCCCCATAGCACAAGGCTTGCTGGGCAAAAAGGTGGGCGATGTAGTGAAAATCAAGATTCCTCGCGGTGAAATCGAACTCGAGGTTCTTAGTATAAGTATTTAATCGGTCACATTATGGCAACTATCTTTTCCAAGATTGTAAAGGGAGAGATTCCCAGTTACAAGTGCGCAGAAAACGAGGAGTTCTATGCCTTCCTCGACATTAACCCCATCAAGCGCGGCCACACCCTCGTGGTGCCCAAACGGGAGGTAGACTACTTCTTTGACCTCAGCGATGAGGAGATTGGCCGTCTGCAGATCTTTGCTAAGCAAGTGGCTAAGGCTATCAAGGCCGCCTTCCCCTGTCGCAAAGTGGCTCAGGCCGTAATAGGCCTTGAGGTTGACCACGCCCACATCCACCTCGTACCCATCGATCAGGAAGGCGAGTTGTTCGGCGGCAAGCACGTCACTCTGTCGCCCGAGGAGATGGAAGCTACGGCAAAAGCCATTGCTTCAAACTTTTAGAACCATTGAACATTAAACCCCTTAACTCATAATGAAACGCTTTTCTTTCTTTTTCATAACGGCAGCAATGCTCCTGATAGGTAGCACTCAGAGCCGTGCCCAGAAGATCAGTTTTGGCTACCTCAACTACACTGAGGTGCTGCAGAGCATGACCGAGTACGCTACAGCACAGAGTTCCATGAATACTCTGCGCGAGCAGTACGACAAAGAGGCCATCTACAACGAGGACAAGTTCTTTAAGATGTACTCTGAGTATATACAGGGCCAGAAGTCCTTCCCCGAAGATATAATGCTCAAGCGCCAAAAGGAACTGCAGGTTGCTATGGATCAAGGCATCAAGTTTCGTGAGGACAGCGAGAAACTGCTCCGCAAGGCCGAGAGCGAACTCATCGGTCCCATAGAGCAGAAGCTCGACAGCGCTATTGCCGTCGTTGCCAAAACGCGCAATCTGGCCTTTGTCCTTAACCGCGAAGGACATGCGTGCCCCTATGTAAACCCCGCTGACGGCATCGATATCACCCCGCTGGTGAAGTTAGTACTGGCCGGTCAACCACTGCCCAAGGAAGAATTGGTAAAAGTTGAAAATTGAGCACTGCCGGTCCCATAGGTGTATTTGACTCCGGCTACGGAGGATTGACGATATTGCATGAGCTGCGTGCAGTTATGTCGCAGTATGACTATCTGTATCTCGGCGATAATGCGCGTGCTCCTTATGGTACGCGCTCTTTTGATGTGGTATATCGCTACACGCGCCAAGCCGTAGCCTCCCTCTTTGAGCGCGGATGCCACCTCGTCATCCTCGCATGCAATACAGCCTCCGCAAAGGCGCTGCGCACCATCCAGCAGACCGACCTGCCGCTCATAGACCCCGAGCGCAGAGTGCTCGGCGTGATTCGTCCCACCGCTGAGGCCGTCGGCGATATCACCCGCTCCCGCCATGTGGGCATACTCGCGACCACAGGCACCATCCTCTCACGCTCCTACGACATCGAGATTGGCAAACTCCATCCCGACATACAGGTCACAGGGCAGGACTGCCCCATGTGGGTGCCACTTGTCGAAAATCACGAGTACGACAAGCCGGGCGCCGACTACTTCGTTAAGCAGAAGCTTGACGAGATTATGCAGCGCGACCCCGCTATCGACACCATCATACTCGCCTGCACCCACTATCCCCTGCTGATGGATAAGATAAAAAAGTACGCTCCCCAAGGCGTCACCATCGTGTCGCAGGGCACATGGGTAGCCAGCAGCCTGGATGCCTATCTCCACAATCACCCCGAGATGGCGGCACGCATCACTCGCGGAGGCCAACTGCATTGCCTCACCACAGAGAACTCCGAAAAGTTTGATGCTACCGCCCATCATTTCCTCGGCCAACAGATAAAGTCCGAGAACATCGTACTGGGGTAAACCGATAATTCCCAATCTAGAGGATGACGGGCTTATTGCCGCTGCGCTCTCACCTTCGCATTGCGGCGGTGGCGGTATTGTTTTGTTAAGTTTTACTCCTAATAACAGGAAATTTTCTTATTTTTCCTCTTTTTTTCTGCTCGAAACTGATTTTTTTTGTATTTTTGTACCCTGAATTATAATCCACCCTATATTACCATTGAAAATAAAGTAAATGAATATGAGATTTTTCAAGACGCTTTTTCTGCCGGCAATGCTCGCCGTGCTCGGACTGATAAACTCCTCCGCACAACAGCGAACGACGGAGGACATCTTGCGTATAGTGGCTCAGTCGCCCGTAGGCTCAGTTGCCAAGAGCAAGAGTTTCAACAACTCCCCGCAACTGCTGCAGCCGCAACCGTACTATGTGTTTAGCGGCGGCAAGGACGGCGGGTTCGTCATAGTGTCGGGCGATGAGAGGATGACTCCCGTGCTGGCCTACAGTACCAACGGCAACTTCTGCACCGACAGCCTGCCCGACAACGTCAAGGCTTGGCTGGAGATGTATGCGCAGGAATACGAGGCGCTCTCTCAGGGCACAGCGACAGCAAAGCCGGAAAGCGCAAAGGCGAGGATGCTGGAGGATCTGGAGAAATTCTCCTATCCGGGGAATACGGAGTTGCCCGACTCAGTAGCGCCCTTTATGCTCTCGCTGTGGGGGCAGTATGCTCCGTATAACGACATGTGCCCGGTATATACCACAACGGGCGACAAGGCAGCCACCGGGTGCGGCGCTACGGCAATGGCGCAATGTATGTACTACTACCGCTACCCCGAAAGAGGCGTAGGAGCATACGGCTACACTACCAAGACTTACGGCTTCAAGCTCAGCTGGGACTTCGGAGGCCATCCGCTTATGTGGGATAACATGAGGGACACTTACGAATCCTCTACGACTTACTCCGACGACGAAATGAAGGCTATCAGCGAGCTGCTCTACGGCTGCGGCGTAGCGGTAAACATGGACTACGACGAGGAGAGCGGCTCCTTCCACAGGGACGTGATGGCTGCGCTGCATGAGCGCTATCACTACGATGAGGACATGGCCCTGATAAAGCGCAACCGCATGACCGAAGAAGCGTGGAACGCCGCCCTGATGGCAGAACTCAACAGCCGCCGACCGATACTGCTGTCGGCACAAAGCAAGCAGGGAGGACACATGTTTATAACCCACGGATACAAGCTCGGCACCGACGGAACCCCAGCCTACTATATGAATTGGGGATGGAGGGGAAGATATGATGGATACTACACGATGCCCAACCTGTGCTACGACGGAGTGGCGGATCACACCCTCTCGGGTGACATCAGCGGAATTGTGGGAATACAGCCCGACAACGGTATCTCCAATATGGAGAACTGCCTGTTCGTTAAAACTATAGAACTGGAGAAGAGCTACATGAACCTCGGCGACAACAGGAGCCTGCTGTTCACTGTGAGGGATCTCTACAACGCCAGCCTCAAAAACTTCAACGGCGACGTGATGGTGTATTTAAGAGACGCGGAAGGCAACAAGACTCTCTTCTTCAACGCCGCACAGGAAATACCATTCTCTTATATCTACAGCTTCAACTATAGGAGAGACGTTCCCTCCAGTCTGGAGTCGGGTGTTTATGACGTGATATGCTGCGTGCGCAACGCCGGCAGCGACATCGAGACCGAGGTGCCGATGGTGATCCCCGTGAGGCTGACTATCAGAAACGAGGCGGCAGACTTCAAACCTCAACTTGCCGCCGCAGAAGTGACGGTAGAGAAGACCGGCGACCGCGAACTCGCCCTGCACGCAAGCAACGTGATGAATGCCCGCGAAGAAATCTTCGACGGTACGATGCAGATGCTGCTCACCGATATCAACAACCACCCCGTAGCCCAATTTGGCAATACTATGGAGGTCAACAACTTACCACAATACAGCTACTTTGCCCGCGTAGACGACTACAGCGGCGAACTGCCCACCGATCTGCCCGACGGAGCCTATCGCCTGCATCTGGGCGCTAACCAGACAGGCTACGTGGGATGGGGCGTTGTGAAGAAATATGTCATAGAAGGTGGATATCTCACCGATCTCGACATCGATGCCTATACACCCATATGGGTGGTTGACGGTATAGTGACTCTCGATGCTCCGCAGCCAACGCTCACCTTCCGTTTGGACGGCGAGATTATCAGCCAGACCACCGTGACGATGGGCGACTCAATCACCGCACCCGAACATCCCACCAAGGAGGGTTACAC
>JAFZXF010000098.1 GCA_017616915.1 Bacteroidaceae bacterium
AAAAAAACGCAAGAGTTGGCGGGATAGCTCAGCTGGTTAGAGCGCTGGATTCATAACCCGGAGGTCATCAGTTCAAGTCTGATTCCCGCTACAGAAAAGGACGAAATCGAAAGGTTTTGTCCTTTTTTTATTTCTTTTTTACAATAATTCTATGTGATTGGCGTTAATATATAATTATGGACGACAAGCATCTTTACAGTAACTTTGAATACGAAACAGCCTTGAGCGTTGCTCCTGGTGTGAAGCAGCCTGAGCAGGTGAGCAATAGCTATGTGGAGCGCATGCGAGCCCTACGAATGAAAGAGCCTTCGGTGGAGGAACTGGTGAGCGGTATCCTCCATGGAGACCGCATCCTCCTCAGTCGTGCCATCACGTTGGTGGAGAGTTCGCGCTTCGAGCACCAGAAGAAGGCCCAGGATGTCATCGAGCGCTGCCTGCCCTACAGCGGCAAGAGCGTGCGCTTGGGCATCACGGGTGTCCCCGGTGCCGGCAAGAGCACCACCATTGAGGCTTTGGGAAAGATGCTTACCGCCCACAACCACAAGGTGGCTGTGCTAGCCATCGACCCCAGCAGCGAGCGTTCGCGCGGTTCTATTCTTGGTGACAAGACCCGCATGGAGGAGCTTTCAGTCGATCCCAATGCTTTCATCCGTCCCAGCCCCTCGGCGGGCTCGTTGGGCGGTGTAGCGCGTAAGACACGCGAGATTATCACCCTCTGCGAGGCGGCTGGCTTCGATGTGGTAATTGTTGAGACTGTGGGTGTTGGCCAGAGCGAGGTGGCCGCCCATTCGATGGTCGACTTCTTCCTGCTGCTTCAGTTGGCCAATACCGGCGATGAGCTCCAGGGCATCAAACGCGGCATCATGGAGATGGCCGACATGATATCCATCAACAAGTGCGAACTTGACCGGCAGCGCTCCGAGCTCTCGGCGGCGCAGTTCCGCAACGCCCTGCACCTCTTCCCCATGCCCGAGAGCGGCTGGACCGTCAAGGTGACCCTCTGTTCGGCCTATACCAAGGAGGGCATCGAGGAACTTTGGAACTCGGTGATGGACTATGTCACCTTCACCAAGGGCAATGGCTATTTCTATCAGAAACGCCAGCAGCAGAACCTGCGCATCATGACGGAGGCCATCGAGAACGGCCTCCGCGAACGTTTCTACAGCACCCCCGGCATCGAAGAGCGCATCGAGCAGTTGAGCAAGGAAATCCTTGAAAACAAGATTAGCCCCTATGCCGCCGCCGACCAACTCTTGGAGAGGTAGGAGGTAAGAAGTCGGAGGTATGAGGTGATATATATTCATGTTCCTTTCTGTCACCGCAAGTGTACCTATTGCGCTTTCTATTCGAAGCCAGTGGTTACGTCTGTAGAGACGCAGTGTGCTGTGTCTCACTATGTTGACGCACTCGTGGATGAGATGAGTCAACGGCGCGGAGAACAGGCACATCCCATCAAGACTATATACTTTGGTGGCGGAACTCCCAGTATTTTGCCGTTGAACGAGTTGAATCGTATTATGAGGGCTTTGCATGAGAATTTTGACCTCTCGCAGGTCGAGGAGGTGACGCTGGAATCAAACCCTGAAGATTTGACTCCCGACTACCTGCAGGGACTTAAGAATTTGGGGCTTATAAATCGCTTAAGTATAGGCATTCAGATCCTTGATGACCAGGTGTTGAGACTTATCGGCCGTCGCCATACGGCGGCGCAGGCTATCGCTGCCGTGGAGAATGCCTATGACGTAGGCTTCCATAATATTAGTGTGGATTTTATCTATGGCCTTCCTGAGGTCGGAGGTCGGAAGTCGGAGGTCGGAGGCGATTTTTCATACCTCATATCTCATACCTCTGACCTGATCAAACATGTCTCGGCCTACGCTTTGACGGTGGAACCCGGCACTGCGCTGGCTGTCCATGTAGAGCAGGGGAGGGTGATACTGCCCGACGAGGACGAGGTGGTGAGGCAGTATGAACTAATTTGCAAGCTGTTGGAGGAGAATGGATTTGTTCAGTATGAGGTCTCTAACTTCGCTCGTCCGGGGTTCTATTCACGACACAACAGCCGCTACTGGAACCGCATCCCTTATTTGGGGCTTGGTCCGGGAGCTCACAGCTTCACTCTTTCCGATGGTGGCTCTACTTCAGTCGCCCACGGCGGAAAGCGCCGGTGGAATAAACCCGATGGTACCTTTGAAGAAGAAGAGCTTTCAGAGGTCGATGCTTTCAATGAGTTGGTGATGACTTCGCTGCGTACCACCCGCGGGCTCTCTTTTGCTGCTATTCCCGAGGAGCATAAAAAAAGGCTGCATCGTTTGATGCAACCTTATGTCAATTGTGGTTGGATTTCAATAATTAACAATTCCTATCAACCTACCAGAGAGGGACTTCTTCATGCCGACGGCATGGCGGCCTCATTCTTCCTCTCCTGATTCCAGGTCGTCGGGGGCAAAGTCGAGCTGTTGCGGCGGCTCAGCATAGATGTTGTCCTTTATGATGTAACCTTTGTATACATCTTTGATTTCCTGAAGGAAAGCGTAGGCTTCGAGGCGGGTGCGGAAGTCGCCGACCTTCACCTTGAAGTTGGGCTCATCGTAGACAATGTAGGCCTGCATCTGC